>CACYWI010000083.1 GCA_902778045.1 uncultured Eubacteriales bacterium
AGATCGCCCTACGGAGAGGTCGCACGCAAGCGGATGGCATTCGCGCGGGAAGACCTCATCCGCCTCGCTTCGCTCGGCACCTTCCCCATAGGGGAAGGCTTTTGGCGGCAGCCGGTATTCCTGTTCCCAGCACCCTAGTTCCTAGTTCCTAGTTCCTATTCCCTACTCCCTGTTCCCTACTCCCTATTTCCCTCACAATATCTTCCCCAAGAACTCCTTCAGCCTGGCGTTCTGGGGGCGTTCGAACACGTCCTCGGGGGTGCCCTGTTCGATGATGCGGCCGCCGTCCATGAAGATCACGCGGTCGCCGACCTCGCGGGCGAAGCCCATCTCGTGGGTCACGACCACCATGGTCATGCCCTCGCGGGCCAGCTGCTTCATCACGTCCAGCACCTCGCCCACCATCTCCGGGTCCAGGGCGGAGGTGGGCTCGTCGAACAGCATCACGTCCGGCTCCATGCACAGGGCGCGGACGATGGCGATGCGCTGCTTCTGCCCTCCGGACAGCTGGTTGGGATAGGCGTCGGCCCGGTCGGACAGGCCCACGCGCTCCAGCAGCTGGCGGGCCATGGCCTCGGCGGCCTCCTTTTTCTTCTTGCCCAGCTTCACCGGGGCCACGGTCATGTTCTTCAGCACGGTCATGTTGGGGAACAGGTTGAAGTGCTGGAACACCATGCCCATCTTCTGGCGGTGGCGGTTGATGTTCACCTTGGGGTCGGTGATGTCCACGCCCTCGCTTGCCGGAGCCGGAGGGCCCGATGACCACCACCACCTCGCCCTTCTTGATCTCGGCGTCCACGCCGTTCAGGGCATGGATGTTGTCGCCGAAGCGCTTTTCCAGCCCCTCCACGCGAATCAGCACGTCAGTGGTCACTGTTCCTCAGCCTCCTTTCCACCCGTCCGACGATCCAGGTCAGCAGCATCACCAGCGCCAGGTAGATCAGCGCCACGGCGATCAGCGGCATGAACGGCGAATAGGTGCGCCCGCGGATGGTGTCGCCCGCCTTGGTCAGGTCCATCACGGCCACATAGCCGGCGACGGAGGTCTCCTTCAGCAGGGCGATGAACTCGTTCATCAGGCTGGGCAGCACGTTCTTGAACACCTGGGGCACGATGATGTGCTGCATCGTCTGCAGGTAGTTGAAGCCCAGGCTGCGCCCGGCCTCGAACTGGCCGTTGTCGATGGACATGATGCCGCCGCGGATGATCTCCGCCACATACGCGCCGGAGTTCAGGCCGAAGGCCAGCCCCGCCACCAACAGCTTGTTGCGGAACGAGGCGAAGATCACGAAGGCAAAGATCATCAGCTGCACCACCACGGGCGTGCCGCGCAGCACCGTCAGGTACACCTTGCACAGCCCGTTGAAGAAGCCCAGCAGCCGCCTGCCGAAGCCGGGACGGGCGCTTTCGGCGGTCTTGTCGTAGGTGGAGCGCACGGCCGCGATCACCATGCCGATCACCAGGCCCAGCAGCAGCGCCAGCATCGTGATCTTAAGCGTGTTGCCCAGGCCGTCCACCAGGAAGCGCCAGCGGTTGCCCTGCACGAAATTCAGGTCGAATTCCGCCCTTAAACTGTCAAGCCATGCCTGCAAGAAAACACCTTCTTTTCTCTATAACGCTCAAACAAGGGGGCACAAGGCCCCCTTGTTTGAATGGAACATATGTCGATTATTCGGCGGGGATGAACTGATCGACGATGCCCTGCAGGGTGCCGTCGGCCATCAGCTCGTTCAGCGCGGCGTTGAAGGCCTCGTAGATCTCGCTGTCCTTGGGGAAGGCCATGGCGTAGTTCTCCTCGGTGTAGGCGGAGGCCAGCAGCTTCAGGCCCTCGTTCTTGGCCACGAAGGCCTTGGCGGGCTCGTTGTCGATGACCACGCAATCCACCTGGCCGCTGGTCAGGGCCAGCACGGCGTCCGCGCCGTTCTTGAAGCGCTGCACGTCGGCAGTGCCCGCGGTCTCGAACTCATCGGAGATGTAGATGTCGCCGGTGGTGCTCTCCTGCACGCCGATGGCGATGTGGCCGCCCTTGCTCTCCAGCAGGGCGTAGATGTCCTCGGCCTCGCAATCCTGGGGCACGATGACCGCCTGGATGCCCACGGCATAGGTGTCGGTGAACAGCACGCTCTGCTTGCGCTCCTCGGTCACGGTCATGCCCGCGGCGGAGAAATCGTAGCTGTGGGCGGCCAGCGCCGGGATGATCGCGCCGAAGTCGATGTCCACGACCTCCAGGTTGTAGCCGATCTTCTCGCAAATGATCTTGGCGATCTCGATGTCGATGCCGGTGGGCTCGCCGGTCTCGTCGTCGTAGAACTCATAGGGCGGGAAGTTGACGTTGGTGGCCAGCGTCAGGGTGCCGTTCTCGGCCAGGGCGGAGACGGCGGTCAGCGCGAACAGCGCCACGATAACCAGTGCGATGAGCTTCTTCATTTTATTACCCTCCATTTGCTTGCGGAGTACGGCTCCGTTTGAATTGCCCCGATTATACATCCGTATGCGGGAAAATGCAATAGATATTCACGATATTTAACGCAATATGTTTATTTATGCAATTATGACGCATAAAACCGCCCTCCGGAAGTCGGAAGGCGGTATTTATGCAGCGGCGGCCGATTACTTGCGGACGTCGACCAGCTTGTCGAGCTTCACATAGGCGTACAGGGCCAGCTTGCCGGTGGTGCGCACCAGCGCCCAATCGCCGTTGACCAGGCACAGCTTCACGGTGCCGCTGCTCTTCAGCTTGAAGGAGCTGGCGCCGGTCTCGGCGCGCTGGTACACGCGGGTGCCCTTTTCCAGAGTAGCGAAGTAATCGGAGGAGGCGTCCTTCTTCATGAGGTCGGAGGCGCCGATGTAGCAGACCTGGCCGCCGTAGTAAACCTTGGCGGTGCTGCCGTTCACATCGGCCAACAGCGAAGTGCCGGCGGGGATCTTGGAGATGGGCTTGGTCAGCGCCTTGTCGGAATAGGCGACCGCTTCCTTCACGGTCAGGTCGCCGCCCACGGCCAGCGCCGCGGAGCAGATCATGGTCAGCATCAGTGCCAGTGCCAGTACGGCCATCAGCTTCTTGGTCATCTTTGGTGTCCTCCCTGCTGTATGTATTAATGATGTTACGATTATACAGGCAATCTGGCGGCCAACGCAACAAATCGTTGAATTCTACATAATAATTATACATTTACGATACATTGAAATATTTGATAAATACCAAAGTCGAATTGGTGTCATTTTGTGCCCATTTTGGACAAAAATATGACGGCGCGAGGCACGCTCCGCGCCGTCAAAACCGCTGTGGGACAGGGCTATTCGCTGACGATGGCGATGCCGCTGCTGGCCCCCAGGCGGTTCGCGCCGGCCTCCAGCATGGCCAGGGCCTCCGCCCGGGTGTGAATGCCGCCGGCGGCCTTCACGCCCATGTCCGGGCCCACGGTGCTGCGCATCAGGGCCACGTCCTCCACGGTGGCGCCGGACTTCGAATAGCCGGTGGAGGTCTTCACGAAGTCCGCCCCCGCCGCCTTGGCCGCCAGGCAGGCCTTCACCTTCTCCTCGTCGGTCAGAAGGCAGGCCTCGATGATCACCTTCAGCTTCGCCAGATCGCCGCAGGCGGCCTTCACGGCGGCGATATCGGCCTGCACATAGTCCCAGTCGCCGTCCTTGGCGGCGCCGATGTCGATGACCATGTCCACCTCCCGCGCGCCGTTCCTCACGGCCACGGCGGTCTCGGCGGCCTTGCTTTCGCTGGGGATCGCGCCGAAGGGGAAGCCCACCACGCAGCAGGGCGTCACGCCGCTGCCCTCCAGCGCCTTCGCCGCCAGGGCGATGCGGCTGGGGTTCACGCACACGCTGGCAAAGCGGTACCGCTTCGCCTCGTCGCACAGCTTCAGCACCTGCGCCGCGGTGGCGTCCGGCTTCAGCAGGGTATGGTCGATGGTTCCGGCCAGTTCTCTCGCATCCATATTACATCCTCCGTTCTTCACGTGCTGCCGCCGTCGCGGCCCTGTGTCCATTATAGCCCTTGGCCGACGTTTGTCAATCGTTCCCCGGCGCGGTCCGCCGGGGCATATTTCCTTTGAACACTTGAGAAATAAATTGTAAAAAATGAATAGGCCCGACTGTATATACAATGCATGATCTATGCAGAAATCCACACTTTCCACACAGTTATCCACAGGATTTGGGGGTAAAATCCCCTTTTTGGCGGCTTTTTGGGGCTTTATCCACATGCGAGCGCGCGGTGCATAAAAATTTTCCACAGACTTCGGTCTGTTAAGGTCAAACTTGTTTCCCAAACTCCGCCCGATTGTGACTATTTGCAGCAAATCTGTTCCAAATTCTGTCACAATTCAGGGCTTCCCGGCCCGCCGACCACCCCTCGCGGGGGCGTGTCCCAGGGCAAAACGGCACAAATCCGGGGCAGTTTATTACAAAAGTATTTCAGATCCATTGACGGGCACAAGGCTTCACCGGCGCCCGGCGGCCACCGCGCACACGGCGTTGATCAGGATCGCCGTCAGTATCGCGTACAACAGGCCCGGGGCCTCGAAGCCATCCACCAGCCGGTCGCAGGCGTACAGCAGCCCCACGTCGATCACCATGCCGAACAGGCCCAGGGTCATGCAGCCCAGCGGCGCGCTGATCAGCCGCAGCGCGGGCCGCAGCAGTATGTGGGCCAGGCCCAGCAGCGCGCCGGTGGCCAGCGCCGGGGACATCTGCTGCAGCGTGGGCACGCCCTCGTAGGCCCCCATCATCGCCGCCACGGTGGGCACCGCCAGCGTGCAGCACAGGAATATGACGGACCAGCGCCCGCCCCGCTTCTTCTTCACGCGTCTGTCTCCTTGAAATAGGTCTCAATCTCCCCCGCGAAGCCGCTCCAAGGCTCGCCCTTCGGCGGCGGGCAGGCGAAGCGCAGCGCCTCGTGCCGGGTGGGGTGCTCCAGCGTCAGCTCCGCCGCCCACAGCGCGATCTGCTGGCCGGGCCTGCCCCCGCCGTAGCGGGCGTCGCCCCACAGCGGCAGCCCCGCGTGGGCGTGCTGCACCCGGATCTGGTGGGATCGGCCCGTGAACAGCCGCACCTCGGCGAGTGTCAGCCCGTCCCGCCGCGCCAGGGGCCGCGAGACCAGCTTCGCCCGCTTCGCGCCGGGGGTATCCGGGGGTACCACCCGCACCATGCCCGTGGCCGGGTCCTTCAGCAGATGGTCCTCCAGCGCGGTATCGCCGGCCAGCCCGCCCTTCAGCACCGCCAGGTAGCGCCGGTCCTGGGCGTGGGCCGCGAAGGCCTCGGACAGCCGCGCCGCCGCCTTGGAGGTGCGGGCGAACACCATCACGCCGCCCACGGGCCGGTCCAGCCGGTGCACCAGGCCCAGGTACACGTTGCCCGGCTTCTGATATTTATTGCCAATGTAGCGCTTCAGTATGCTCAGCAGGTCGTCGTCGCCGGAGCGATCCGCCTGGGCGGGCAGGTTCGGCGGCTTCACCGCGACCAGCAGGTGGTTGTCCTCGTACAGCACGTCCACCCGGAATTTCCCCGAACGCACGGTGTCGATCATGGCCGCGCCTCCCTTCCCCCTGCATTTTACCACCAATGCGACGCCGTGGCAAGGAAATAGCGGTTGCATCCCGGCGCGAAATGTATTAAAATAGAATAGGATAATAATGTTGGAGGAATGACCGACCTATGATACGCCTGATCGCCACGGACCTGGACGACACCCTGCTGGACGCGGGCAGCGCGCTGACGCCCCGCTCGAAGGTGGCGCTGCAGGCGGCGATGGCCGCGGGCTGCGGCGTGGCGATCGTCAGCGGGCGCATGCTGGAGGCGACGCTGCCCTTCGCCAACGAGATCGGCGTAAACGCGCCGATGGTGCTGTACAACGGGGCCATGCTGTACGACCACCGCAGCCGGGAGACGCTGTTCGCCCGGCGCATCCCCTTCGATACGGCCCTTTCCATGGTCCGCATGATCGAGGGCATGGGCCTTTACGTGCAGCTGTATCCCGGCATGGGCTACTACTGCGACGAGCTCCGCCCCCAGACCGAGGCCTACGCCCGGCAGATCCGGGTGGACGCCATACCGGCCCACATGCCGATGTCCCGCTGGCTGGAGGAACACCCCTGCGATCTGCAGAAGCTGCTGATCATCGACACGCCGGAGGGCGCGACCCGGGCCCAGGCGGCGCTGACGGAGGCGTTTCCCAGCGGCGTGTGCTGCCTGAAGAGCAAGCCCCACTACCTGGAGATCGCCGCCGAGGGCGTGAACAAGGGCCAGACCCTGTCGCTGCTGGCGGCCCGGCTGGGCGTGAAGCCCGACGAGGTCATGGCCTTCGGCGACGGCGAGAACGACGTGCCGATGCTCACCTTCGCCGGCGCGGGCCACGCCATGGCCAACGGCTGCGAGGCCGCCCGGGCCTGCACCCCCCGCGTCGCCCCGCGCAACACCGAGGACGGCGTGGCGCAGGTCGTCGAGCGCTATCTGGCGCAGGGCCTGATCGGGCCGCTGCCCCATACCACCGAGGAGGTCCTGCCATGATATCCGAAGCCGATTTTGTAAAGACCCTGGGCCTGACCCGGGTGCTGGCCACCGACAGCAAGACGCTGAACATCGAGGTCAGCAACACCAACCGCCCGGGCATGCAGTTCGCCAACTACTGGGATTTCTTTCCCTACGAGCGGCCCCAGCTGCTGGGCAAGGTGGAGATGACCTACCTGTCCCAGCTGGACGAGCTGACCCGGCGCGAGCGGCTGGGCAAGTACTTCAACTACCCGCTGCCCTGCATCATCATCTGCCGCGGCTATCCCTGCTTTGACGAAATGCTGGTGCTGGCCATGGCCCGCAAGGTGCCCATCTACTCCACCAAGAAGGAGACCACCCAGTTCGAGCTGGAGCTGATCGCCTACCTGCGCGACCGGCTGGCCCCCCGGGAGACGCGCCACGGCGTGCTGGTGAACGTGTTCGGCTCGGGCCTGATGATCACCGGCAACAGCGGCGTGGGCAAGAGCGAGGCGGCGCTGGAGCTGGTCAAGCGCGGCCACCAGCTGGTGGCGGACGACGTGGTGGACATCCGCAAGGTGGAGGACAACCGCCTGATCGGCGAAGCGCCGGAGCTGGTGCGCCACTTCATGGAGATCCGCGGCGTGGGCATCATCGACGTGTCCACCATGTACGGCGCGGGCGCCATCATGCGCAGCAAGACCATCGACCTGGTGATCCACCTGGAGCTGTGGCAGGCCAACAAGGAGTACGACCGCCTGGGCCTGACCGACAACTACATCGAGATCCTGGGCGTGAAGGTGCCCAGCCTGCTGCTGCCCATCCACCCCGGCCGCAACCTGGCCGTGGTGCTGGAGGTGGCCGCCCGCAACCAGCGCCTGAAGCAGATGGGCTACAACGCCGCCAACGAGCTGACCCGCCGCCATATGGAGCGGTTCCAGCACAATATCGAAGATTAGGGACGCTGAGCGCCCGGAAAACAGCGCGGTGCGCTGTTTTCAGCAAAGTGGGGCCGGCAGGCCCAAACAATAGGGATTATGGATTAGGAGGATAAACCTATGTACTACATCGGCATCGACCTGGGCGGCACCGGCATCAAGGCCGGCGTCGTGGATGAGAACGGCAACATCATACTGAAGGACAGCTGCCCCACCGGCGCGGAGCGGGGCTACGGCGCGGTGATCCAGGACATGGCGAAGCTGGCCATCGACGTCACCCAGCGCAGCGGCCACCGCATGGACGAGATCAAGGCCATCGGCATCGGCCTGCCCGGGGTGATGGACCCCCGCACCGGCCGGGTGCCCTTCTGCACCAACCTGGGCTGGCACGACGTGCCGATCATCCAGGAGATGGCCAAGTACACCGACCGACCCGTGTTCGTGGACAACGACGCCACCGTGGCGGGCCTGGCCGAATCCGTGGCGGGCGTGTCCGCCGGCTGCGAGAACAGCGTGTTCGTCACGCTGGGCACCGGCGTGGGCGGCGGCGTGGTGATCGGCGGCAAGGTGTTCTCCGGCAGCCACGGCGTGGCCTCGGAGATCGGCCACATGATCACCGTGTCCGGCGGCGAGCTGTGCACCTGCGGCAACCGCGGCTGCTGGGAGCGCTATGCCAGCGCCACCGCGCTGATCCGCGAGGGCCGCAAGCTGTGCGGCGCGAAGCCCGACACCGCGCTGCTGAAGGCCGTGGACGGCGACCTGAAGGCCATCACCGCCAAGCACGTGATCGACCTGGCCAAGGCCGGCGACCCCGACTGCATGGCCCTGTTCGACGACTACGTGGTCCACCTGTGCGAGGGCCTCAGCAACCTGATCAACGTGTACGACCCGGAGGTCATCGCCCTGGGCGGCGGCGTGTCCCACGCGGGCGAGTTCCTGCTGAACGCCGTGCGGGCCAAGCTGCCGGAGATGGTGTTCTACAAGGACATGCCCTATGCCCGGGTCGAGCTGGCCAAGCTGACCAACGACGCCGGCATCATCGGCTCGGCGATGCTGGGCCGGTAAGGATTTGGACGGGGGAGCAAGCTCCCCCGCCAATACCACCCCCTCCAGATTCGCCTTTCGCCTGAAATCACAAGTGATTTCCGGGCGGCGAATCTGCAAGGTATGAATTTTCCAAAGGAAAATTACATTCCGTCCCGGCGCACATGTCGCCGGGAACGGATTTAAAATCGGGGCGCTGCCGTCCATGGGCCTTCCGGCCCGCGCTCACTGAAAGCTTGCCACTGGCAAGTTTTCCAGGCGTTCGCGCCCCCGATACCCCCGGTAAGTCAGTTAATTGGGAGGCAACCATGCGCGCATACGAACGCTTATTGAACTATGTACAATTCGACACCGCGTCGGACGAGAACAGCCCCTCCTGCCCCAGCACGGCAAAGCAGCTGGTGCTGGCCCGGGCGCTGGTGGACGAGCTAAAGGCCCTGGGCGTTGCAGACGCCCGGGTGGACGAGCACGGCTATGTGTACGGCAGCATCCCCGCCAACCGCGAGGGCCTGCCCGCCATCGGGCTGATCAGCCACATGGACGTGGTGGACTGCGTGCCCAGCGCGCCGGTGAAGCCCGCCATCATCGATAATTACGACGGCGGCCCGGTGACCCTGGCCAACGGCGACATCCTGGATCCCAAGGTATTCCCGGAGGTGGCCGGGGCGAAGGGCAAATCGCTGATCGTCACCGACGGCAACACCTCGCTGGGGGCCGACGACAAGGCCGGCGTGGCCGAGATCATGACCCTCGTGGAGCGCCTGATGAACGATCCCGCGCTGCCCCACGGCAAGATCTGCGTCGGCTTCACCCCGGACGAGGAGATCGGCCGCGGCGCGGACCTGTTCGACGTGAAGGCCTTCGGCGCCGACTTCGCCTACACGGTGGACGGCGGCGCGGTGGGCGGCATCAACTACGAAAACTTCAACGCCGCCTCCGGCAGGGTGACGGTCCACGGCCGCAGCGTGCACCCCGGCAGCGCCAAGAACATCATGGTGAACGCCGCGCTGGTGGCCATGGAGTTCGCCCGCCTGCTGCCCCCCGCCGAGCGCCCCGAGCACACCGAGGGCTACGAGGGCTTCTTCCACCTGTGCGATATGCAGGGCCAGGAGGAGCTGGCGACCCTCTCCTACATCATCCGCGACCACGACCGCGGGATCTTCGAGGCCCGCAAGGCCCGCTTCCAGGCCGCCGCCGACTACCTGAACGGCGTGTACGGCCCCGGCACGGTGGAGGTGGCGATCAAGGATTCCTACTACAACATGCGCGAGGTCGTCGAGACCCGCATGGAGATCGTGGAGCGGGCCAACGCCGCCTATCGCGCCGCTGGCGTTACGCCCTGGAGCGAGCCCATCCGCGGCGGCACCGACGGCTCCCGCCTCACCTTCATGGGCCTGCCGACCCCCAACCTGGCCACCGGCGGCATGAACTGCCACGGCCGCTTCGAATGCGTGGCCGTGGAGGACATGGACACGATGGTGGAGGTAAAGAAATCCGTGGGACTTCCTCCTTCATTCCCCATTCCCAATTCCAAATTCCCGATTCATTCCCGAAAGGAACCATCCATGAACAAGACCCCTTCAAAGACCCTGTCCCGCGTCACCGCGGCGGTGCTGACCGTCGCCTTCCTGGGCTTCATATTCACGGCGTTCTTCACGATGGTGATCACCCACCACCAGGAGCGGCTGGACCGGCTGTCAGCGCGGATCAACGGCTTCACCTCGGCCATCGCCACGAACATGTGGCTGAAGGAGGACATGGGCTACGCCAACTCCGCCTTCCAGTACGCGCTGGGCAAGAAGGTGATCAACACCGGCAGCCAGAACATGATCCGGCTGACCACCGGCCACCTGTACGACCTGGCGGACTACAAGCCTCTGCAGGGCAACGCCCGGGACATCGTCGGGCTGCGCGAGACCACGCTGAAGGACTATCCCTTCCTGTTCGTGTACGAGCACCCCACGCTGTACGACCCGGCCATGATGCCCGCCGGCTACGAGGCGCTGGACCACTCCGCGCAGATGGCCGACGAGGTGCTGGACGCCCTGCGCGAGGGCGGCATCCCGGTGCTGGACAGCCGGGCGGCGCTGCTTGAGAGCGGCGAGGCCCTCGACGACCTGCTGATGGTCACCGACCAGCACTGGTCCACCCTGGCGGCCATCACGATGGCCAGGGCCATCGCCGGCGAGCTCAACGATCTGACCGGCCTGGGCCTGGACCCCTCGGTCCTGGACCGGGACCAGCTGGACGAGCTGCGCCACGAAAAGCTGTTCATGGGCAAGTACGGCCAGCGGGTGGGCACGAAATTCGTGGACCCGGACGACATCGTGGAATACTGGCCGAAGGCCGAAACCCACGTGACCCGGGATTCCATACGCGCCGGCGTGGAGGAGCACGCCGAAGGCAGCTTCCGCGAGGCCGTGACCCGCTTCGACCGACTGGAGCCCGAGCCCGGCAAGACCTGGAACACCTACGCCTACACCTACTACGGCCAGATCGAGCCCTACGACATCCTGGTGAACGAGGACGCGCCGGATTGCACCATCATGCTGCTGAAGGATTCCTACAGCGCGCCCATCGGCCGCTTCCTGTCGCTGGCCGCCCGCCGGGTGGTCTGCCTGGACCTGCGCCGCGGCACCCGCCCGCTGGAGGAGTGGCTGGAGGAGTACCGCCCCGACGCCGTGGTGATGGCCTACAGCCTGCAGATGCTGCGGGACGACGACTATGCCTTTGAATGAGTGTGGAGTGTGGAGTTAGGGAGTGTGGAGTTGAAGTTTGCCTGGGAACGGCATTCCTTCGCGGTAAATACAGGTCGTACTTCCGCCGCGTCCCGCGCGCGGCATTCTGTAACTCCACACTCCACACTCCACACTCCACACTCCACACTCCACACTCCACACTAAAAAACCTTTGAAAGGACACAGAACATGACGACTACCGAAGCATTATCCGCCCTGACCGCCCTGGAGGCCGAGCTCCGCGCCTACGGCCACGCCCTGGGCTGCCTGAACTATGACGGCGAGACCGTCGCGCCCCGCAACTCCGCCCCCGCCCGGGGCGAGACCATGGCCTTCCTGAGCGCCATCGTCCACGGCAGGGTGACCGACCCGAAGACGGGCGAGATCATCGACACCCTGCTGGCCGAGGGCGACGCGCTGCCGCTGAAGGACCGCCGCCGCGTCTCGCTCTTAAAGAAGGAGCGGGACGACATGACCCTGGTGCCCGCGGACGAATTCGCCGCCTACCAGCAGCTGATGGCCGAGGCCATGCAGGTGTGGCACGACGCGAAGCTGGCCAGCGACTTCGCCGCCTACGCGCCGTACCTGGACAAAATCATCGCCTACAACCGGCGCTTCGCCGCCCGGAAGGACGCGGGCAAGCCCGCCTACGACGTGCTGCTGGACGGCTACGAGGAGGGCCTGTCCCACGAGACGCTGGACCCCTTCTTCGCCCTGCTGCGGCGGGAGCTGACCCCGGTGATCCTGGCGGTGGCGAAGGCCCCCCAGCCGGACACCGCGTTCCTGGAGCAGGCCTACCCCATCCACCTGCAAAAGCGGTTCACCGAGCGGGTGATGCAGATCATGGGCATCGACCGGGACGACTGCGCCGTGGGCGAGACGGAGCACCCCTTCACCGAGGGCTTCAACAAGCACGACGTGCGCATCACCACCCACTACCACGAGGACAGCGTGCTCTCCAACCTGTACAGCGTGGTGCACGAGGGCGGCCACGCGCTGTACGAGCTGGGCGTGGGCGACGATCTGCAGGGCACGATGCTCTCAGGCGGCAGCAGCATGTCCATCCACGAGAGCCAAAGCCGCTTCTACGAAAACCTGATCGGCCGCAGCCGCCCCTTCTGCGAGGTGCTGCTGCCCGAGCTGAAGTCCCTGTTCCCGCAGCAGATGGCGGGCGTGGATGTGGAAAAGCTGTACCGCGCCGCGAACCTCTCCCAGCCCTCGCTGATCCGCACCGAGGCGGACGAGCTGACCTACTCCATCCACGTGATGATCCGCTACGAGCTGGAGAAGGCCATGATCGGGGGCGACCTGGAGACCCGCGACATCCCCGGCGAGTGGAACCGCATGTACAGGGAATACCTGGGCGTGGACGTACCGGACGACCGGCGCGGCTGCCTGCAGGACAGCCACTGGTCCTTCGGGGCCATCGGCTACTTCCCCAGCTACGCCCTGGGCAGCGCCTACGGCGTGCAGATGCTGCAGCAGATGGAGAAGGACGTGGACGTCTGGGGCGCGGTGTGCGGCGGCAGCCTGAAGCCGATCACCGCCTGGCTGGGCGAGAAGATCCACCGCTACGGCCAGCTGCTGACCCCGGCCCAGCTGGTGGAAAGCGCCTGCGGCGGCCCCTTCGATCCGACCCGCTATGTGAACTACCTGAAGAAGAAATACGGGGAGCTGTATTCCCTGTAACGAGTGACAAAGGAGTTTTGACTTATGGCTGAAGCGATTTTCCAATGGGACAGCGGCATACTTCTGTGGATCCAGGACAGCCTGCGTTCCGGCTTCCTGACGCCGATCATGAACGTGATCACCCACCTGGGCGACAAGGGCATCCTGTGGATCCTGCTGACGATCGCGCTGCTGATCGTACGCAAGACCCGCCGGCTGGGCGTGCTGTGCGCGTTTTCGATGTTCCTGGGCCTGTTCATCACGAACCTGGTGATCAAGAACTGGGTGGCCCGGGTGCGGCCCTACGAGCTGATCGAGGGTCTGGAGTGCCTGGTGGGCGTGCAGAAGGACTTCTCCTTCCCCTCCGGCCACACCACCAATTCCATCGCCTGCGCCTGGGTGCTGTTCCGCAGGGCTCCGAAGAAGTGGGGCGTGCCCGCGCTGGTGATGGCCGTACTGATCTCGCTGTCCCGGCTGTACGTGGGCGTCCACTATCCCACCGACGTGATCGGCGGCGCGATCATCGGCCTGTGCTGCGCCTGCCTGTCGCTGTGGCTGGTGCCCAAGGCGGAAAAGGCGCTGCCGGAGCTGGCGAACAAGTTCTACAAGCTGTAGAGTGTGTTTCTAAATGCCGGGAGATGCAGTTTCGAGTGGATTTGACTGCATTTCAAGGCGATTCCCCGCAGGTTTACTGGCGGTAAATCAAGGGGAGAAGGCGCGACCCAAAGGAGGATGACACATAAGATTCGGAGCCTGCATCGACACCCTCTACACCGAGCTGGACTGGTACGAGCGCTTCACCGCCGCGAAGGCGGACGGCTTTGACGCCGTGGAGTTCTGGGACTGGCGCGGCCTGGACTTGGACCGCGCGGCGAAGTGCGCCAACGAGGCCGGCATACTGATCAGCGGCTTCAACGGCGACGCGGACTTCTCCCCCATCGACCCGGCCCACCGCCAGTCCTGGCTTGCCGACCTGCACGCCTCGCTGGAGGCGGCCAAGCGGCTGGGCGCACCCTCGCTGACGATCCACTCCAACGCCCTGGGCGAGGGCGGCGTGGTGGTGAACGCCTATGAGGAACTCAGCGACACCGTGAAGCTGTGCAGCCTGATGGAGGCGCTGAAGGAGGCCGCGGCCCTGGCCGGCACCTACGGCGTGCGGCTCAACCTGGAGGCGCTGAACATCCGGGTGGACCACGTGGGCAACTTCCTGGCCACCACCCAAATGGCCGCCGAGGTGTGCCGCGCCGTGGGCTCGCCCTGGCTGCGCATACTGTACGACGTGTACCACATGCAGTATGACGAGGGCAACCTGTGCGGCAATATCGCCGCCTACGGCGACATGATCGGCCACGTGCACATCGCCGACGTGCCGGGGCGGCACGAGCCGGGCACCGGCGAGATCAACTACGCCCGGGTGCTGCGCCAGCTGAAGGACAGCGGCTACCAGGGCATCGTGGGCTGCGAGCTGTTCCCCGAGACCGACACGAAGGCCGCCGTGAAGGCCATCATGGCCCTGAAGGCCGCGGTATAACAGTGCCATATGAATAAGCCCCCTCGGAAACGAGGGGGCTTATTCATGGGGGCGAAGGTTTACAACGCCCCGGGAACGGAGGATTCGCTCTTCTTCTTGGTGGCGCTGATCGACATCGTCACCAGCTCGTCGGTGCCCTTGCCGGGATAGAAGGGCATCGACAGCATCCAGTAGTACTTGCTCGGGCTGGCGTTGTACTGGTTCCACAGGGTGTACTCCATCACGTGGTACCACAGCGTCTGGCTCTTGCCGGCCTTGATGGTGATGCCGTCGCTGATGCTGATGCCGTAGATGTCGTTGTTCGTGTTCAGCTGCATGTAGGTGGAGCCGACGAGCTTGTTCGTCTTCTTGTTCATCAGGTACAGCGTGGCGTGCTGGTAGTAGCCGCCCAGGAACTGCATGTCCTTCTTGGAATGGTTGGTCACCTTCACGCTGGCCAGCGTGCCCATGGTGCCCACCCAGCCGGTGCCGCTGAAGCCGACCTCCTTGATCTGGGCGGTGGCGGCGAAGATCAGCACGGGCTTGGAGAACTTGGTCTTCTGCTTGCCCTTGACGCCCCGTACCTTGTAGTAGTAGGTGCCGGAGGACTTTTTCTTCAGGCTGGTGGTCTTGGAGGTGGCATACTTCTTGTAGGTGCCGCTCTTCTTGCTCGCCCGGTAGATCTCATACTTCGTGGCGCCGCTGACCTTCGACCACTTCAGCGACACATAGCCGTTCACGTAGGCCGAGGTCTTTTTGATCGTGGGCTTCTTCGAGGTAAAGCTGGCCGCCTGGGCGGGCAGCACCGCGCCGCACACCAGCGTCAGCATCAGCACCAGCGCGATCAGCCGCCGGGCCCAGCTCATTTTGGAACGCATCATCGTATTCTCCTTTCAGGGGCATATTACCCCTTCTTGATAAGTTGATTGTAAAAAATCGGCAATCCGCCTGTCAAGGCCGCGGGTCCCTGACCGCGGTATAGTTTTGGGTCAGGTGGCCGTTTTTTCGCCATTTTTGGGGGATTGAAACGAATCGACATATTTGATATACTGCTGTCAGTGCACTGAAAGGATTTGATCGCATGGCAAACTGGCGACAGCGGCTGAAGTCCCGCGCCGCCCTGTGCGCGCTGTGGGTCGCACTGTGCTTCGGCCTGACCTCCGCCGCCTACCTGTCCTGGCTGCACCGGCTGATGGCGCTGGCCCATGGCACGGCGGCGGACTGGCTGAGCATGGGCGCGGGCTACCTGCTGCAGGCCGCGGGCATGGGCATTGCCGCGCAAAGGCTGCGCCGCGCACCGGACGCGGACCACAGCCGCACCTTCGCCGCCTGCGCGCTGCTGTTCGCGGCGCTGTGCGCGCCGGCGCTGCTGGGCGTCTCCGCCGCGGCGGTGATCGCCTTTGGGCTGGGAATGAACCTGGCCTGCGGCATCATCGCCGGGTACTACCTGTTCGCCATCGCCAGGGCCGTGGAGCCCGGCCACTGCGGCTTCGCCTTCGGCGGCGGCTACGCGCTGGCCACCGTGGCGGTAGGGCTGCTGGCTCTGGTCGGCCGCGGCGCGTTCCTGCACGGGCCCTGGGCGCTGCTGCTGGTCATCGCCCTGGCTGCCGTCGCCGCGGTCTTCGCCCGGCGCTCGGGGCTGTTCAGCCCCTTCGAGGCCGCGCCGGAGCCGGACCAGCCGCCCAAGCCCGCGCCGGACGGCCTGGCGGCGCTGGCCTTCGGCACGATCGTGCTGATCAGCGCGGTGAAGAACCTGGGCTTCGCGTTCCCCTCGGCGGACATACAGGCCGGCCTGGTGCCGGAGCTTTCCCGCCTGCCCTACGCCCTGGGCCTGGCCGTTGCGGGCATCATCGGCGACAGGGACCGCCGCCACGGCATGCTGTGCACCATGGCGGCGCTGATACTGCCCTTCATCATGCTGGGCCTGGCGGGCCAGCCGGTGCCCAGCGCCGTGTGCTGGGGGCTGGACTACCTGTTCTTCGGCTTCTTCTCGGTGTTCCGCGCGGTGCTGTTCGTCGACATCGCCTGCCGCGCGCGCCGCTGGGAGCTCGCCCCGCTGGGCCTGCTGGCGGGCCGCCTGGGCGATGTGGCGGGTACCGCCGTGTGCCTGCTGCTCTCGGGCCGCAGCCTGCCCCTGATCGCCGTGGCGGCGCTGCTGTTCTTCCCGGCGGTGTTCCTGTTCTTCAGGCTGTACCAGCGCCTGTACGAGCCGGAGGCCGTGCGCCAGCGCAGCGAGCAGGAGGTGTTCGAGGCCTTCTGCCTGCGCAACGACCTGTCCAGCCGCGAGCGGGAGGTGCTGCGCATGGTGGTGGAGGACCGCGCCAACGGCGAGATCGCCGAGGCGCTGTTCGTGTCCCAGAGCACGATCAAGTACCACGTGCGCAACATCCTGCAAAAGACCGGCTGCAAGAACCGGAACGAGCTGACCCAGAAATATCGCGCCGCCCTGTACCCGGGGCTGGACGGGGAAAGCCGTACTTAGAGTGGAGGCGCCTATGCAAATACTGAAACACGAAATGCTTTCCCGCTACGACATCCCGGAGCGCGCGCCGGGCGCCCTCCGGGCGGTGCAGTTCGGCTGCGGCGAGGCGCTGCTGGGCGTGGCGGACCGGCTGATCGACGCCGGCTGCCCGGGGCTGGGCATCGCCTGCGCGTGCGCCCCCGGCAGAGAGGCGGCGCTGCTGAAGGACCAGGAGGGCCTGTTCACGCTGCTGGTGCGGGGCTATCAGGGCGAGACGCCCGTGAAGCGGGAGATCGTGGTGCAGTCCATACTGCGGGTGATCGACGACGACGACGGCCTGAACGCGCTGGCCGCGGAGCCGGGCCTGGCCCTGGCGCTGCTCGACACCCGGGACGCCGATGCCCCGGCCCACCTGCGGCGCGCGGCGCGGCTGGTCGGGCTGCGGCACGGCGCGGGCCTCGGCGGGCTGCGCTTCGTCTGCCTGGGCGAGCGGGCCGACTGCGCGAAGCTCGCCGGCGCGGCCCTGGCGGCGCTGTGCCCCGAGGCCGCCGCGGATTGCGCCTTCTACCCCGCACTGGCCGAGAGCTTCGCCTTCCGGGCCGATGCCGACGAGGCCGCCCGCCAGTGCGCCGAGATGAACTACGCCGACGGCATGCTGCACATCGCCGAGCCCTTCGCCCGGCTGACGGTGCAGGCCCCCGAGGCAGAGCTGGCGCGGCTGGGCCTCACCCCCTGCCCCGGGATCCGCTTCGTGGACGACCTGGCCCCCGCGCTGGCCCTGAAGCGCCGCCTGTTCGACGCGGCGCTGTTCGCCATGGCCGCGCCGGGCTGGCTGCTGGGCTGCGACACCCTTTCCGACTGCATGCGCCACGAGCGGCTGCGGGCCTTCGTGGGCCGCTGCGTGTACGACGAGCTGCTGCCCGGGGACGCCGACGCCCGCGCCGCCGAGACGCCCTGCGTGGTCGAATACTTCGAGCGCTTCGAGAACCCCCTGAACAAAAACGCCATACTCCGCGCGTCCGCGCCGCTGCTGTCCCGGTTCCTGCTGGGCGCGCTTCCGATACTGCGCGAACGCGCCCGGGCGGACTTCGAGCCGCCCCGCCGCCTGAGCTTCGCGCTGGCGGCCACGATCATGCTGTACGCCGGCGCGCGCCCCGACGCCGATGGCCGCTATGCCGTGGCCCGGGGCAAGCAGACGGAGCCCCTCGCGGACGACCCCGGGGCGCTTGCCGTGTTCGCCGCCTTCTCCCACGACATGCCGCCGGAGACGCTGGCCTACGCCGCCCTGGCGGACCGGGAGCTGTGGGGCGGGGCCGACCTGCGGGACATCGACGGCCTCGAGCAGCGCGTGGCCCTGGATATCGCAAGGATCCAGAGACAGCCGGAGTGGCTGCCGGATGATGAATGAATCCTTCGCGCTTTCTAATCTTTCTCTAATCCAGTTTTCTTGTCATTTCATTTTCGGCGGTTATAATGGGCCCATCAAAACGAACGGAGGACAAAACCATGACGCATTATGAGATGGCAGAGAAGCTTTCCGAGAAGATGGGCGTGAGCCTGGAGCAGGCCACCGCGGCCCTGGAGGCCTGCGAGTGGGAGATGCTGGACGCGGCGCTGATGCTGGAGAAGGAAAAGGGCGAGGCCCGGCAGGAGGCCTACTCCACCGAGGCGGAGCCCCCGAAGGACAATGAAGGAAAGACCTACAACCGCGGCCGCAACGTGGCCCAGGGCCTGGGCCGGCTGGTGCGCGACGCGCTGAACCTGGGCAACCGCAACCGCTTTGAGGTGCGCAAGGGCGACGACGTGGTGCTGGAGCTGCCGGTGACGGTGCTGGTGCTGCTGCTGATCTTCGCCTTCTGGGTGTGCATACCGCTGCTGGTGATCGGCCTGTTCGCGAACTACCGCTACACCTTCAGCGGCGCGGAGCTGGGCCGCGACAGCGTGAACCACGCCATGGACAAGGCCGCCGAGGCCGTGGAAAAGGTGAAGGAAGAGGTCACCCGGGAGCACTGATGATCCCATCGCCCAGGCGCGGCTGTGCCGCGCCTGGGCAAGGCGTTTGCAGGGAATTGTCATTCTGAGCGCAGCGCGCCAAAGGCTTGCGAAGCACAGGATCTTTACCCTTGGGGCTGGCCCCGTACCCTGTCATTCTGAGCGGAGCGCCGCCGCAGGCGGCGCGCAGTCGAAGAATCTTCGCCCACAACGAGCACTGCATTGGAGAGGATAACATGGCCGAAAAGATCCTGATCGTCGAGGACGAGGCGGCGCTGGCCCGCTTCGTGGAGCTGGAGCTGACCCACGAGGGCTACGAGGTGGACAAATCCCCGGACGGTCGCGACGGGCTGGAGAAGCTGGAATCCGGCCGCTACGACCTGGCGCTGCTGGACATCATGCTGCCGGGCCTGAACGGGCTGGAGGTGCTGCGCCGCGCCCGCCGCACGGTGGACACCCCGGTGATCATGCTCACCGCCCGGGATTCGGTGATGGACAAGGTGACGGGCCTGGACATGGGCGCGGAGGACTACATCACCAAGCCCTTTGAGATCGAGGAGCTGCTGGCCCGCATCCGCGCCGCGCTGCGCACCGCCAGGCGCAGGGAGCCGGAGAGCCACGCGCTGTCCGTGGGACCGCTGACGCTGGACGCCGACCGCTATACCGCCGCCTGGAACGGCGAGGCCATCGAGCTGACCCAGCGGGAATTCGCGCTGCTGAAGACCCTGATGGAGAACAAGGGCATCGTGCTGAGCCGCAGCACGCTGATGGAGCGCGTGTGGGGCTATGACTACATGGGCGAGACCAACATCGTGGACGTGTACGTGCGATACCTGCGCGGCAAGATCGACGACGTGTACGGCGTCAAGCTGATCCACACCGTGCGGGGCGTGGGCTATGTGCTGAGGGAGGCCCCATGAACGTCAATCGCAGATTCAATTCCATCGCCCGCAGGATCAGCCGCTCCTGGCAGTGGAAGCGGCTGTGGCAGATCTTCTGGCTGAACCTGCTGGCGCTGGCGGCGGTGCTGGCGGCCTATCTGTACGCCCAGGAGACGGCGGTCACCGGGGCGTTCGCGGGCTGGCACATGGCCCGCGCGCTGACACTGGACGGGGGCCTTTCCGGCATGGCGGCGCTGCGCAGCCTGGTGTACACCTTCACCTACGAGGGCGTGGACCACGTCGTGGCGCTGGAGGGCTTTGTCGACCTGACCTGCCGCTTCGGCGGGCCGCTGATCGCCTTCGAGGGCGGCTGCTGGGTGCTCAGCTTCCTGGGCGGCTCCCGCCGGGCGCGGAAGCTGCTGAAGCCCCTGGACCGCATGGCCCAGGCCGCCCAGCGGCTGACGGACGAATCCAGCGCCCGCCGCAGCGCCGAGCGCGACCAGGCCCAGCGGCTGTACGGCGGCGGCGTGGACGAGGCGAAGTTCCACGACCTGGAGAACGCCATCGGCCAGATCGACATCGACGGCCGGCTGTCCACCGGCGACAAGGACCTGCAGGGCCTGGAGAGCGCCATCAACGACCTGCTGGACCGCATGCAGGCCGCCTATCGCCAGCAGGCCCAGTTCGTCTCCGACGCCAGCCACGAGCTGCGCACGCCCATCGCCGTGATCCAGGGCTATGTGAAGATGCTGGACCGCTGGGGCAAGGACGACGAGAAGGTGCTGGAGGAATCCATCGCCGCCATCAAGACCGAGACCGGGCACATGAAGACCCTGGTGGAGCAGCTGCTGTTCCTGGCCCGGGGCGACAGCGGCCGCCAGCAGCTGAACCCGGAGCCCATGGACCTTGCCGCCCTGATGGACGAGGTGCTGGACGAATACCGCATGATCGATCCCACCCACGAATGGCGGCGCGGCGGCATGTCCCCCGCCCCGGCCACCGCCGACCCGGCCCTGATCAAGCAGGCCGCCCGGGTGCTGGTGGACAACGCCATGCGCTACACCCCCGAGGGCGGCTCCATCCGCCTGTCCGCCGGCACGGCGGACGGCCACAGCTTCCTGGAGGTGCAGGACGGCGGCATCGGCATCGACGAAAAGGACGTGCCCCACATGTTCGACCGCTTCTTCCGCGCCGACCCCGCCCGCGCCCGCCAGAGCGGCGGCACCGGGCTGGGCCTGTCCATCGCCCGCTGGATCGTGGAGCGCCACGGCGGCCACTTCGAGGTGCTCAGCCGCCCCGGCATCGGCACGAGGATCAGGGTGGTGCTGCCGGCCTCAGGCGGACAGGAAGGCGATTGAGCGAACGGACAGCGAAGAAGGAAGGGAAGCGACGGGCGCTTCCCTTCCTTCTTCACGGTCCGTTTTTCATTTTATACTGCTCTCAGGTTAAGACAGCGAAAACAGCGGAGGGCATTTTCTGCTCTGGCAAGGCGAGGTCTCGCAGACTTGCTGGCGGCAAGTCAAGAGGAGTATTATTCCCCGCGGGGTCCGGCCTCCCGCGCGGCCGTCATATGCGCTTGGCGAAGGGGCCGGCCTGCATCCTGGCGCGTTCCTCGGCGTTACTGAGCATCGTTTTCTCATTTTCCTCGATCTGGTTCAACATCTTGACATCCTCTTCCAGGCGGGAAACCAGCTCCACCTGCTCGAAGAACCTCGACTTGAGCCAGAAGGTCCTGTCCCGCGCCTCCTGGACATAGGGCAGCTGGGACTGGTATTCCAGGGTGACCGTGCGCGTGCCGTTGAGTACGCGGAAGGTGTATACCTGCTTCTTCTTGACGGAGCCCGCCTTGTTGACATAGTTGACCACGACCTCGCGCATGCCGAAGCCTATGGCCCGGGCGTCGTCGCGGTACGAACCGGGGATCTTCCGCAGCGGCGCGGTCAGGTCGCACCATTCGTTGACCAGGTCCGCCATCTCCGACAGCTGGGCCTTGCTCACGGAATCGGCCTTGCTCAGCTGCCCGATCCGCTCCATCAGCCTCTGCTTTCCGGCCTCCGCCTGCTCGTGCACCCGCATGGCGTAGCTGTCCAGGAGGGCCTGGGCCACGCTGCCCTGGGCATCGAAGCCCGCCGGCGCCAGCAGCTTGAGTATCGCGCCGGCCAGCGCCTTGCGCTCCATCCGCTCCGCCACCTTGCGCACCGGGGCGCAGAGCTCCCGCAGGCGCCCGTTCAGCTGCTCCACCAGGCTCATGACGTCGGGCACCGGCTCCCAGCCGCCCCTGCGCCGGTCCTGGTTGACGGCCTCGAAGGCCTCCTGGGCGGTGACCTGGCCCAGTATGGAATCCAGGGCGCGGCACAGGGCCTCGAGCATCGCGGGATCGTCCACGGGCCAGATCTCGAACAGCGCCGCCAGGCCGTTGGCCTGGGCCAGGGCCGTGCCCAGCCCTTCCACCGGCGGCACAGCGGCCGCCCGGCCCTCCCCGAGCGCCTTCGCGTATTCCAAGAAGGCGTCGGCGGCCTGGTCGCTGGCCCCGGGGAACCAGGCCAGCTCCGCCGAGAGGCGGCGGTTCAGCTGCATCAGCTGGTTCAGCGCGTCCTCCGTTTCGCCGCCGCCGAACAGGGCAGCCTCGTCTGCCTTTTCATTCAGCGTCATCCGGTCGTCGGCGGGCCTGGCGCCCAGCACGGCAAAGGCGTTGTCAGTCAGCGTCATTCGTATTCTCCCCCTCGTTGCCAATGCGGTTGAGCAGTACGTACAGGTTCAGGTTTTCGACGTTATCTATCAACAGCTTATAGTCTTCCTTCAGCGCGTCGGTGTCAAACACACCCAGCATGTTGTCCGCGGTGTACAGGGCAGCGCCCTTGCTCTTGTTCGCATTGAAGTAGGCTTCGTCGTCCACCTTGGCGTTGCCGAGGCGGACCGTGAGAGCCTCGCAGGCGTCGCGGTCCGACAGGTCGTACACGGCGGTCATGTCCAGCGCGGAAAAGAAATCCCTGTAGGTGGTGTCGCCGAGGCTGGGCAGCGCGCTGCCGGCCCTGGAATACCGGCTCTCGGTGGTGATGGTGCGATAGATGTTGCCCGCGGGCAGATAGGTCTGCTGCATGCACAGCACGCTGGTACAGTCGGCAAAGGTGGCCGGCCGCATATTCTCGGGAATGTCGAACAGGTACTGCGTCAGCAGGCGCACCGTGTAGTGCGCGTCGTCCGCCTGCATCTTCGTGATCTTCGAATCGAGCATCGTCGAGAAGGTGTCCGTGATATCGTAGATGCTCCTGTTGTTATAGCTGTCGTCCTCGACGATGGACAGGGGCAGCACGCCGCTCATGTCCGGTATCGCGCCTTCGGATATGTTCCCGCGCAGCCTGTCGACAAGGCGCAGCATGTTCGAGGCGAGGGGGATGTCCACCTTCATGCCGTCCGGGAACAGGGAAGCCACGTCATACCCGGCCCCATGCAGGGCGTACAGGAAGCGCAGCGCGTGGTCCGGCCCGGTATTGCAGCCCTCCAGGATGTCCCAATGGGCGCTCACCCATTCTTGCATGTCCCTGTGGTCCGCGGCGGAAAGCTCGTCGGACAGCAGGTCCAGGCAGGCCCCCTCCGCTTCGGTCACGGCGCTCTGCGGCAGCACGGCCAGCAGCTCGGCGTCGTCGATGAGCACGTCGAGGGCTTCGTCCGCGGGCGCCTGGCGCGCGTAGGCCGTAAAGGCCTCGGAAAGCTGGTCGTCGGTGATGCGGCCCAAGTTCCCCGCGCGGGCGTCGCGGACCACCGGCCACGCCTCCAGGGGAGAGAGCGTCGCCGCGTAATCCAGCACCAGCGCCGTCATGGCGTCCCTGTCGAGGCCGCTCACGCTCATGTCCCTGCGCGTCAGCTGGTCCAGCAGCATCCACCGCCGCGCCGGCGCCAGCGACGTATCCGCCACCTGCGCCGACACGAAGCTCTGGAAGCCGTCCCTGTCCACGGCGTCCGGCGCGGATTCCAGCAGCCGGTCGCACAGCCCGAAGGCGGCGTCATAGCCCTCCTCCGCGGCCGCGCTCTCCAGCATCGATTCGGTGACGGCGTACAGCGTGGGGTGCTCCTGGCCTGTGATTTTGTCGCCGGCCAGCGCCGCAAGGGCGTCGATCGCGTCCTCGCGCCTGCCCTCGTCGACCATGGCCCGGACCTCGGCGATGCGCCCCTCGATCCTGCGGTTGACCTGCATGCCGTGCACGATGACGAACGCAAGGGCGGCGACGGCCACGGCCGCGATGGACAGGTAGATCAGCATATTGCGCTTCTTCAACGCCTCGGCCCGGGCAGCCTCCTCCCGGCTGAGCCGTTCGGCGCGCTCCCTGCCCTCGGCAATGACGGCGTCGGCGTCCTTATAGCCCCGGAACGCCTCCATCCGCCTGACGCCTTCCTCTGCCTTTTGGGCGGACGTGCTCTGCCGGATCGCCTCGACGGTGGCCTGGTATTCCGACTCCAGATCCCGGGCGTATTCCTCCAGCCTGCGGGCCAGATCGCCCGATTGCTTCGCCCCGTCCAGCAGCGCCGCCAGCTGTTGGGCCTGTCGCAGCGTCTCATAGTTCCGGTTGACGGAGCTTGACAGCTTTGCCTCGATGGCTCTTTCCAGCGGCTCCGACCAGTTTTCAACAATAGGCATGTCGATCCTCCTTCAGCCACGCCCTTGCGGCGCGGCGTTGAATCCCGCTATGCGAAGCCGATGCGCTTCTTCCCGCCGTCCGCGCTGGGCAGGGCCTGCAGCGCGGCCATGAGCGCCTCGGCGTCGATGACCTGTTTTTGCGCCCGGACGGCGCGGCGGGCGCCGTCCCGGACCATGAACGATATATCCGATATGGGCCGGCCGGACAGCCGGCGGCTGATCTCCTCCAGGGGCAGGTCCGGCGCCACCGGGCGGCCCTCCAGCAGGCTTTGCAGCAGGCTGAGCCGCTCCTCCTGCCCGGGCATGCCGACCTCGATGATGTGATCGAAGCGGCCCCGGCGCAATATGGCCTTGTCCACGCTGTCCAGCAGATTGGTCATCGCGAACAGCAGCACCCGCTTCCCGGGGGCCTCCGGGATCTTGCGCAGGAACTCGGCCACCTCCTCCATGTGGATCTCCCGGGAGCCCACGCTGGAATCCCGGCTGGACAGGAAGGCCTCCATCTCGTCGATGATGATCACGGAGGGCGCGTTTTCCGCGGCCTTGTCGAACAGCTCGGCCACCTTGCGGCTGGTTTCATGCACATACTTGCTGCCCACGTTGCCGGAATCGATGGAAAACACCGGCCAGCCCAGGTATTCCGTCAGCTTCTCCACGGCATAGGTCTTGCCGCAGCCCGTGGGGCCGTGCAGCACCGTGCCCCCGGGAAAGCCCACGCCCATGCGGCGGTAGGCCTCCTCGTTGTCCACGATGTCGATGATCTCTTCCCGGAAAAAGCGCTCCAGCTCCGGCCTGCCGGGCAGCGTGAAGGGCCCCTCCTGCCGCGCGCCCCGCTGGGTGGGCGGCCGGCCGATGGCGGGCTCGGAGGCGGCGACGGACAGCGCGCCGGAGGCGCCCTCGTCCCCGGAGATCTGAAGCTGGTCCAGCAGCCTGTTCACGTCGCTCTGGGTCAGGTACGGGGCGTACTGCAGCACCAGCGCGATGTTGCTCAGCGGCACGTCGATCCCCCCGGTCAGGAACCGGCCCACGACCCGGGACACTTCCGCGGCGGGCCCGCCGTCGAAGGCCGTGGGAAGCACCAGCGAAAAGTTGGCGATGTAGACCGCCGCCTCCAGCTGGAAGGCGCCCATGCGGTCCCGGGAGCGGCACAGCGCCCTTGCGAAGTCCATCGCCTGCTGGCGGCTGTGGGGATAGGGCCCGTAGCTCAGGCTGGACAGCATGCTGCCCGCCCTGGCGCCCAGCACCCAGGCGGTCTCGCCCTCCGGGAGCGCGACCTCCTCGAACAGCCCCTCCTCGATCCATTCCGCATCGATCCAGCGCCTGTACAGCGCCGCCCCCACGGCCAGCGCCTGGCCGTCCTCGGCGGTGGTGTACAGCTGCCACGACACGCCCCGGACGTACAGGCTGCGGATGTGGTTGCCGTCTGTCAGCACATAATCCAGGGGAAGCCAACGATCCTGTGCCATAGCCCCGCCCTCACTTTCTGACCACGTTTACCTGTTCCATCATCTGCTCCGCGCCGCTGACGGCGTTCCGCTTTTCGATGGAAAGCAGCTCGCCCAGCACCCGCCGCAGCTCGTTGACGTTGTTGCCGTTCAGGGCGGTCAGCGCGGCGGCGCGCAGCTGATCGAACTTCGCCCGGTCCGTGAAATTGCCCGGGTGCTGCAGCCGCCCCAGCACGTTCACGCGGATGATCTCGTCGCTGCGCCACATGATGGCGGTGACCCGCGTCTCCATCTCGGCCATGTTGGCCTCAAAGGCGCCGGAATCCCGGTCCACGGCCCGCAGCGCCGCCTCGCGGCAGGTGCGGAAGGCCGCCTGCTCGTTTTCGGAGGCGCCGTCCTTGAAGCGTTCGTACTTCGCGGTGATCTGGTCCAGGTCCAGCAGCCGGATGTCCCGGCGGTGGGCCAGGCGGATGTGGGAAAGCGTGCGCAGGCACTCCAGCAGGTCGTTGTTGGCCTTCAGCAGGCTCTCCGGATCGTCGGAGTGCTCGGCGATATCCCGGATGACGGCGATCTTTTCGGAAAGGGCCTTCAGCTCCGGCAGGTCGGGCATACGGCCGGAGATCAGCTGCACGCGGTGCTCCAGCGAGGCCAGCTGCGCCAGCAGGTGGGGCTGGTCGTCCAGCGCCGTCTGGCCCTCCTGGCGGGAATAGAAGTTGGCCTGCTGCAGGTTCGCGCCGATGGAGGGGATGCTGACGCCCAGCCGCAGCGCGCCGGAATCGGACATCTCGTAATCGCAGATGATCTCCGCCCCGGCGAAAACGGTGCCCTCGGGCAGGGATTTGCCGGTGACGCGATAGGTGCCGATGTAGCGGTTGTCCTCGATGGGATCCTTGATGCCGCCCTCCCACAGGGT
This sequence comes from uncultured Eubacteriales bacterium, assembly GCA_902778045.1. Taxonomy (GTDB): domain Bacteria; phylum Bacillota; class Clostridia; order Christensenellales; family Aristaeellaceae; genus UBA2862. Next base: position 26,707 of record CACYWI010000083.1, read on the forward strand.
GAACACCAGGGCGTCCTCGCTGCCGGAATGCAGGATCTGGCCGGCCACCAGGGTGATCTGGCCGCTCTTGGGCAGCGGGTCGTTCTCCTCCACAAGGTACAGGGGCACGGCCTTGCCGCCCACCCGGTCCAGCACCTTCAGCGCGATGGGGCTGGAAGCCGGTATGGTGCCCACCACGGCCATGGTTCGGGTGATCGCGATCCTCGGCTGCTTCAGCGGCGCCTGGCGGCCCGCGGCGTCCCACACCTGGATGTTGAAGTGGTTGTCGCCGGCCGTCGCCAGGGGCACCGTGACCATGGTGTTCTTCTGCATGGCCACGCGGCCGCTGGTCCAGCCGGTCTCCTCGCAGGTGACCTCCAGGGACACATCCACCCCCCTTTGGGTAATGAAGGCGATCCTGGCGCTGTCCCCGGCGGTGCGCTTTTCATAGCGGATCAGTATGTCCTCCATGGCGGCCAGCTCCTCCCTGGCCTGCTTGCGGTGGTGCTGCACGTCGCCCCAGTCCACGGATTCGGCGTAGATGCTGGCCCCCTCGGCCACGGCGGTCATCTGGTCCACCATGGGGCCGGCGGGAACGCCCAGCGCCTCCAGCACCCGCTGGCGCAGGGGGGCATACTTGGTGGGGCCGCCGACAAACACCACCTGGCCCACGTCCTTCTCCGTCAGCCCGATCTTGCGGAGCGTCTGTCGGGTGACCTCCACGGTGTCCTGCACGGTCTCCTCCAGCAGCTCGTTGACCTGCTCCTGGGAGAGCGGCGCGTCCAGATAGATCTCCTCGCCGTCCAGGTCCCTCATGTTCAGGCGCATCTCGTCCATGCGGATCTCGGTGGAGGGAATGGACGACAGCTCGATCTTCGCCTGCTCGCAGGCGTACATGGTCAGCCGGGACAGCGTCCGCCACTCCGGGGCCCTGTCCCAGTCGTCGGGCAGGTGGAAGTTCGATTTCAGCCACGGCGCGGCGATGCGCTTGAAGATCAGGCGGTCCAGGTCCCTGCCCCCGCACATCTCCCGGCCGCCCTGGGCCAGCAGGTTGACGCGGCTGCCGAGGCTCTGGGCCACCGACACATCAAAGGTGCCGCCGCCCAAGTCGTAGATGAGGAAGGTCTTGTCTCCCGGCGCGGCCTTCATGACGCTCATGACCGCGGCCACGGGCTCCTGCATCAGGGTCACCCGATTGATGCCGGCCAGGTGGGCCGCCTCCAGCGTGGCGTTTTTCTTCATCTGGTTGAAGGCGGCGGGTACGGTGATCACCGTGGCCGTCTCCGGGTCCGCCGAGATCTCCGGCGGCAGGTAGCCGAACAGCACCTTCAGGATCTCGGCGCTGCACTCCTCCGGGGTCATCTCCTGGCCCTGCAGCGTGAATTTCATATTGGTGCCCAGATAGCGCTTGAACAGCGCGGCCGCGTTCTTCTCGTTCAGCGGGGCCATGTCGTAGGCCCGTCGGCCATAGAAACGGTTGCCCCGTCGGTCGATGTAGATCACCGAAGGGGTCACGTCGCTCATCTCCGGGCTCTTCCACACGGTGGTTTCCTTCCCGTCGAAGGTACAGATGACGCTGTTGGTGGTCCCCAGGTCGATGCCGACATATCGCTTCATTCGCTATTCCTCCCCCTTGCCCGCGTCCCTGACGCGATCGAGCATCACCATGCCCGTCTTGATCACGCGGCCCTCGCTCATGATCACCGGCTCTACGGTCTGGGTGATGATCAGGGCCTCGTCCTCGTCAAAATCATCCAGGTTCATGGCCTGCACCGGCAGCCCGACATCGTAGGCCTGGCCCGCGTAATCCACCACCCGCAGGCCCGCCGCGGCGATCGCCTGCTCCACCCGCCTGGCAAAATAGCCGTACTGGTGGGAAAAGCGCTCGGCGTCCATCGGGTCCATGCGCCGAAGCGCCTTGCTCAGCGCCTGCTCGTATCGCCAGGACTCCGCCGCGATCTGGGCGATGGACATGCGCAGCGCGTCCGCATCCCGGGACGGCTCCTTCTTGTCTCGTCTCTTAGTTAACATAAAAACCTTCCCTTTGCCACAAATATGATAATAGATTATAACACAGAATAGAGTGTGTTTCCAAAATACCTGAAGCGCATTTTCGGCGTCTTTGACTGCATTTCTGCGTTGATTCCCCTTGATTTACCGCCAGTAAACCTGCGGGAAGAAATGCAGTCAAATCCACTCGAAACTGCATCTCCCGGCATTTAGAAACACACTCTAGATCTGCTTGTAAATGGAGTGCGGGCCAATCCCAAAAAATCGCCCCCCCGGAAACCGCAGGGCGAGGGCAGCAGCGTCGGGGGGAGAATGGCAATGGAGAATTGCAGAATGTGTCCGCCGCGCTTCTTTTGCCTTCCCCTTCAGGGGAAGGTGGCGCGCAAGCGCCGGAAGAGGTCGTTTCCTTTTGTATCCAACAAATCCCGAAGGGATTTGCACCCCTCTCCTCTCCATTTTACATTCATTTAATTGACATGCGCCCGTTATCGGCGTATAACTATATTGGATCGCATGATCCGGTCTTCGGGGCAGGGTGCAATTCCCGACCGGCGGTAAAGTCCGCGAGCCGCTTTGGCGGCATGAACCGGTGTAATTCCGGTACCGACAGTACAGTCTGGATGGAAGAAGACGACGCATTTGCGCCACGCAGAAGTTGTCCGCGCCCCGGGACGAATCCCGCGGGCGCGTATGATTTTTGGGGAGGTATGTATCATGTCCACTGTTACCAAGACCCGCAAGCTGGTCGGCACCGCGATGCTGGCGGCGGTATCCGTCGTGCTGATGTTCCTGGCGTTCCCGGTGCCGTTGATGCCCTCGTTCATCAAGCTGGACCTGGCGGAGCTGCCCGCGCTGATCGGCGCGTTCGCCTACGGCCCGCTGGCCGGTGCGGCGGTTTGCCTGGTGAAGAACCTGGTCAGCCTGATGAAGAGCTCCTCCGGCGGCATCGGCACGCTGTGCAACTTCATGCTGGGCGTGTGCTTTGTGGTGCCCGCCGGCCTGATCTACAAGACCCACCGCACCCGCGTCGGCGCGCTGGTTGGCGCGCTGATCGGCGCGGCGGTGATGGCGGTGCTCAGCATCCCGCTGAACTACTACCTGGTCTACCCGATCTACACCGCCTTCATGCCCATGGAGGCCATCATCGGCATGTACCAGGCCATCAATCCGAAGGTGCAGAACCTGTGGCAGGCGCTGATCTGGTTCAACTGCCCCTTCACCTTCGTCAAGGGCCTGATCAGCGTGGTGATCACCTTCCTGATCTACAAGCCC
>CACYWI010000084.1 GCA_902778045.1 uncultured Eubacteriales bacterium
CAAATCGGCCACCTGGTCGAAGCTCTCGATGCCCTTGGGGTTGCCCTCCGGCACGGCCAGGGTGACCTTGTTCTCCAGCAGGTTCACGCGGGTCTCGCTGTCCACGATGTCCAGGCCCTCGGTGTTTACCTCGGGGTCGGCGGTGATGTCCATCTGGTTCATCTGCTTCTGGGCGGCGGAGATGAACAGGTCGCAGTCCGCGCCCTCCTGGATCTGGGTCTTCAGCGTGCCCGACGAATCGAAGTTGCAGGTGATCTTCACGTCGGGGTTTTCAACCGCGTACTGCCCGGCGATGGTGGTCATCGTCTCGGTCATGGACGCGGCGGCGAAAACGATGATCTCGGTTTCCGCCAGGGCACAGGCGCAGCCTGCCAGCAGTGCCAGCGCGAGTACCAGGGTCAGGATCTTTTTCATGGGTCAACACACTCCTTGGCAGAATTTACTGCCGTTATATTATTGAAGACAGGCCGCCCCGCCGGTTTTACGGCGCGGGTCGCCCTGTCGTTCAACCCTTTGGTCGGACCGTGTCGTTACTTTCCGAAGCCGCAGTTGGGGAAGGTGCACACGTCGCAGTTCAGGCACAGGCCGCCCTCTCCCAAGCGGTCCAGGTCGGGCTTTTCCAGAAGATCGTCGGCGAACAGATGGGGCAGCACCAGGTCCAGTACCGTGCGCCTTGCATACATGGCGCAGCCGGGCACGCCGATGATGGGGATATTGCCCTCGCCATAGTAGCTCAGCAGGAACATCGCCCCGGGCAGCACCGGCGAGCCATAGCTGATGATCCTCGCCCCGGTGCCGCGGATGGCGGCGGGGGTGCGGTCGTCGGGGTCCACGCTCATGCCGCCGGTGCAGACCACCAGCTCCGCGCCCATGTCCAGAAGTCTGTGGATGCAGCCGGTGATGCGCTCGTGATTGTCGTCGGACAGTTCGTGCCCGATGACGGTCCCGCCGTATTCGGATACCTTATCCACGATCACGGGGGTGAACTTATCGGTGATGCGGCCGTGGAACACCTCGTTGCCGGTGGTGACGATGCCCACCTTCTTGGGCGTGAAGGGCAGTATGCGGAAGATCGGCCCGCCCGCGGCGACGGCTTTCGCCCGCTCCATCTTTTCCTTTTCGATCACCAGCGGGATCACGCGGGTGCCGGCGATCTTGTCCCCGGGGTTCACCGGGAAATCCCCGTGGCGGGAGGCGATCATCATCTCGCCCAGGGAATTGACGGCCAGCAGCTTCCGCCGGTCGATCTTCAACAGGCCCCGGATATCGGCGATCAGCTCGATCTTGCCCTCCTTGATGGGGGAGGGGTGCACGTGCTCATCGGCGCACAGGTCGTACAGGATCTGCGCCGCGTCGTTCTCATGCAGCATGCTTTCGTTGTTTTCCCAGATGTACACATGGTCCTTGCCGATGGACAGCAGCACCGGGATGTCCGCCTCGGTGATCACATGGCCCTTGCGGAATATGGCGTCCTTGACGACGCCGGGGATGATCTGGGTCATATCGTGGCAGAGGATCTGGCCTACGGCCTCCTCGGTCTTCATCAGCTTCATGGATGGTCCTCCATCGTTGTATTCAGGTCACTGATCCCATTATATCATAAATGCGGATATGACAAAAGCAATTTCCGCATCTTTTTTATCACACTGAAACAAATATTGCCCATGACGGGCGAAAGGGATTGACAGATGTGCCGTTCCGCATATACAATGAAACCGGGCCGGTGGTAAATACGCCGGTCCGCGGTATATCAGTAAAAGCTGAAAGGAAGGGTACAACGATGAAGCTGAGCGCGAGGAACCAATTCAAGGGCACCATCATCGCCATCGACGAGGGTGCGGTGAACGGCATCGTCAAGATCGACATCGGCGGCGGCAACGTGATGTCCGCCACCATCTCCATGGCCGCGATCCGAGAGCTGGGTCTGAAGGTGGGCGGCGAGGCCTACGCGGTGGTCAAGGCGACCTCCGTGATGGTCGGCGTGGACGACTGACCGGTTTCGCAAACGGAGGGCTATGTTCCGTTCAGGAAGCCCAGGTATTCGTCGAACACGTTGAACAGCATGTCGCCTGAGCACACCGGCAGCAGGGACCCGCTATTGCCGATGGGGGTGAAATCGAAGACCTCCCTCGCGGCGGTGAGCACCAGGGCGGGCAGTACCTCATATTCCGGGCCGAACACGATCTCCAGATAGGGGCAGTACTTCGCTGCCTGGTCCACGTCCTCCAGGTCCGGGGCATCCTTCATTTTGAATTCCAGGGAGAACACCTTGTCCTCCGTGATGACGAGCACGTCCGCGTAGATCCGTACGCGGCGTGCTCGCTTCAGTCTGAATTCGAAGGCGATCTCCCAGCTCAGGCAGGGGTCGCCGACCATGTCCAGCAGATCGGTGAACAGCCGGACCATTTGGGCCCTGCAATCCCGAAAGGAGTGGAGCAGCCCCCGGGCGTCGCTGACGCTGCGCCCGATCCTCTGGCAGCCCTCGACCAGGCGGTCCAGCCATTCGGCCTCCGTAAGGTCCAGAAATTCATCCACCCGGCTGTAGTAGCCGGAGAACTCGAACAGCCCCGAATGGGGCCGGGACTGCCGTATGATGCCATGCCAGCGGTAGTCCCTGTCCTGGTAGCACAGCTCCTTCAGCAGGGGCGAGGCGTACAGTATGTGGTTGACGGTGTTGCGATCCAGGCTCAGAAGGCCGGCGATCTCCCTGGCCTTGAGGCCCTTGCCCTGGCAGATCGCGGCGCAGACCCTGCGCTCCAGCTGCTCCGCGTTCATGCTTCGTCGGCAGACGCCTCCAACAATCTCTTCAGCGCCTTGTTGTACTTGGCCTGTCGCTTGACGTCCTTCAGGGAGACATGGGGGATGCGGCCCAGGTTGCTGTTGTCGATCAGGTCGCTGATCTTGACCTGCCGGGCCACCGGGTTGGCCTCCACGCGGCCCAGGTAATCCGACCAATCCTCGCCCTCGCGACGGCTGACCGCGTCCACGGCGGCGGCGGTCTCCGGCCCGAACTGCGCCCGGATATCGGCGACGGTCAGGCCCGTGTCCTCCACGGTGTCGTGCAGCCAGCCCACCACCTGGGCCTCGGGGCTCTCCAGCCGGCCCGCCACGCGCATGGGGTGCGTGATGTAGGGCATGCCGGCCTTGTCCACCTGGCCCTCGTGCTGCCGGGTCGCCAGCGCCCTGGCCCCTTCGACATCTGTGCTGTATGCCATGGTATCGCCTCTTTCGACATATTGTATCGCCTCTTTCGACATATTCTCAGCTCCAGTGTATCACAGGCGGCAGTGCAATGCAAGGCTTCAGGCCATTTCCGCGAGGTTCGGCTGCTTCAAGGCGCGGGACAGCGCCAGCGTCAGCAGCAGCGCGCCGCCCGCGGCAAAGAATTGCACCACCAGCAGCGCCCGCCGGACCCCCACGGCGTCCATCAGCCAGCCGCCCAGTATCGTGGCCAGCAGGCTGCCCAGCGTGGTGGCCGTGCCCGCCAGCGTCACATGGCGCATAGGCGAATATGATCTGCAGCACCAGGGCCAGTATGAAGTAGGGGATCGGATAGATGCAGATGGCGATGCCCTCGAGGATCTTCAAGGACCGCTTGTTCTTCCGGAAGCCCGCCAGCAGGCCGATGAAGTTGCCGATGCACCAGGCCACGATGGTGGTGGTCATCGACAGCCCCACTGTAAACGGCAGGTTCCGGGCGATGATCTCTCCGGCCGGCGTGGGATAGCTCATCAGCGCCGGGCCAAAGTCAAAGTGGAGAAGGCCCCTCCACATGAACTGTGTGTACTGCGTCCAAAGGGAACCGTCCAGGCCGAACTGTATGCGCAGTGCCTGGCGCATGGCCTCCTTGGCCGCGGGATCCATGGAACCGGACAGCGACTCCATATTGCCGATCATGCGCTCCACAGGGTCCGAAGGGAACATGCGGGGAATGAAGAATATGAAGGTCACGCCGATCAGGATCGTCAGCGCCCACGTCACAAGGCGCAGGCCCAGGTATTTCCAAAATTTCACTGGCTACACCCCTTCACGCTTGATTGTCAAGCCCGCTGTCATGCGATTGTCTACCCGCGCCGACTGGGTTGGGGCGGGCCAGCGGTCGTGAATTCACGAGAATCAGCAAATGTGCGCGCCGCGTCGACACGGCGCGCACATACGGTCTGTCAGCTATGCTTTAAGCACATCGTTCCTTACTTGACCAGGGTGATATGCGGGGCGATGTACTTGAAGCAGCTCCACCACCACCAGGGCCCGTTGTAGGGGTTGTCCGCGGTGGGATAGCCCTCCCAGATCGAGCTGTTGGTGGGCACGAACTTCACGCCGGAGTGGAAGCCGATCATCGGCAGATCCTGGATGGCGATCTTCAGGAAGTCCAAACCCAGCTGATAGGCTTCGTCGCTGGTGGGGTCGGTCGCGGACAGCTTGTGCAGGATCTCGGTGGCCTCGGCGTTGTTCCAGCGGCAGTTCTGGCCGGCGGCGCGCTCGCCCACGGGCACGATCAGATCCGCGTCGAAGCCCTGGATCTTGTCGTAGATGTCCTTGGCGATGTCGTTCAGATCGCCGATGCCATCGGCGTTGGTGTCGTAGAACGACTGGGGATAGATCTCGTAGAATACCGCGTCCTTCAGCCATTGGTTCGACATGCAAACACCCCTTCGCTGCTCAATACATATATCGTTTGCCCGGTCAGGTTTGGAAGTTAAGCGCTTAACTGGTTTAGCGCTTAACTGTCCGCATTATAACATCCGCTTCTGTAATTGTCAACACGCAATTAATACTTTATATCCGTTTTGGACAATTTCACCAATCGATTTTTTAACGGTTATGATTGAAATATTATACTTTACTGCGGTAAAACGTTGCGTGAGTGTCTGAAATATGGTATAATTTGACGTATGTTGGGGGGAGTAACATGTCGAGCTTGAAGGAAATCGCGGCGGCGGCGGGCGTGAGCATGACCACGGTGTCGAACGTCATCAACGGCAACCTGAAGCGCGTGTCCAGGGACAAGGTGCAGCTGATCCAGGATCTGATCCGCGAGCGCGGCTATGTGCCTAACCAGGCCGCGCGCAACCTGGCCCAGCGCGGCTCCCGCTTCGTGGCGATCATCGGCCAGGGCAGCGACGACGAGAACATCTTCCTGAACCCCTACAATGCCGCTTACTTCGGGGCGCTGGTCAAGCACCTGTACAAGCGGGACTACGTTCCGCTGGTGCGCGTCACAAATGACTACCGCACCATCGAGCGGGACATCCGCGGCTGGAACGTGGCGGGCGTGCTGATCACGGGCTCCTTTATCCGCAACCTTCAGAAGATCACCACGCTGTCTCAGGTTCCCACCGTGCTGACCGACTGCTACTTCGATCTGCCCGGCGCCAGCCACGTGGACCTGGACGACGAGACCGGCGGCCGCATCGCCGGGGAATACCTGGCCGGCATGGGGCACCGCCGCATAGGCTTCGTGGCCAACGCCTATCCAGACAGCGACGTGGACCTGCGGAGGCTGAAGGGGCTCCGGGAAAGCCTCGCGCCTTACGGCATACAGGTGCCCGAGGCGTGGGTGATCCCCTCCTGGGATCTGGAGGCCCACAGGGACCGGCTCGCGGCCGTGCTCGGCGCGCCGGAGCGGCCCACGGCCTTCTTCTGCAGCGCCGACTTCTCCGCCGCCGGGCTGATCCGTGTGGCCGTCGAATTCGGGCTGCGCGTGCCGGAGGACCTGTCCGTGGTGGGCTTTGACAATTTGCCGCTGTGCTCGCTGATCTCGCCCAGGCTGACGACCGTCGCCCAGGACGCGGACATAAAGGCAGAACGGACCGTCGACATGCTGGTCCGCCACATCGAGGACCGGACCCTGCCCCCCGAACGCACGATGCTGGGCGTGCGGCTCGTGGAGCGGGACAGCGTAAAAAGGCTCGGGTGACGACAAAAAGCGGCGCTCCGATCATCGATCGGAGCGCCGCTTATTTGCGGATCAGAATTCCAGCCGCAGGGTCTTGACCTCGAAGGTGTGGAAGCCGAGGCCGACGCAGCCGTCCACGACGGGCAGCGCCTCCTGCTTGTTCTCCAGCATGTCGCAGGCCCAGACGCCCTTTACCGGCAGGCCGAGCCTCAGCCGGCAGGCGGTATCCGCCCGCTTGGCCTCGTACAGCCGCAGCACGATGTCGCCGCTGCCGTCCTCGGCGGGCTTCACCGTGTCGATGAATATGTTCGGCGCGTCCACGTTGAAGGCGCTGAAGCCCTCGCAGGTCCCCGGGGCGACCACCATGGGCACGTTCAGGTCATAGGCCTGGCGCACCACGGGGCTGGCCATGAAGTCGCCCTCCCAGGCCGTGAAGGCGTAGGTGAAGCGGTGGCTGCCGTTGTCGGCGCGCATCTCCGGGCAAGCCGCGGCCCGCAGCAGGGTCAGCTGCAGGGCGTTCCCGTTCATGCTGATGCCGTACTTGCAGTCGTTCAGCACCGCCGCGCCGTGGTTTTCGTCGCACAGCGCGCTGTAGCGCTGGTTGCACACCTCGAAGCGGTCGGAATCGTACAGCCGCGAGCGGTGGGTGGGCCGCTTCATGTAGCCGAACTGGATCTCGTTGATGCCCTCCGTCGCCCGGACGTCCACCGGGAAATCCACCTTCAACAGGCGGTGCAGCTCGCGCCATTCCACGTCGGTCACGAAGTCCAGTCGGCGGCTGCCGGCTTCCAGCACGATGTCCTGGACGAAGTCGGAATCCAGCATCCGGCGCTCAAGGCGCAGCACCGCCCGCAGCCCGCCGGCCTCCTTCACCGTCAGCTTCACCGGCTCGTCGATCTCGACCGGCTGCAGGATGTAGTTGGAGTCGATGTCCCAGGCGTCGAACAGGCGGGGCACGTCCTTGAACAGCATCAGGCGGTTCATCGGTCCGGCGGCGAATTCCCGGCCCGAAGCCTTGTCCACGAAGGAAACGATCTCGCCCCGGGCGTTCAGCCCGGCGCGCACCAGGTCGTTCTCGATCACCGCGCCTTCCGCCGTCAGGCTGGCCTGCGCCTTCGGGGCGGCGGCCTTCCCGGCGGCGGGCTTCAGCGACACCGCGCCGCAGGCGGGCACCGTCACCCGGGCCAGCGCGCCGCACCCGGCGGGCTGCACGGCCACGGGCGTGCCGTCGGCGGTCGCCGCGCCATCGGCGTATTCCGCGGGCAGTGCCACCAGGCCGGTGCGCTCGAAGGACAGGCTGTTGAACACCGTCACGCCCTCGCCGGAGGCCAGCGCGGACAGAGCCGCGTCCCGAACCGATTCGGCCTCGCCGATGATCCAGCGATGGTCGCGACGGGCGTCCTCGTACACCCGGGCGATGGACGAGCCGGGCAGTATGTCGTGGAACTGGTTCAGCAGCAGCTTCTTCCAGGCCGCGTCCATCCGGGCGAGGGGATATGCCGCGCCCTTCAGCCGGGCCAGGCTGCCCCACATCTCCGCCTCGCGCAGGGCCAGCTCGGATTTGCGGTTGCCCTTTTTGATGGCCGCCTGGGAGGTGTACACGCCCCGGTGGGCCGAGAAATACAGCTCGCCCACGTAGGTGTGCTTCGGGCCGCCCTGGGCCTCCATGTCCTCGAAGAACCGCACCGGGCCTTCGATCCTTACCCGGGGCATGCCCTCCAGGTCCCCTTCACGGCGCAGGTATTCGATGTGGTCCCGAGTGGGGCCGCCGCCGCCGTCGCCGTAGCCGAAGGGCAGCAGGAAGGCGTCCAGGTCGCGCTTCTGCACCCGCTTGTTCCAGGTCTCCACGATCTCCTTCGGATCGGTGCGGTAGGTGTAGCTGGTGGGCAGGAAGGAATCGATCCTCGAACCGTCCGCGCCCTGCCAGGTGAAGTAGTGATAGGGGAAGCGGTCGCCCTCATTGTAGGACCAGAAGATCTTCTGGGTCACCAGGTACTTTACGCCGCAGTTGTTCAGGATCTGGGGCAGCGCGGCGGAGTAGCCGAAGGTATCCGGCAGCCACAGCACCACGCTGTCCACGCCGAACACGTCCCTGAAGTACCGCTTGCCGTGCACGAGCTGGCGGATCAGCGATTCGCCGCTGGTCATGTTGGTGTCCGGCTCGACCCACATGGCGCCCTCGGGGATCCACTGGCCCTTCTTCGATGCCTCGACGATGCGGTCGAACAGCTCGGGGTAGTGCTCGCGGCACATCTCGTAGGCGGCGGGCTGGCTCTGCAGGTACTTGTACTCCGGGTATTCGTCGATGAGCCGCAGCTGCTGGGCGAAGGTGCGGCTGGTCTTGCGGTGGGTCTCCGCCATGGGCCACAGCCAGGCCAGGTCCAAATGGGCGTTGCCGATGGCGTAAAACACCGGCGCGGTGCTGCCGTTCACCGCCTCCAGCGCCGGCTTCAGCGCCTCGCGCGCCGCGCGATAGCTTTCGACGCGCGCCTCCAGTCCCTGCTCGAAATCCACGATCAGGGTGGCCCGCTCCAGCGCCCCGGCCACGCGGTCCGCCCGCAGGCCCTCGGGGTCCAGCATATCGCCCAGCAGCTGCAGCGTGCTCAGGTCCATGTACAGCTGGTAGGCGTCCTCGTTCCAGATGCCGTAGGTCATGTTCCCCAGGGTGGCGCGCTCGCCCTCGACCTTGGGGTCGGTATAGCTGCCGGGCAGCACCGGGCCGGTGGCGCAGCCGTGCAAATCGCTCTCCGGGAAGAAATGCCCGGCGTAGGCCTCGATCAGCAGGTCGTAGGCGCGGCCCGGCTCGCCCGCCGCGGTCAGGAAGTTGTCCACGATGTAGTGATGGGGCACGTGCACCCACTCCGCGCGGCGGGTGCCGAAGGACCTGTCATCCACGAACACCGTGGATTCGCCGCCGGTCTGCAGGTCCATGGCGATGCGCTTGCCCGCCGCGGCCTCCGGCAGCACGATGCGGCCCCGCATCCAGCAGTATTCCCAGGTGTGGCCCCACTTCGTGCCAGGGACCATCGGGGCAAATTCATGCTGTCGCGCCTCGTCGGGGGTCAGGTGGTCCATCGTCATGAACGATTCCACCCCGATGGGCCCCAGGGGGATGTACAGATCCTTCTTCAGCGTCTCCATCCAGTGGGCCAGCCTTTGTTGCCATTCCGAATGCATGTGCTTCAATGCGATCCCTCCAGTTTCTTCGGTTTAGAGTGTGTTTCTAAATGCCGGGAGATGCAGTTTCGAGTGGATTTGACTGCATTTCAAGGCGATTTCCCGCAGGTTTACTGGCGGTAAATCAAGGTAATCATAATGCTTTGCCGTCATACCTGCCGCAGCAGCACCCGCGCCTCATAGGGGCGCAGGAAGCCCGGCTTGTGGGACGGGTAGTTGGAGATCAGCTCCTCGCCGTCGCCCGTGGACAGCGCGCAGGGCACCGTGCGGTCCGTCCAGTTGCACAGCACGGTCAGCGTTTTGCCGTCCAGCACCCGGCGATAGGCGTAAACGTTCGCGTCGTCCTCCAGCAGCGGCTCGAAGCTGCCGTACACGATCACATCGTATTCGTGCCGCAGGGCGATCAGCCGCCGGTAGTAGTTGAACACGCTGTCCGGGTCGGCCAGCTCGTCCTCGGCGTTCACCGACAGGTAGTTCGGGTTCACCGCGATCCAGGGCGTGCCGGCGGTGAAGCCGGCGTTTGGCTGGCGGCTCCACTGCATGGGCGTGCGGGCGTTGTCCCTGGAGATCTTCGCGAGCCAGCGCAGCATGTCCTGCGCGTCCACGCGGCCGGATTCCACCCACTGCTTCCAGGCGTTTTTGACCTCGATGTCCTGGTACTGGTCGATGGAGGTGAAGTAGATGTTGGTCATGCCCAGCTCCTCGCCCTGGTAGACGTAGGGCGTGCCGCGCATCATGTGGATCAGCGTGCCCAGCATCTTGGCGCTCCTCTCGCGCCACAGCGGGCTGTCGTTGCCGAAGCGGCTGACCTGGCGGGGCTGGTCGTGGTTGGACATGTGCATGGTGTTCCAGGCCTTGCCCTGCAGCGCGGTCTGCCAGCGGTTGATGACCGCGCGGACCTCCGGAAGCGGCGAGCCGTGGTCGGACCACTTGCCCAGCTCCGTGCCGTCGTTCAGGCCGTCGGTGTGCTCGAAGTGGAAGGTCATGTTCAGCTCGGAGCCGTCGATGTTGGAATAGCGGATGGCGTCCTCGGGGCCGCCGCCGGCCTCGCCCACGGTGAGCAGGTCGTATCTGTCCAGCACCCGCCGCCGCATTTCGCGCAGGTAGCGGTGGGTGGTCTCGGTGTGCATGCAGGAGGGGCTGAAATCCCCGTACAGCGCGCCGGGGGCCACGGGGCCGTCGTCGAAGTTCTCCTTGCCGATCATGCCGATGACATCCATGCGGAAGCCGTCGATGCCCTTGTCGCACCACCAGCTCATCATGTCGAAGATCTCGTCGCGCACCTTCGGGTTGGCCCAGTTCAGGTCCGGCTGCTTGCGGCTGAACAGATGCAGGTAGTACTGGCCGGTGGCCTCGTCATACTGCCAGGCCGAGCCGGAGAAGCAGCTGCCCCAGTTGTTGGGCTCCGCGCCGTCCTTGCCGTCGCGCCAGATGTAGTAGTCGCGGTAGGGGTTGTCCCGGCTCTTGCGGCTTTCCACGAACCAGGCGTGCTCGTCCGAAGAGTGGTTGGCCACCAGGTCCATCACCAGCTTCATGCCCCGGGCGTGGATGCCCTCCAGCATGCGGTCGAAATCCGCCATGGTGCCGAATTCGGGCATGATGGCGCGATAGTCGGAGATGTCGTAGCCGTTGTCGTCGTTGGGCGAGGCGTAGACGGGGCTGACCCAGATCACGTCCACGCCCAGTGCCTTCAGGTAGTCCAGGTGCTGTGTGATGCCGTTCAAATCGCCGATGCCGTCGCCGTTGGAATCGGCAAAGCTGCGGGGGTAGATCTGGTAGACCACCGCTTCCTTCCACCAGGCCCGCTTCTCAGTGCTCATGGGCTTGCCTCCTTGCTTCCGTCGATTGGGGTAACGCAGCATGCCGGCCGTGGGAACCGCGTCCCGCGCCGATTCGATTCCTATATAGCATAAGAACCTGTTGGATGTCAAGCGGTTTCTCCGGCCCGGCAAGCCGCCTTTATTTTCCCTTCATTGATTGCTGAATTCTGCGCATGCGCCGGCTTACGGCGCGATGTTTGCCTTTTCCATGTTTTTCGTATATAATAGACGCAGTGACAGGAAAGGGGGGCTGCGCCGTGAGCAGCCTGCAGGATGTGGCAAGGCTGGCGGGCGTTTCGGCCACGCTGGTATCCCGGTACATCAACGGCCAGAAGGGCGTCAGCGAACGCTCGAAGCAGAAGATCGTCGAGGCGATGCGGACCCTGAACTACCGTCCCAACGCCATTGCGCGCTCGCTGGCCAAGCGGCGCACCCACACCATCGGCATCGTGATGGACACCCTATGCGAGCCCTATTTCTTCCCGCTGGTCACGGGCCTCGAGGATGCCTCCGACGATACCGAGTACGACCTGGTGTTCTGCTCCGGCCGGAACAACGTGGGTGTGAAGCAGAACGCCGTGCGCTATTTCACCCAGGGCCGTGCCGACGGCGTCATATTCTACGGCAGCCGCCTGGACGACGAGACGATCATACAGTCGCTGGCCGGCCAGGGCTTTCCCTTCGTGGTGGTGGAGAACACCTTTCCCGCCCTGGGCATCAACAACATCTCGCTGGACAACGCCTTCGGCTCCGCCGCCGCGGTGGACCACCTGATCTCCTGTGGCTGCAAGCGGATCTACCACGTGGGCGGCGACATGCAGCACCGGGTTTCCATCGACCGGCAGAACGGCTTCATCTACGCCATGCAGCGCCACGGCACCATCGTGAACAGCGGCATGCTGATCCAGGCGGATTTCGATGTGCACGGCACCTACCGGATCATGAAGGAATACCTGGCCGGCAAGCGCGCCGCCGACCTGCCGGACGCCCTGTACTGCGGCTCGGACAACACCGCCTACGGCGCGATCATGGCGCTGGAGGAGGCCGGCATCCACGTTCCCGGCGACATCATGGTGGTGGGCTTCGACAACGACAACCCGCCCAGGGAGTATGACTACGCCCCGCTGACGACCCTGTCCCAGCCCCTGCATGAGATGGGCAGGCGGGCGCTGGAGATATTGATCGAGCAGATCGAGAACCCGGACGCGCCGGCCCAGAAGATCGCCTATTACCCGGAGCTGATCGTGCGGCAGACGACGCTGCCGAAGGCCTGACGGCCCCATTTCCCTTGAACGCCGAAAGGCGTTTTTTATCGGCCTGAAAATGTAAATCGCTTCACGTTTTTGGCGTAAAGCTATTGACAAAAGCCTGTATATGTGTTATATTCAAGAAAAAATGTGTAGCGCTACACATTTTGACACAGGAAAGGGGCGCATAACCATGAAATTCACCATCGTAGGCGCGGGCAGCTCGTACACCCCAGAGCTCATCGAGGAGATGATCGTGCGCCGGGACACGCTCCCCGTGGAGGAGCTGGTGCTGTACGATATCGATGAAAAGCGCCTGGAGATCATGCGGGGCTTCTGCCGCCGCTTTGCCGATGCCCGGGGCATGCAGGGCCTGAAGATCCGCGCGACCCTGGACCTCGACGACGCGCTGGAGGGCGCGGCCTTCGTGGATACGCAGATCCGCGTGGGCGGGAACCGGCAGCGCGTGAAGGATGAAAGGATCCCCCTGAAATACGGGCTGATCGGCCAGGAGACCACCGGCGCTGGCGGCATGATGAAGGCCTTCCGCACCATCCCCGTGATGCTGGAGGTCGCCCGCCACATGGAGAAGGTCGCGCCGGAGGGCTGGCTGATCAACTACACCAACCCCACGGGCCTGGTCACCGAGGCAGTCACCCGGTACACGAAGGCCAACATCGCCGGCTTCTGCTCCGGCGGTATCTTCCCGAAGATGTGGGCCAAGCGCGCGCTGGGCATCGGCTATACCGGCAAGGACTACAACCGGGTGCAGTACGATTACATCGGCCTCAACCACATGAACTTCATCAGCAACATCACCATCGACGGCCGTCCCGTCACCGAGGAACAGTTCATGGCCCTGGCGGAGCAGAACGGCCACGACGTGGACCCGGAGCTCAGCAAGCTGTTGGGCGTGCTGACCAGCCCCTACCTGCAGTACTTCTACCACACCTCGGCGCGGGTGGAAAAGCTGAGGAACCAGGAGATGACCCGCGGCGAGTATGTGCAGAGCCTGGAGAAGGAGGTCTTCGCCGCCTACGCCGATCCGAACAACGCCGACAAGCCCGCGGCGCTGGAAAAGCGCGGCGGCGGCGGCTACAGCGAGGTGGCGATGAACTTCGTCAACGCCGTATACAACAACGACGATACCGAGCAGGTGGTGAATGTGCCCAACAACGGCGCGATACCCTTCCTGCCGGACAGCGCTGTGGTGGAGATCAACTGCATGGTAAACCGCCGGGGGATGCAGCCCATCCACAAGTCCGCGGATAAGATCCCGCCGATGTGCTGGGGCCTGATCGCCGCGGTGAAGAACTACGAGCAGCTGGCCGTGGAGGCCGCGGTGGAGGGCAGCGTCACCAAGATGAAGTGGGCGCTGCTGGCCCATCCGCTGGTGCGGGAGTACGCGCTGGTGGAACAGCTGGTGCCGGAGCTGCTGGAGGCCAACCGGGAATATCTGCCCCAGTTCGACAGATAAGGAAGATGAAATGTGAGATATGTACTCGGCATCGATCAGGGCGGCACGAAGACGCATGCGCTGGTCGGCGATGAGCTCGGCCACATCCTCGGCGCGGGCTGCGACGAGGGCAGCTGTCATTCCGTCAACGGCATGGACCATGCCATGCGGGCGGCGGGCAGCGCCGCGCGCATGGCGCTGGAAAGGGCGCATATCGCGGCGGACGACCTCGCGGCCGTTGCCGCCGGCATGACCGGCGTGGACTGGCCGGAGGAGGCGGGCCTGCTGAAGGGCGCGCTCTCCCGCACGCTGGGCGTGGACAGGGCGAAGATACACGTTGATACACGTTGTCAACGATTGCATCATCGCGCTGCGCGCGGCCACGGACAACCCCAGGGGCTGCGTGCTGTGCGCCGGCACCGGCCTGAACTGCGCCGTGCGTGACGGCGCGGGCGGGGAGTATGTGTTCGGCTATTATATCCCCGACGCCGACCAGGGCGGCCTGGCGCTGGCGGAGCGGGTGCTGCGGGCCGTGTTCGACGCGCAGTCCGGCATGGGGCCGGCCACCTCGCTGACCGGGCGCTGCCTGGCGGCGGCCGGGTGCGACACGGTGGACGCGCTGCTCCGCAAAAAGGTGGAGTGTCGGCTGACCAAGGCCGAGCGGAATCAGCTGCCCATCATCGTGGAGGAGGAGGCGCTGAAGGGCGACGCCGTGTCCGCGCAGATCCTGACCCGCTTCGGCCGGGATACGGCGGCCTATGCCGCCGCGGCGCTGCGCCGCATGGGGCTGGAACTCCAGCCGGTGGACGTGGTGCTTTCCGGCAGCATCTTCAAGTGCAAGGCGCCCATGCTGATCCGGGCCGTGCGGGAGACCGTGCTGGCCACCGCGCCGAGGGCCAGGATCATCGAAAGCGCGCTGGAGCCCGCCGTAGGGGCGCTGCTGCTGGCGCTGGACGACCTGGGCGCGAGCGGCGAACGCATCCAAAGGCATTTAGAACGCGATGCACAGCGTTTTAATATGGTTCGTGACACCACAAGAGCAAAGGAGAGGATTTCATGAAGAAGTGCATGGCATTGATCACCGCGTTGGTACTGCTGCTGAGCCTGGGGCTCACGTCCGCTTCCGCGTTGGCGGAGGAACAGGTCACGCTGAAGTTCTGGCACATCTGGCCCACGGACCGGATGGCCCAGATCGTGGACGACTACATCGCCATCTATGAGGCGGAGCATCCCAACATCCACATCGAACCCAGCGCCTACCAGGAGGTCGACTACCAGACCCAGAAGCTGCCTATCGCCTGCTCCACCAAGTCCCAGGGCGACGTGTTCTTCTGCTGGGGCGGCGGCGCGGCCAAGACCTATGTGGATGCCGGCGCGGTGCTGAAGCTGGACGACTATCTGGCCAAGTACAATGTGTACGACGACATCCTGGAGGGAACGCTGACCTACGGCACCTATGACGGCGGCGTCTACGGCCTGCCGCTGAAGCAGTGGGCGGGCGTGCTGTTCTGCAACCAGGAGCTGTTTGACGAGTACGGCGTGGCCATCCCCACCACCTGGGACGAGATGATGACCGCCGTGGAAACCTTCCGCGCCAACGGCGTCACCCCGCTGGTGCTGGGCGCGAAGGACGCCTGGCACATCGGCATGATCCAGAACGCGCTGGCCGTGCGCACGGCGGGCCCGGACTATGTGAACGCCGCGCTGTCCGGCGAAGCGACCATGAACACCGAGGAGATCGTGCGCTCCGCGCAGCTGCTGGTGGACCTGAACAACGCCGGGGCCTTCTGCAACGGCACCCTGGGCGTCAGCTCCGAGGAGGCCCAGGAGGAGTTCTACATGGGCATGGTGGCCATGTACTTCGGCGGCAGCTGGTGCGCTTCCGGCTGCGACAGCCCCGACAACGACCTGGTGGGCAAGGTCACCGTGGCGCCGCTGCCCGTGGTTGAGGGCGGCAAGGGCGACGAGACCACCTATTCCGGCGGCGTGATCGACTTCATGATGGTGAACGCGGCCACCGAGCACCCGGACGAGGCCTTCGACTTCGCGCTGGGCATGACCAAGTACATGTCCCAGGAGTGCTATAAGATCGGCGACTCCCTGCCCGCCTGGAAGCTGGGCGAGATCGACGAGGCCGAGGTTTCCCCGACCCTGATCGCCATCAAGGACCTGATCCAGAATTCCACCGGCTATGTGCTGGCCTGGGATACCTTCCTGGCCGGCGCGGCCATCGACGCCCACTATCAGGCGCTGCAGGGCCTGATCGCCGGCACCATGACACCCGAGGAGTTCGCGGTGGCCATGGACGAGGCCGTGGTCGCCATGTACGCCCAGGACTGATCATTCGCTGATACCCTGCTGCCCGGTGCGAGCATCCGACCACCGGGCAGTCTCTTTAAAAAGGGGGAACGCCTATGGAACGCGCGCTGCGCGACAAAAAGGCCATACTGTTTTTCGTTCTGCCCGCGCTGATCTGGTTCGTGGCCATCGCGCTGCTGCCGGTACTGCAGTCGGTCCGCTACAGCCTGCTGAAGTGGGACGGCATCACCCAGGGGAAGTACGTCGGCCTTGCCAACTATACGGAGCTGCTGGGCGACGGGTTGTTCTGGAACGCGCTGTGGCACTCGCTGATCCTGGCGGGGGCGTCGGTGTTCATCCAGCTGCCGATCTCCATGCTGCTGGCGATGATCCTGGTCAACGGCGTGAAGGGGGAGACCCTGTACCGCAACATCTTCTTCGTGCCGGTCATCATCTCCAGCTCGGTGATCGCCAACCTGTGGATGAAGGTCTACCACCCCTCCTACGGCCTGCTGAACACGCTGCTGGGGAACCTGGGGCTGACCGCTTGGCAGCATGAATGGCTGGGCAGCACCGATTCTGCGCTGATCGCCTGCTTCGTGCCCATGGTGTGGCAGTACATCGGCTATCACATGCTGCTGTACTATTCCTCGGCCAAGGCCATCAGCGAGGACATCCTGGAGGCCGCGCGGGTCGACGGAGCGAACAAGCGGCAGATGGTGTTCAGCATCATCATCCCGCAGATCGTGCCCATGATCAAGGCCAGCGTGATCTTCGCGATCATCGGGTCGCTGAAGTCCTTCGACATGATCCAGATCCTTACCAAGGGCGGCCCGGTGCACGCCTCGGAGGTCCCTTCGCTGATGATGTACATCAACATCTTCACGACCCGACGCTACGGCTACGCCAGCGCCATCGCGATATTCATTATCGTGGAGTGCCTGGTGTTCACGCTGCTGGTGCAGCGGGTGTTCGGCCGCTGGCAGAATGATTAGAGGTGTGCCCCATGAAGATGAAAGCGAACAAGAACCTGCTGAAAACACGGACCAGCCCGGTGATGACGGTGTTCCTGGTCCTGGTGGCGCTGATCCAGCTGTTCCCGCTGTACTGGATGTTCATGTTCTCGCTGAAGGACAACAAGGAGATCTTCGGCGCGAACCCGATGGGCCTGCCCCGGGCCTGGCAGTGGGGGAACTACTCCAAGATCTTCACCGCGGGCAACATGGGGCTGTACCTGCTGAACAGCGTGATCGTGACCGCCTCGACGATACTGCTCACACTGCTGCTTTCGGCGATGGCGACCTATGCCATCGTGCGCATGAAGTGGAAGCTCAGCAAGCTGGTGTACAACATCTTCCTGGTGGGCATGATGCTGTCGGTCCAGGCCGTGATGCTGCCGCTGTATATCAATCTGCAGCCGATACTGTCCACCCACTGGGCGCTGATTTTGCCCTATGTGGCCTTCGCCATGCCCCAGGCGATACTGCTGATGGTGGGCTCGCTGGAGGCGCTGCCCAAGGAGATGGAGGAGGCGGCCTTCATCGACGGCGCGAACATCTACCGCCTGTTCTATGTGATCATACTGCCGATGCTGGCGCCGATACTGTCCACCGTGGCGATACTCACGTTCCTGAGCTCCTGGAACGAATACATGCTGGCGCTGGTGTTTATATCGACGGACAAGCTGAAGACTGTCACGGTGGGCGTGAACGACATGGTGGGCAAGTATTCCACCAAGTGGGGCGTGGTCGGCGCGGGCCTGACCGTGGCCACGCTGCCCACGCTGATCATGTACGCGCTGCTGAGCAAGAACATTACGAACAGCCTGGCGATGGGCGCGGTGAAAGGATGATGAATATGCGCTGTAACTGTCCCTATATCCTGTGCGCGATGCACGGCGACTGCGCGGCCTGTATCGCCCACAACCGGAATACCGGCGATCTGGCCCACTGCATGGAGGCCGCGGCCATGGCCCGCGGCGCGCAGCTGCCCATCCGGCTGCCCGAGCGAGTGTACCTGGAGGATGACTTCGAGGCCATGAGCCGGCGCAGCGCCCAGCTGCTGATCGACGTGGTCCGCGAAAAGCCGGACGCGCTGATCTGCCTGCCCGCCGGCAGCACCGCTGCCCGCACCTATGAGATACTGGCCGAGCGCAGCGCCCGGGGCGAGGCCGACTTCTCGAAGGCATGGTTCGTGGCCCTGGACGAGTGGCTGGACCTGGAGGATGAGAGCGAGAACTGCGACGCCTTCATGCGCAAGCACTTCTACGGCCCCCTGGGCATTCCGGATGAGCGGGTGAAGCGCTTTGACATCCACGCCGCTGACCTCCGGCAGGCCTGCCGCGAGGTGGACCAATTCATATTCGATCGCGGCGGCATCGACGTGATGCTGCTGGGCATGGGCATGAACGGCCACCTGGGCCTGAACGAGCCGGGGGGCGATTTCTCGGACTACGCGAAGGTGGTGGAGCTGGACCCCGTCACCATGTCCGTGGGCCAGAAGTACTTCTCCGGCCCCACCCGGCTGACCCGGGGCATCACCGTGGGCGTGCACCACATGTTTGAAACGAAGCTGGTGGTGCTGCAGGTCGGCGGCGCGCACAAGGCGGAGATCACGGAGCGCCTGATCCGCACCGCCCCCACCGAGGCGCTGCCCGCCACCGTGCTGAAGCTGGTGCCCCACGGCGTGCTTGTTGTGGACCGGGACGCCGCGGCGAGGGTGATCGACTTGCTGGAAAAATAGGGCTGCCCCAAAATAAGAGGCAGGGTGTGTCGGCGCTTGCACCGGCACACCCTGTCGCATGCATAGGGATCGCCTGACAGTCGGTCACTTCTTTCCCCAATCCGACATCTTGCCGCCCTCGAACTGAACGTAACCGCGATGGCCGTGGATCGGTATGCTATCCAGCGCCGAATCCAGGGCCTTCAGCTCGCCTTCGGAGAGCGCAACGTTCCACGAGCCCAGGTTCTCCAGGATGCGCTCCCGGTTCTTGGAGCCGGGGATGGGCACCACGTTGGGATACTTCGCCAGCATCCACGCGATGGCGATCTGGGCCTTCGTGGCCTGCTTTTCGACGGCATAGCGCTCCAGCAGGTCCAGCACCGGCCTGTTGGCGTCGATGTTTTCGGCGGACAGCTGGGGCACGAACTTGCGCACGTCGTCGGCGTGGGAGAAATCCGTGGACGCGCTGACCTTGCCGGACAGGAAGCCGCTGGCCACCGGCGAGAATGGCACGACGCCGATGCCGTGCTCCAGGCAGTAGGGGATCACCGTCGCCTCGATGCCGCGCTCCAGCATGTTGTAGATATTCTGTATCGCGCTGAGGGGCGTGACCCGCTGGGCCCTGTCGATGGTGTCCACGTCCACCTGGGACATGCCCCAGCCGCGGATTAGTCCCTCGTCGATCAACTTGCCCATGGCGGCGGCGACCCATTCCACCGGTACGTCCAGGTGCACGCGGTGCAGGTAGTAAAGGTCCACATAGTCGGTGCCCAGCCGGCGCAGCGAGCGCTGCAGGTGGCCGCGCACGCAATCCATCGTTTCAGCCTCGTCGGTCGGCACCATGTCGGTGAAGTGCAGCTTCGTGGCGAGGACCACATCCTTTCGGAAGGGCTTTACCGCCTTGCCGACGATCTCCTCGTTGTGGCCCTCGTAGTACAGCACCTTGCCGTAGGATTCCGCCGTGTCGAAGAACGTGCAGCCGAAGTCACGGGCCGCGCGGATGGCGTCGATGCTGTAGCTCTCCTCCGGGATCTGGCCGTAGCCGTGGGAAAAGGCCATGCAGCCCATGCCCACAGGCGAGACCCCGATCGAACCGAGCTTCCTGCTTTCGATCATTTGGGTTGCCTCCCTTGCTTGCGTTATTTATCCCTTTCAGTATAACAAAATGCGATGGGATGTTCAAGAGCACCGGATAAATCCAAGCATTTTGATATTCGGACCGTGCTGCTCACCGGCGACAATCCCAGGGCGGCGGCGTACCTTGCCGGCAGGGTCGGCATCCACGACGTGCACGCCGGGCTGCTGCCGGAGGACAAGGTCGCCTGCGTCGACGCGCTGCGCCGCGAGGGCGTGGTGTGCATGGTCGGCGACGGCGTGAACGACGCGCCGGCGCTGAAGACGGCGAATGTGGGCGTGGCCATGGGCGCGATGGGCAGCGATATCGCCGTGGAGGCGGCGGATGTGGCGCTGATGACGGAGGATATCGCCAGGCTGCCCTATCTGAAGTGGCTGTCCAACGCGACGGTCCGCACGATCAAGGGCGCGATCACGCTGTCCATGTGCATCAATTTCGCGGCGGTGACGCTGTCGGTGCTGGGCGTGCTGAACCCCACCACGGGCGCGCTGGTGCACAACGCGGGCTCCTGCTTCGTGGTACTGCTGGCCGCGCTGCTGTATGACCGGAAGTACCGCTGACGCCGCCGGAACGCCCGGGACCGCTGGACAAACCGCCCGCAATGCGGTACAATGGGTGCAATACCATGAGGGGAGGCATTGCCATGCGCGAATTTGCGGGCTACAGACACGGTGTGAACCTGGGCGGCTGGCTGTCCCAGGCCGACGGCACCACGGAGGAATACTTCAATACCTTCATCACCGAGGACGACATCAGGGCCATCGCCCAAATGGGCATGGACCACGTGCGGCTGCCGGTGGACTACAACTGGATCGAGACCGACGACGGCGAGGTCATCGAGGCGGGCTACCGGCACATCGACGACTGCGTGCGCTGGTGCCGGGCGGCGGGCCTGAACCTGCTGATCGACCTGCACAAGGCCTTCGGCTACACCTTCGACCCGCTGGAGGTGAACGCCGACCGGGAGATCTTCTTCCATGACGAAAGACTGCAGGCGCGCTTTTACGCCCTGTGGCGCAGGATCGCGAAGCGTTACGCGGCGCATGACTTCGTGGCCTTCGAGCTGCTGAACGAGGTGATCTCCCCTTCGGTGGTCAAGGCGTGGAACGCCATCGCCAACCGCGCCATCGCGGCCATTCGCGAGCTCGCGCCCCGGGCGTGGGTCGTGGTGGGCGGCGTGTGCTATAACAACGTGAAGAGCGTGCCGCTGCTGGACCCGCCCGCCGACGATCGGGTGGTGTACAACTTCCACTGCTACGAGCCGATGATATTCACCCACCAGAAGGCCTACTGGGTGGAGAACATGCCCCGGGACCTGGAGGTGGTCTATCCCGACGACCTGGAGCGCTACAAGGCGCTTTCAAAGCAGCTGTCCTTTGACCTGGCCGGGGCCATCGAGGGACAGCCGGTCACCGCCCTGGGGCCGGATTTCTTCGAGGCGCTGTTCGCCCCGGCCATCGAGGCCGCCGGGCGGAACGACGCGCCGCTGTACTGCGGGGAGTACGGCGTGATCGACCAGGCCCCCGTGGATTCGGCGCTGCGCTGGCTGAAGGACATCAACGCGGTGTTCGAGCGCCACGGCATCGGGCGGGCGCTGTGGAACTACAAGCGCAAGGACTTCGGCCTCGTCGATCCCCACTACGACGGCGCTCGGGAGCAGCTGATCGACATCATCCGGTGATTTGTCGCCTGCCAGGCGACCTCTGACCTCCCTCCTTCGTGTATCATAAGGCCATGAAACACGCAAGGAGGGATTTTTGATGAAAAAGGATCTGACGGAAATGGTGTTCATACTGGATCGGAGCGGCTCCATGTCGGGGCTGGAGGGCGATACCATCGGCGGCTTCAACGGCATGATCGAGCGCCAGAAGCGGGCCGAGGGCGAGGCGCTGGTCTCCACGGTGCTGTTCTCCAACGAAAGCAGCGTGCTGCACGACCGCGTGGACCTGCGCCGGATCGAGCCGATGACGGACCGCCAGTATTACGTGGGCGGCTGCACCGCGCTGATCGACGCGGCCGGAGCATACCGTGTTCGTGATCACCACCGACGGCATGGAGAATGCCAGCCACCGCTATACCTCGGACGAGGTGAAGGCCATGGTGAAGCGCCAGAAGGAAAAGTACGGCTGGGAGTTCCTGTTCCTCGGCGCGAACATCGACGCCGTGGAGACCGCCGCCCACTTCGGCATCGACGAGGACCGGGCCGTGACCTTCCACAACGATGCCGAGGGCCAGGCGCTGAACTACGCCGAGGTCAGCGCGGCGGTCAGCCAGGTGCGCGCCAGCATGCCGCTCGGCGCAGGCTGGAAGGAGAAGATCGAACGGGATTTCAGGACCCGCAAGGGCGGGCGGCGGCAATAAATCTGCCCGGCGGTCTTTCCATATTTACGTTTGTGTGCTATACTGTGGCGCAGCAACAAACGGAGAGGGAATCCAAATGTGGAAGGATCTGCGCGAGAACAGGACCCCCGGGGCGATACTGCTGAACGTGCTGATCGCCGCCGTCAGCCTGTTCGTCAACGGCTTCGGCATCTACCTGACGATCCAGGCCAACATCGGCGTGGCGCCCTGGGACGTGCTGAACCTGGGCCTGTCGAAGACGCTGGGCATACTGTACGGCACGGCCTCCATCGCGGTGTCGTGCACGATACTGCTGATCGACATACTGCTGAAGGAGCCCATCGGCATCGCCATGTTCATCGACGCCATCGTGGTGGGCAAGGCCGTGGACTTCTTCAACTGGACGGGCATCGTGCCGCCGTGCACCTCGCTGCTGACGTCGATCCCGGTGATGGTGCTGGGCCTGTTCGTGCTGGCCTACACCCAGTACACCTACATGATCGCCTCGCTGGGCTGCGGCCCGAGGGACACGCTGCTGGTGGGGCTGGCCAAGCGGGTGAAGCGGGTGCCCATCGGCGCGGTGAGCATCGCGCTGTTGAGCACGGCCACGCTGATCGGCTGGCTGCTGGGCGGCCCCGTGGGCGTGGGCACGCTGATCTGCGCCTTCGGCGCGGGCCCGGTGATGCAGCTGGCCTTCGCCACGGTGCGCTTTGACGCCACCACCGTGCGGCACCAGCGGCTCAGGGATTCGGCGAGGGTGTTCGCCTC
>CACYWI010000085.1:0-9024 GCA_902778045.1 uncultured Eubacteriales bacterium
GCGATGGCGATGGCCTCGGGCCGCAGCACGATCTCGCCGTCGTCCCCCACCTTCACATACTTTTCGGTGGCCACGTGCACGTCCACGCCGGCGATGTTGACAATGGCCTCGCCGGGAAGGCTGCCGGAGACAGGCCCCTTCAAGAAGTTGCACTCACCGATGAAGTCGGCCACGAATTCGCTGTTGGGGCGATAGTAGATCTCGGTGGGGCTGCCCATCTGGGCGATGACGCCCTTCTTCATCAGTATGATGTTATCGGAGATGGACATGGCCTCGCTCTGGTCGTGGGTCACATAGATGGCGGTGATGCCCAGCTTCTGCTGGATGCGGCGGATCTCGGTGCGCATCTGCACGCGCAGCTTGGCGTCCAGGTTGGACAGAGGCTCGTCGAACAGCAGCACGCCCGGCTCCACCACCAGGGCGCGGGCCAGGGCCACACGCTGCTGCTGGCCGCCGGAGAGCTGGTTGGTCATGCGCTGCTCCATGCCGGAGAGCTCCACAAGCGCCAGTATGTCGGTGACACGCCGCTGGATCTCGGCCTTGGGCACCTTGCGCAGCCGCAGGCCATAGGCCACGTTGTCAAACACATTGTAGTGCGGGAACAGCGCGTAGCTCTGGAACACCATGGCCGTATCCCGCTTGTTGGGGGTCAGCGCGTTGATCGGCTCGCCGCCCAGGTAGATTTCGCCCTCGTCCGGCGATTCAAAGCCCGCGATCATGCGCAGCGTGGTGGTCTTGCCGCAGCCGGAGGGGCCCAGCAGCGTGACGAAGGTGCCCGGCTCGATGGTCAGGTCCACGTCGTGCACGGCATAGAAGTCCTTGCCGGTCTTGGGATCCTTGTAAATCTTGGAAATATGATCCAGCTTGACGCCCTTGGGGTTCTTGACGCGCGTATCGGCCATGATCACTCAGCCTCCTTAATCAATTTGCTGGTGCCGAAGTGCTTGATGATAAAGTTCATCAGCAGCACCGAGCCATAGGTGATCAATATCAGTATGGTGGCAAAGGCGCAGGCGATGCTGAATGCGCCCTTCTCCGCGAATTCGTTGATCTGCACGGTGATCAGCAGGAAGCTGGGCGTCACCAGCAGTATGATGGCGGAGATGGCGGTGATCGAGCGCACGAAGGCCGTCACCAGGCCGGACAGGAAGGAATCCTTGATCAGCGGCAGCGTGACCGAGGTGAACACCTTCAGGCTGTCAGCGCCCATATCGTAGGCCGATTCCTCGATGGATTTATCGATCTGCCGCAGCGCAGAGATGCCGCTGCGCGTGCCGGTGGGCAGCGAGCGCACCACGAACACGATGATCAGTATCAGCCCCGTGCCGTAGATGCCGCTGAGCAGGCCCGTGTGGAACAGGCCGTTGGCGAAGCCGCGGATGTAGCCCACGCCCAGCACCGTGCCGGGCACGGCCATGGCCAGTATCGAAACCGCCTCGATAAAGCCCTTGGCCCTGAACTTGCGCTTGACCACCAGGTACGATATGATCATGGAAAGCAGCGCCGTCACGGGCGCGGCGATCAGCGAAAGCACAAAGGAATCGCGGAAGGCCTTCAGGCCCTTGTAGCGGGTGAACACCTGGCTGAACCACTTGAAGGTCAGCGGGGTGAACTTGTAGCCCCAGGTGGGGAACAGCGCGCCGATGGGCACGCACACATACATCATGATCACGAAGAGGGCCACCAGGCTGCACAGCACCGTCAGCGGAATGGTGACGGACTTGTCCTC
Source organism: uncultured Eubacteriales bacterium (assembly GCA_902778045.1). Classification (GTDB taxonomy): domain Bacteria; phylum Bacillota; class Clostridia; order Christensenellales; family Aristaeellaceae; genus UBA2862. The sequence continues at coordinate 1,730 of CACYWI010000085.1, forward strand.
GATCAGCATCCGCGCCCGGCTGGCCTTGCCGGTGAGGGTGGCCGCCGTCTTGCGCTCCAGATAGTACTTCTGCACCGCGAACATCGCCAGCGTGATACACAGCAGCACCACGGCCATCGCCGCCGCCCCCTGCTTGTCCATGGCGCCGGTGATCTGCAGGTAGATCGTGGTGGCCAGCGTGTCATAGCTGCCGCCGATGATCATGGGGTTGGCGAAATCGGCGATGGATTCGATGAACGTCACCAGGAAGGCATTGCCCAGGCCGGGCAGCAGCAGCGGCAGCGTCACCGTGGTGAACACCTTCCAGCGGGAGGCGCCCATGTCGCGGGAGGCCTCCTCCATGCTGGGGTCGATGTTCTTCAGCAGGCCCTTGAGCATCATGTAGCACACCGGGAAGAATGTGAGCGTCTGCACGATCACGATGCCCCAGTAGCCGTAGATGTTGTTATCGTAGATGCCCAGCAGGAAGCGGGTGATCAGGCCCGCCCGGCCGAACAGCATGATCATGGACAGGGAAAGCACGAAGGGCGGCGACACCACGGGCAGCATCGATACCACCTTGAACAGGCCGCCCACCACCTTGTGCATGCGGACATAGACCTCCACATAGGCAAACAGCAGCCCGATCAGCGTGGACAGTATGCCCACCACAAAGCCCACCTTCAGCGTGTTGGTGATCGCCCCACGGAAGGTGTACATGCCGAAAATGCGCTTGAAGGTCTCCAGGGAAAAACCGTCGGTGCCGTACAGGCTGTCCACCAGCAGTATCGCCAGCGGATACAGTATAAACAGCGTCAGAAAGGTGATCAGCAGCACGATGGTGGTCATCATAATGGGGTCCGCCATCAGCTTTTTCCGATCCAGCGCCGCGCTTTGGCCGCGTGCCATCAGCAGCCTCTCCTTCCTCTGATGGATTTGGGAAGAATATGATTTTGGGAAAAACCTTCGGCTCCGCCCGGTATGGCAGAACAGCAGCCGCCATGCCATGCAGGTCGGAGGCGATCCGACCTCAAGAAAATCCCCGCCCCGGTCGGGGCGGGGATTGGATTCCCTTGAGGGTATGGGGATTATTCGGTCTTGAAGCGGTCGTCGGCAGCGTCGCCCAAGGCCGCGATCACGTCCGCCACGTTCTGGTCGGTGTCGGTGACGGCCTTGGCAAAGTCATAGCCGTCCCACACGGCGCCCAGATCCAGGCCGAACTGCGCGGCAGCCTCGGGCTGCTGGGCGTTGTCCAGCACCAGGAACTGATAGGAGCCGGTATCATCGGCCAGCTCCACGCAGTCGGGAGACAGCGCGTACTCCATGAACAGGTGGGCGGCATTGGGATGCTTGGCGCCCTTGAAGATGGCCACCGGGCCGATCTCGCAGGCGGTGCCGTCCTGGGGAACCACCAGGCCCACGTTCTCATAGCCGTTGTCCAGGATCTGGGTGATGCCGTCATGCAGGAAGCCGATGCCGATCACGCACTCGCCGGTGCCCACGTTCTTGGAGGGGCCGGAGCCGGACTTGGTGTAGATCTGCACGTTCTTGTCCAGGTCCACCAGGTACTGGATGCCCTCGTCGTGGCCCTTCATCTGCAGCATCAGGTTGGCGGCCAGCTTGGGGGTGCCGGCGGTGTTGTAGTTGGAGAACCAGATCAGGCCCTTGTACTCCTCCTTCAACAGGTCGTCCCAGGTCTGGGGCGCCTCGAGGCCCAGGCGGGTCAGCTCGTCGGTGTTGACCATGAAGCCCAGGATGCCGGTGTAGATGCCGTACCAGTAGCCGTTGGGATCCTTGTACAGGTCGCTGAGCAGGTGGACGGCGTTGGCCGGCACATAGCTGTTGTCCAGCAGGCCCTTGGCCGCGGCGGAATCATAGGGGTTGTTGGTGCCGCCGAACCACACGTCGGCGGAGGGGTTGCCGTTCTCCTCCTCGATCTTGGCGGGAACCTCGCCGGTGGACAGGCGCTGGCGCTCCACCTTGATGCCGTACAGCTCTTCGAAATGATCGCAGGCGGCGTTCAGGTAATCCTCTTCGCAGGAGCCGTAGACCACCAGCGTGCCCTCTTCCTTGGCGGCGGCGATCAGGTCCGCGTCGATCTCCTCCGCGAAGGCGGAGCAGCACGCCAGCAGCATCAGCGCAGCCAGCAGAATCGCAAGCAGTTTCTTCATGAATGATACCTCCGTTTCGATTGGGTTTGTTCAACCGTGTATTATTATACTTCTTTGAGGGTTTGTTGTCAATATGGAATTAACATTACTGCCCGCTTTCCAAGGTTTTTTTGCCCGTCAGCTTCGCGAAGAAGGCCCTGCGCTTCTTGCGGCGCTCCAGGCGTTCGCCCAGGTCCCGCGCGCCGACGCCGTACACCAGGTACAGGATCAGGCCCGACACCAGCATGATGAACACCGTGCTGGCGCAGCGCCGACCGGAGCCGTTCATATTGTAGCCGTCGCGGCCCTCCTCCGCCGTCATGGACTGGATCACCATGGCGTAGGACTTTCCGTAGCTGGAGTGGAAGGTGGCGGACATGTCGTACTCGGTGAACAGCGCGTTGAAGTTCAGCGCGAACACCGCCAGTACGCTGGGCAGCACGATGGGCAGCTTCACCTTCAGGAACGTGACCAGAGAACTGGCCCCCAGGTTGCGGGCGGCGTCCTCCAGCTCGTCGTCGATGGCGTAGAAGGCGGCCTTCACCATCCGCAGCGCGAATGGCAGCTTGACCACCGTGTATGCCATCACGATCAAGAAGCGCACGTTCTCGCGGTAGTACAGGTTCTTGCCCAGCACGTACCACACCTCGCCGTTGAAGAAGGTGCGGAAGGAATAGCAGATCAGGATCGTGGGCAGCAGCCACGGGAACAGCAGGCAGGCCTCCACGATGGCGGCGCGCTTCTTGTTGCGGTGCTTGAAGATGTAGTTCACCGCGAAAGCACGAAGCTGAGGCGGATGCCGCCCACGGTGTCGGCGTTGCTGAACACGCCGGAGATCACGCCCTCGCGCAGGCGCTGCTTGCCGCGGCTGGTGGTGTAGCTGTAGTCCTGGGTGCCGAAGAAGTTGATCAGCGTCCAGCTGGATACATTCAGGCTCTTGGCACGGATGGCCGGCCAGTTCTGGAACGAGAACAGCACGATCATCGCCACGGGCGTCATGTAGATGATGAAAAGCACGTAGGCGTAGATGTGGGCCACCACGTTCCAAACCGGGTTCTGGATCTTCTGCTTCACCAGCTTGGCCTTGGTCTTGCTGACGGACAGGTAGTGGCCCTTGCGCTCATAGTGGTTAAGCGTGGTCAGCAGCACGATGGTAAACAGCGCCAGTATGATGGAAAGCAGCGCGGCGCGGGCCTGCGGGAAGGCCTCGTCCGCCACAGAGGAGCCCGCCAGGCGCACGATCTCCGGGTTGATGGAGTTGTAGCCCAGCAGCGTGGGCGCGCTCATGGCGCACAGGCCGGTGATGAAGGTCATGACCGTCAGCGAGAACAGCGTGGGCAGCAGCGTGGGCATGACCACCTTCAAGAGCACCTTGAATGGCTTCGCGCCCATGTTGCGGGCCGCCTCCACGGTGTTATAGTCGATGCCGCGGATGGCGTTGCGTAAAAACAGCGCGTGGTTGCTGGTGCAGGCGAAGGTCATCGTGAACAGCACCGCGTTGAACCCGGAGAACCACTGCCTGTTCATGCCCGGGAACACGCCGGACAGCCACTGGGTCAGCATGCCGTTGCTGTCGTACAGGAACTGATAGCCGGTGACCAGCGCCACGCCGGAGTAGATCAGCGTGGTCATGTAGCCCAGCCGCAGTATCTTTGCGCCCTTGATGTCGAAATACTCGGTGAGCAGCACGATGGAGATGCCCACCACGTTCACCGTGACCACCAGGCTGACCGCCAGCTTCAGCGAATTGATCACGAAGGAGGGCATGTTGCCGGCGAAGAAGAAGCGTATGACCGCCATGGGATCCATGTTGCCGGCGGCATCCTTTGTGGTGAATATGCTGGTCAGCGTGTTCAGGCAGGGCAGAACCATGAAGCCCAGGAACAGGTACACGAAGAGCGCGCCGCCGAACACCTTCCAGATCAGCGAAAGATCGAGGCCGCCCTTCTTTTTGAGGGTCTGCTGCATCGTTATGCCCCCTCTCTCAGTAGGACATGACGTCCTGGGGGTGGATGCCCACCGCCACATGCTCGCCCGGCTCGTAGATATTGATGCCGTCGTTCTTTTCGATCACCTTGATGGTCTGCCCCGCGGTATTGATGTAATACTTGATGTACAGACCGTAGTATTCGCGGTTCTCGATCACGCCATCGGTCTGGAACACGTCATCGTCCTTGGGCCGGTTCACGCGTACCCGCTCCAGGCGGATGAAGTGATGCTTGTCCGCCGGCAGGCCCAGTCCCTTGACCACGCCCTCGCCCAGGGGGTTGATATCGCCGATGAAGTTGGCCACGAACTCGGTCTTGGAGTGGTTGTACACCTCGTTGGGGGTGCCGATCTGCTCGATATAGCCCTTGTTGAACACGGCGATGCGGTCGGAAAGGGTCAGCGCCTCCTCCTGGTCGTGGGTCACGTAGATGGTGGTGATGCCGAATTCCCGCTGCATCTTCTTCAGCTCGTTGCGCAGCTGCACGCGCAGCTTGGCATCCAGGTTGGACAAGGGCTCGTCCATGCAGATGATGGCCGGCTCGGTGACCAGAGCGCGGGCGATGGCCACGCGCTGCTGCTGGCCGCCGGAGAGCTGGCTGACCGCCTTGGCCAGCTGCTCGTCGGAAAGGTCCACCTTGCGGGCGATGGTCTTGATCTTTTCCTCGATTTCATTCTTCGGCAGCTTCTTGATCTTCAGACCGAAGGCGATGTTGTCGTGCACGGTCATCGTGGGGAACAGCGCGTAGCTTTGGAACACAATGCCGATGTTGCGCTTTTCGATGGGCACGTGGGTGATGTCCCTGCCCTGCATGCTCACGGTGCCGCTCACGGGCTCGATGAAGCCTGTGATGGTGCGCAGCGTGGTGGTCTTGCCGCAGCCGGAGGGGCCCAGAAAGGTGAAGAACTCGCCCTCCTTCACGTGCACGTTGATGTTGTGCAGCGCCTCGAAGTCATCGAATTTGACCACGATATCAGTCAGTTTGATCATGTTGAGGACTCCTTTGAGCTTGTGGTTTGAAGAAAAGCGGGCCCATTCAGGCCCGCTTTTCAATGATTTCCTGATTTACGCCTCGGGGGCCGCCTGGGTCAGGGTCGCCCAATCCAGGTTGTCCCAATCGGGCTCGGCGGGGGCGTCGGCATTGTCGGCCCAGTAGAAGCCCAGGTTGGTCATGATGTTGGTCCACTCGGAGGAGTGGGCGCCAACGTACTCGGCGTAGGTCATATCGGTGCCCTCGACGGTGTTCAGGGCGAAGTTCGGGATCGCGTAGATCGCGGGAACCTCGTCGAACAGCTCGGCCACGGCGTCCTCGTTGCAGGGATAGCTGTCGAATTCGTCGGACCAGGCGATCTGGGTCTCGGCGGAGCCGAACCACTCGGCGAAGGCCTTGACGGCCTCGGTCTGCTCCTCGGTCCGGTTCGGGTTGTCGATCACGCCGATGTACTCGGCGATGTAGTAGGTGCCGTCGTCGATGTCCACCAGCGCCCAGTTCTCGGGCTCCAGGGTGCCGTGCAGCGGGTTGGCCTCGGTGCCGGCTTCCTCGGCGGCCTCGATGTTGCCGTACAGGGAGCTGCTGTAGAAGGTGGAGACCTGCACGTCGCCGCGGATCAGCGGATCAAGGCCGTAGCTGTCGCCGGTGAAGTTGCCGTTCGCGCAGTAGTTCCACAGGGTCTTCCAGCCATCCACGGAGATGCCGCCGGCGGGAGAGGCGGGATCGGTGAAGGCATGCAGCATGGCGTTGTTGATGTTGGCGTTGGTGGTGCCGCCGACCTTGCCCTGGCGATACCACTTGTAGCCGCTGTCCACGATGTCGGCCCACTTTGCGAAGTGCAGCGCCTCGCCGTTGGTGCCCAGCTCGTCGTTGCGGTACAGCATCAGAATGTTCTGGATCACCAGGCCGTAGGCCTTGCCGTCATACTTGTAGCTGCCCACCTTGTCGGCCCAGGAGGGGGTCCAGTCCATGACCTTCAGGTTCTCGTAGGTGCCGTTCACCAGCTGGGACCAGCGAACCTCGTTCAGGCCGAAGATGACGTCGGCGTCCTTGTTCTCGTTGGCGGCCTGCACGGCGGCGGTGTCGCCGGAGATGACCGAGTTGTCGTCCAGGGAGATCTTGAAGCCGGCCTTCTCGGCGGCGTCGATCAGCCAGGTGACGCGCTCGGAGGAGTTGGAGTTGGAATAAATGCGGATGGTGTAATCAGAGCCCTCGGCGCTGGCGGCAAACGCCACCATGGTCAGCGCCATGGCCACGACCAGCATCATGGTAACGAGCTTTTTCATGTGGGAAAACCTCCTTGTGTGTTAATTTACAACTATGGATTATAGCACAGTATCAAGAAAATGTAAAGTATTCGTGCCGCAATGCGCTAAAAAAAAGTTTTGGGCGGGGTTTATTCCCCGCCCAGCATGTACTTCAGCAGCGCCTTCGCGCAGCCGTCGTGGTCGCAATCGTCGGTGATCGCGTGGGCGGCCGCCTTCGTCTCCGGCGCGGCGTTGCCCATGGCCACGGAGAAGCCAGCGCCGCGCATCATGTCGATGTCGTTGTGGCCGTCGCCCACGGCCATGGCCCGCGCCAGCGGCAGGTCCAGGTGGCGGCACAGCGCCGCGATGCCCAGTGCCTTGGTGGCCTCGGGGGGCGAGATCTCCAGCCCGATGCCCAGCGAGCCGGTGACGCTGAGCCCCATCTCCCCCATCGCCCGAAGGAAGCCGTCCCGTTCGGCTTCGCCGCTGAAGTACAGGTTGATCTTCTCCATGGGCAGGCCGCTGCGCCGCCAGCGGTCGGCGATGTCCGGGGCCTCCACCGAGCCCTGCCGGAACACGGCCAGGTAGTCCAGCACATGGCAGCGCGCCAGGTCCTCCGGGGCCATCGTCTTCAGGTGCGAGCGCTCGCCATAGAAGCACTGCACCACCACGTCGTAGCCCTCGGTAAGGGCCAGTATGCGCCCGGCATCGCTATCCGGTATGGTCGCCTGAAACAGCACCCGGTCCGCGGCAACGTCGTACAGGCTGCCGCCGTTTTCGCAGATGGCGTAGGCGATGCCGGGCAGCGTGGCAAGGTGCTCCGTCAGCTCGGAGAGGCACCTGCCCGTGCACAGCGCCAGCACACCCCCGGCCTGCGCCACCCGCCGCAGCGCGTCGCGGGTGAAGGCCGTGGTCTCGTGGTCCGTGTTCAACAGCGTGCC
>CACYWI010000085.1:9039-17042 GCA_902778045.1 uncultured Eubacteriales bacterium
TTCTCGTTCATCCTGCCATCTCCTCGCGTTCGTATGCCCCCATTATCCCCCAAAATCGGTCTCCATGCCACCGCGGGCTGTAAAATTTCTTGACATTCCGTCGCAACCTGCGTAAACTAAGATAGGAGTGATTTGATTGAATACAGGTCCTTTCGACATGGACGGGCTTCTTTCGCGCCTGCGATCCATGGCCGACCCGGGCTATCGGGAATTCAACATGTCGCTGGTGCCCGGCGTGCATGCGCCCTCCCTGGGCGTGCGCGTGCCCCGGCTGCGGGCGCTGGCAAAGGAGCTTCTGAAGGGCGACTGGCGCGCGTTCCTGGAGGCCAGTCGGGGCGATACGCTGTTCGACGTGCGGATGCTGCATGCCATCGTGCTGGGCGGCGCGCGCTGTTCCTTCGAGGAAAAGAGGGCGCTGCTCGCGGCCTTCCTGCCCTGTATCGACAACTGGGCCGTGTGCGACACGCTGTGCTCCAGCTACAAGCCCGCGGCGGCGGAGCGCGAGGCGCTCTTCGGGTATCTGACCGAATGCGCGGCCTCCGATCAGACCTATGTGAAGCGCTTCGGCCTGGTGATGCTGATGAGCCGCTACCGCGACGCGGCGCACCTGGACCGGGTGATGGACGTCTATCGTGGCTTCGGCCACCCGGACTACTACGCCCGCATGGCCGCGGCCTGGGGCCTGGCGACGCTGTACCTGTCCCGGCCCGACGACGTGTTGTCGATATTGGAAAGCGGCGCGTTGGACGACTTCACCCACAACAAGACACTGCAAAAGCTGCGGGAATCCTACAGGGTTTCCGACGCGGACAAGGCGATGCTGAAATCACTTAGAAGACAGGACGGCGGCAACAGCCATGAATGACAGCAATACCACCCTGGATATGCTAAAGGAGCAGGTGCACCAGCTGTGCCTGCGCAAGCAATGGGGCGTGGACGGCGTCCAGAACCCCCAGCACGTGGCCATGGCCATGACCGTGGAGATGAGCGAGCTGCTGGAGCACTTCCAGTGGCTGAACCCTGAGGACGTTCAGGCGCTGATGGAGGGCCGTGATCCCGAGCGCCGCGCGATGATCGCAGAGGAATTCGCAGACGTGATGATGTACGGCCTGCAGCTGATGCGCACGCTGGATATCGACATCACCGGCCAGATCCTGCGCAAGATCAATATCGTGGACAAGCGGCCCCCCAAGCCCTACAACCCCAAGCGCTGACGCGCGGAGGACAAGCACATGGCAAACGACTTTATACTGGTGCTGGACCTGGGCGGCCCCCAGGCCGAGCGCATGGCCCGCAAGCTGCGCAACCAGCATTACTACGCGGAGATCATCTCCCGCAAAGCCGACATCGGTCTGTTTCGACGCAAGTCGCCCCGGGGCATACTGATCGCCGGCGGTGAAGACGGCGTCGGCACGTTCCCCCGGGCGGTGCTGGCGCTGGGCATCCCGGTGCTGGCCATGGGCGGCGCGGCCCGCATGCTGGCTGCGGCGGAGGGCGCGCGCAGCGAGGGCATACTGCTCCAGGAAAGCGCCGCGCAGATCCGCTTCGAGCCCTGTCCCCTGTTCGACGGGCTCAGCGACAGCGACCGCTACTTCACCCGGGTGGATGGCTTCGCGCTGCCGGAGAGCTACAGGCCCATCGCCACCACGATGGACGGCCTGGTGCCCGCCTTCGCGGATTTCGACCGAAGTCTGTACGCGCTGCAGTTCTATGCCGAATCCAACGACCCGGACGGCGCTGTGATGCTGTCCAACTTCGCCGAGAAGATCTGCGGCTGCACCCCGGTGTGGACGCTGGAGAACTACATCGACGACGAGCTGCGCTTCATTCGCGAGCGCGTGGGCGACAGGCGGGCGGTGGTCGCCGTTTCCGGCGGCGTGGATTCCGCCACCTGCGCGCTGCTGATGCGCAGGGCCATCGGCGACGCGCTGACCTGCGTGCTGGTGGATAACGGCCTGCTGCGCATGGACGAAGCCGACCACGTCGTCGAAACCTACAAAACAGAACTCGGTCTGGATGTTGTGCGCATCGACGCCGCGGAGCGCTTTCTGAGCCGGTTGAAGGGCCTGTCCGACCCGGTGGAGAAGCACCGGGCCGCCCACGACGCGTTCATCGAAACGCTGTCTGAATACGCCCGCGCCCAGAGGGGCGAGCCCTACCTGGTAAAGGGCACCATCTACAGCGACCTGCTGGCCAGCGGGGCCTCGGACGAGGCCTATGCCCGCACCTTTGATGCCGGCCATGTGCTGGAGCCGGTGCGCATGCTGTTCAAGGAGGAGGTGCGCGAGGTCGGCGCGGCCCTGGGTCTGCCGGAGGCGATCTCCAGCCGTCGATCCTTCCCCGCCCCGGGCCTGGCGCTGCGCTGCTGCGGCGAGGTGACGGCCGAAAAGCTGTCGGCCCTGCGCCGTGCTGACCGGATCATGCGCGATGTGATCCGTGAGGCGGACCAGAACAAACGCCTTACCCAGTATTTCGCCGTGATGACCGACACCCGGGCCCTTGCCTCGGGCGGCTACGGCTGGGTGGTGGCGCTGCGGGCGGTATCCGAGCAGGGCGCCCGCTTCACCGTGGGCAAGCTGCCCTACGACGTGTTGGACCGGACGACCGAGCGGATCCTGACGGAGGTCCCCGGCGTGGCCCGGGTTGTGTACGACATCAGCGGCAGCGCCTGCGACGCGGTGGAATGGGAATAATACAAACGAGGTAAACCCCTATGATGCTGAAACATTTCCGGGAGCCCGTGGCCGGGCAGCCCATCGAAAACACCTTCATGGCCGTGGACGAGCGCACGGGCAGCCAGCTGGGCGCGTGCACCATTTTCTGCGACGACAACCCGGCGCTGTACCCGGCGCGGCCCCTGCAGGTGCGCCTGCAGCTGGAGGGCAGCCCCATCCCGGATGCGCTGCTGGGCGCGGCGGTGGCCCGTGGCCGCGAGATCTGCAACGCCTCCGGCAAGTTCTGCCGCCTGTACACCCGCTGCGACCCGGACGATACCGACATGCTGGACAGCCTGACGCCCATGGGCTTCAAGGACAACGACGGCCTGGTGCAGCTGGAGCTGCGGCTGCCCTTTGAATACGACTACCGGCTGCCCGCAGGCTGCGTGGTGGTGAAGGACGACCTCAGCGACCCCGTGGAGCAGAAGTTCTTCCTGGAGCGCTATAACGAGCTGTATAACACCGAGCACGACTTCGACTGGCTGCACAGCTACATCAACCGCGAGGGCTTCACCCGGATCCTTACCGTTTCCCCCACCGGCATGGCCGGGGAGATACTGATCTGGCGGGAAAGCTACGCCGGCATCATCGGCTACATACAGACCAGCAAGCGCTGGCGCAGGATGGGCGTGGGCACCTGCATGCTGGGCCTGGCCTGCGAGGAATTCGAACGCGCCAGGCTGTTCTGCGCCCAAGCCAATGTGCGCGCCCGCATTCCCCATGTGCTGAAGATGATGGAAAAGGTGGGCTTCAAGCAGACCCAGCTGCTGATGCGCTATCCCGGCGTGGATATCAACCCCGCGGAGAAGTGATGACAGCGACTTAACGGAGGGGGCAACGATAGCGCCTTTAGGGAGTTCGGCATTGCCCCTCAAGAGACAACAAGCGCCCGGAAACGGTCCACTGGACATTTTCCGGGCGCTTGTTGTCACGACGGGGAAGGCTTCCGGACTCGTCAGCCGGTACCCCTATTGCCTATTCCCTATTGCCTATTCACGCATTCAGCGCGGCGATGATATCGGGCAGCTGGCTGTCGACCACGTCGTTCTCCAGCTGGCAGGTGCCGGCGTTGCGGTGGCCGCCGCCGCCGTACTTCAGGCACAGCTCGCCGATATCGGCCTCGCTGGCCTTGTTCACGATGGACTTGCCGATCATCACGGCGGTGTTCTGCTTGCGGAAGCCCCAGGCTACGTGCACGGAGATCTGGGCCTGCGGGTACAGCGCGTAGATCATGAAGCGGTTGCCCGCGTGGATGACCTCCTCGTTCCTCAGGTCCAGCACGATCACCTTGTCGTGCAGCACGGCGATGCGCTTCAGCTGCTCGGTGAACATCTCGGCCTGCTCGAAGTACAGGTCCACGCGCTCCTTCACGTCCGGCAGCTGCAGGATCTCATCGATGCTGTGATCCATGCAATAGCTGATCAGCTCCATCATCAGATCATAGTTGGAGATGCGGAACTGGCGGAAGCGGCCCAGGCCGGTGCGGGGATCCATCAGGTAGTGCAGCAGCACCCATCCCGTGGGATGCAGTATCTCGTCGACGGTGAAATCCGCGCTGTCGCCCTTGTCCACCGCGGCCATCAGCTCTTCGCTGACCCGGGGGAACGCCTTTTTGCCGCCGTAGTAATCGTACACCACGCGCGCCGCGCTGCGGGCGTTGGGATCGATGATCAGCTTGCCGCCGGTCTCCTGGGCCTTCAGGCGGTCCACCTCGGATTCGTGGTGATCGAAGGCCAGGCCCACCCGGGGGTCGTATGGCAGGTTGGTGGTGATGTCGTTCTGGGAGAGCTCTACCTTGCCGTCCTGCACGTCCTTGGGGTGCACGAACTTGATCTCGTCGATCAGGTCCAGCTCGCGGAGCATCATCGCGCAGGCAAGCCCGTCAAAGTCGCTGCGGGTCACCAATCTTCTCTTCTGTTCCATAATAGCGCCTCCGTTCGTTGCGATCACGTTTATTATACCAAACCATCAAAGGCGGGTCAATCCCCAATCTGCTTCCGAAGCAGCGCCAGGGCCTCTGCCAGCTGGTTGTCAGACACCGGATCGGGCTCCAGGGGCACACTGTCGCCCACCAGGGCCACCTCCACATCCGGCTGCACGCCCACGCCCTGGGGGCAGCGGTCCAGCGCGTCAAAGTAGCTGGAGGTGGTCATCTGCAGGCCGGCGCTGTCCTCCGGGAAGGTGTGCAGCGACTGCACGATGCCCTTGCCGTAGGTGTTCACGCCCACCACCGTGCCCCGCTGGAAGGCCTGGACCGCCGAGGCCAGTATCTCCGATGCGCTGGCCGACATGTCGTTCACCAGCACCGCCAGGGGCACGTCGTAGTACGCCTCGTCGGAAAAGAAATCCTGCCGGGTGCCGTCCTTCTCCTTCACATAGACGATTACGCCGGTGGGCAGCAGCGCGTCCGCGATGCTGACGGCCTGATCCAGCAGGCCGCCGGGGTTGTCGCGCACGTCCACCACCAGCGCCTTGGCTCCCTGCTGCTTGAAGGCCTCGATGGCCTCGTGGAAAACGTCGGCGGCGTTGCCGGTGAACTGGGAGATGTCGATATAGCCGATGTCCCCCTCCAGCATCCTGTACTCGGCATAGCTGATGGACACCGGGCCGCGCACCACGGGGATCTCGAGGATCTCGTCGTCGCCGCGCAGCACGGTCAGCACCACGGTGGTGTCGCCCTCGCCGCGGATGCGGTTCACCGCGTCGTTGTAGCTGCGGCCGTCCGCGCCGCTGACGTCCTCGCCGTCCACGGCCAACAGCCAGTCGCCCACGCGCAGGCCCGCGGCCTCGGCGGGCGTGTCGGGGTACACCCGCACCACCTGGATGACGCCGTCTGTATTGTTCTGCAGCAGCGTGCCGATGCCGTAATAGGCGCCATCGTTGTTTTCGTTGGCGCGCTTCAGCTCCTCGGGGGTGTAATAGAAGGTGTAGGGGTCGCCGACGGCCCCGGTCATGCCCCGGATCGCGCCCAGCAGCAGCGCGTCCTCGTCCAGGTCCTGATAGTAGTCCCGCAGCAGCGAGGCGCGCACCTCGTCCAGCCGACTGTAGCGCTGCAGCGCGTCATACTCCTCCTGGCTCACCCAATGCTCGCGGCTCTCCTGGGACTGGGCGGCCCGGCCCGAGAACAGCAGCGTGAGCGTGGAGGACACCACGGCGATCATCACCGCCGCCCATACCAGGGCGATGGTGCGCAGGGAACTCTTTTTCATACAACCTCCGAATGCCATGACGATGGAATGCGCCGGCCGTTCAGGGTCGGCGCATTCGGCAGTATTGAATCTATGTGCGCTTTGCCGCCGCCATTACAGGCGCAGCTTGCGGCTGTTTTCGCCCTTGCCCAGCAGCATCATCATCTTGAAGGTGACGGCGTCGTCAAAGTTGCGCAGGTCCAGGCCGATGGCATGCTGCACCTTCTCCAGCCGGTACACCAGGGTGTTGCGGTGAATGTACAGCTTGCGGGCCGTCTCCGACAGGTTCAGGCTGTTGTCGAAGAAGGTTTCGATGGTGTGGATCATCTCGTCGTTGAACAGGCGCACCGTCTTGCGGTTGAATATGCGGGCGTTGTAGCCTGCGCCCACCTCCGGCGACACCTCGCTGAGGAAGCGCTCCAGCAGCAGGTTGCGGTACACGAACACCCGCTTGTTGCCGCGGTACACCCGGCCCACGTTGATGGCGCTGCGGGCCTCGGCAAAGGCCTCCGGGATGGCGACCAGGTCCTTCCGGGGATCGGAGATGCCGATGTACACGGTGGTACCCGTTTCCGTCAAAAAGCTGCTTTCAAAGGCGTTGGCATACTCCTCCAGCTCGGAGAAGTCGGCCTCCTCGTCGATGGCCTTCAGCATGGCCACGGAGTGGTGCCCTACCTCGGTGATCAGGTCGTGGTCGCCGTCCATGGCGTCGGCCATCAGCTGGATGGCGGTCTCCACCTCCATGTCCTGGAAGTAAAAGTACAGCACGCAGCGATTCATCTGCATGGGGATGTCGTGCTCCGCGGCGATGGATTCAAACTCCGCGCCTTCCACGTCGCCCCGCAGGATCAGCCGCAGCGATTGCTCGCGGCTGGTCTGGCTCATGTCCTCGCGCATCAGCACGTTGATCAGCTCCGCGCACAGCACGGCGCACTTTTTTACGTCCTCGCTGTCGCCATGCAGGCACACGAACACAGGCTGCTCCTCGGCGGTGCCGATCAGCGTCATCGCGCCGTAGATGAAGGGAACGGTGGGGTTTTGAAGCGCCTCCTCCGGAATGGTGAAGGTGCGCGAGTCGCCCTCCGGCAGGATCACGTTGCCGCTGGAATCCAGCAGCAGCGCCGACATGTCGATCATGTTCAGTATGCGGGCGATCTTCACGGTAACGCGATGGTCCAGATACATGGGACTACCTCCCTCGCCTAAGTCGGTTTTGCTGAGTACAGTATACCGTTTTTATGTTGAAATCCGGCGTAATTCACGCACGCACGCTTTAACTTCGTGTTAATTGTCGTGTTTTTTGTGTACTTCTGACGAAACATTAAGTTTTCTTCCCGCGCAGCCAGCCGTTCACGAACCTGTCACCAGGCGCGACCGCGGTCCACAGCGCATCGGGCAGCAGCCCCATCCCGCGGATGCCGATTACGCTCTCGCCGGCCACGATCATGTGGTCCAGCAGCGGTATCCTCAGCGGCGCGAGGGCGTTCATGGCCTTCAGCGTGCAATGCAGGTCGTCCCTGGAGGGATAGGGCGTGCCGGCGGGGTGGTTATGGGCCAGCACCACATAGCCGGCATCCGCCTGCAGGGCAGCCTCCAGCATGCGGCCCAGGTAGAAGGCCGTCTCATCCACGTCGCCTCGCTGGATCAGCGCGGTGCGGATCAAACGGCAGCGCGCGTCCAGCAGCACCGCGTAGAAGCACTCGACATGCCGGCCCACATACACCGCGGCCAGGTATTCCGCCATCGCGACGTCGCTGTCCAGACGCGGGCTGCCGCCCGTCGAACGGGCCAGGCTCGCGCGCGTCAAAAGCGGGATCATGGCATAGTAATCGGCGTCCGCCCCGGGCAGGCCGAAGCGCTCCAGCATGCCGCTGCCGCACTCCATCAGGTACTGCGGCGCGGGAAAGCATTCCCGTATCGCGCTCGATGGCGCGGAACAGCCGCTCCACCATTTCGGGCAGCGGCGCGTCCGTGACCGCCATGCCCGGCTTCCGCGGTACCTCCGGGGATGTCATGCCCCGAAGGCCCCGCCGGCGGTCAATGCCTCGATGACCTCCTCCGGGCGCTCCAGGCGCTTGTCCATGTACCAGCCGTCCAG
>CACYWI010000086.1 GCA_902778045.1 uncultured Eubacteriales bacterium
CCCGCAGGTTTACTGGCGGTAAATCAAGGGGAATCAACGCAGAAATGCAGTCAAAGACGCCGAAAATGCGCTTCAGGTATTTTGGAAACACACTCTAAAAACTTCGGCAGGAAATACCGCATCTGCTTGTACCACCAGGGCCAATCGTGGTTCACGTCGTAGCCCCAGAAATCGCACCAGGCATGGATGCCCTTTTCCCGGAACACCCGCTCCAGGTGCTTCAGCGTGCGCACGCCGTCTTCCTCCCAGGCCCCCTGGCCGCAGCACAGTATCATCGTGCGGGCGTTGTACAGGCCGATGTAGGGGTGGTCCGGCGGCAGGTTGGGCAGGAAGCGCTCCGGCGAGCTGTCGTACAGCGTGGGGTCCATCCAGCCGTCGAAGAAGTAATCCGAGTCGTACACGCCGGACAGGGCGATCACGCCGCGAAACAGGTCCGGACGGCGCAGGAAGGCGATCACCGCGTGGTTCGCGCCCATGCTGAAGCCGGTGACGGCGGGCGTGGCGGGATTGCGGCTTTTGATCAGCGGCAGAACCTCATCCACGATGTGGTGAAAGTACTGCTCCTGCCGGGCGGCGCGCCAGGCCTTGTCGCCGCCCTTGGGCGACCAGCTTTCGCTGTCCACGGTGTCCACCACGAACAGCTGCACCTGACCGCCGTCGATGAAATCAGCCAGCTGGTCGATCATGCCGAAGTCCTCATAGTTGCGGCACATGGAATTCTGCGTGGGAAAGCACAGGAAGGGCACGCCGCCCTGCCCGTAGGCCATCACGTGCATCTCCCGGCCCAGCGCCGGGCTGTACAGGTCGATCTTCTCTCTGTTCATAGCCGATACCTCATCTGGAAGAATACCGATATTTTACCACATCTTTATTCTGCAGTCTGTAAAGATTTCCTGCTTTTTAGACACGGCGGCTTTTTTGACCATGGTTTTTTCCAAATCAAGGCGTATGATGTAAGCGTTCGGAAACGGAAAAACAGAGGAATGAGCCCATGCAATCCAAAAAGAGAGAAGCCATCATGGCGTCACTGCTGAAGCTGCTGGATGAACGGCCCCTGAGCCGGATCTCGGTGAAGGACATCGTGGAGGACTGCGGCGTCAACCGGAACACCTTCTACTATCACTTCGAGGACATGCCCGCCCTGGTGGAGGCCATCATCATCGACGAGGTGAACCGCATCACCCGGCAGTACGAGGTCATCTCCTCCATCGAGGAATGCTTCGAGGTCGCCATGCGCCTGAGCATGGACCACAAGCGGGCGGTGTACCACATCTACAATTCTGTCAACCGGGACGTGCTGGAGCGCAGCCTGATGCACATCTGCGAGCACGCCGCCACGAAGTTCATCGACAGCGCGGCGGCGGGCAGGCCGGTTCCCCCGGAGGATCTGCGGATCATCATACGCGCCTACAAGTGCGAATGCTTCGGCATGATCGTGGACTGGCTGAACGAGGGCATGGAGGAGGACGCGGAGGCCCGCATCCAAAGGCTGTGCGCGCTGCGGCACGGCGCCACCGAGATCATGCTGCGGCGCAGCATCGAAGGCATCAAAGACTGAAAACCTGGAGGTAATGACATATGCGTTCCACAAAGATCATCCAAACGGCCAAGGCGGGCTACATCGGCCTGTCCGCGGTATTGTGCGGCCTGGGCATCGCGCTGATGGCAAACCCCGGCATGTCGGTCGCGCTGATCGGCGACATCGTCGGCGCGGTGCTGATCGCCTTCGGCGCGGTAAAGCTGATGGGCTATTTCGCCAAGGATCTGTACCGGCTGGCCTTCCAATTCGACCTGGCCTTCGGCGCGCTGCTGATCGCACTGGGCCTGACGCTGATCATCAGATCCGGGAGTGCGATGAACGTGCTGTGCATCATACTGGGCATCGAGATCGTGGCCGACGGCCTGTTCAAGGTTCAGACCGCCATGGATGCCCGCCGCTTCGGGCTGGGCACATGGTGGTTGATCCTCGCGATGGCCGGCCTGTGCGCCATCAAGATCGTGGCGCACCAGCAGCCCGACGCAGTGGAAAACCGGATCTATCAATAGCGGGGAGGCGACAGACCCATGCGTTTTTCGAGATTTGTCGTTAAAAACCGGGTGATCATACTGATCCTGGCCGTGGCGCTGCTGGCGCCCGCCGCCTTTGGCATGGCCACCCAGCGCATCAATTACGACATGCTGACCTACCTTCCCCCGGACATCGACACAATGGTCGGCCAGGACATACTGATGCAGGATTTCGGCAAGGGCGCGTTCTCCTTCATCGTGGTGGAGGGCATGGACGACGGCCAGGTGGCCGACCTGCGCGAGCGGCTGGAGGGCGTGCCCCACGTGGCCTCCGTCATCTGGTACACCAGCTTCGCGGACCTGTCGATTCCCAAGGAAATGCTGCCGGAGAAGCTGTACGACGCCTTCAACCGCGACGACGCCACGATGATGGCCGTGTTCTTCGACCAGTCCACCAGCGACGACGATACCACGGCGGCCTTCCGCCAGCTGCGCGCCATCTGCGGCGAGCGCTGCTTCCTGGCGGGCATGACCGCCATGGTGGTGGACCTGAAGGACCTGTGCGAGCGGGAGGAGCCCATCTACGTGGGCATCGCGGTGGCGCTGGCCTGCGCGGCCATGGTGCTGCTGCTGGACGGCTGGCTGGTGCCCTTCGTGTTCCTGGCCTCCATCGGCATGGCGATACTGTACAACCTGGGCACCAACCGTTTCCTGGGGCAGATCTCCTACATCACCAAGGCGCTGGCCGCGGTACTGCAGCTGGCCGTGACGATGGACTATTCTATTTTCCTGTGGCACAGCTACAACGAACAGCTTGAGACTGCCTCCGATAACAAGGAAGCCATGGCCGCCGCCATCCATCAGACGTTGACCAGCGTGATCGGCAGCTCCATCACCACGGTGGCGGGCTTCATCGCGCTGTGCTTCATGAGCTTCACCCTGGGCCTGGATCTGGGCCTGGTGATGGCCAAGGGCGTGCTGCTGGGCGTGGCCAGCTGCGTGACGATACTGCCCTCGATGATCCTCATTCTGGACAAGCCTCTGCAGAGGACCAAGCACCGCTCGCTGATCCCGGATCTGCGCCCCCTGGCGAAGGGTGTGACGAAGGCCCTTCCGGTCTTCCTGATCCTCTTCGTCCTGCTGGTATGGCCGGCCTACGGGGCCTACCGTCAAGCCAACGGCGAGGTTTACTACGACCTGGGCTCCACCCTGCCGGAATCGCTGGAATACCGGATCGCCCAGCACAAGCTGGAGGATACCTTCCAGGTCGCCTCCACACACATGTTGCTGCTGGACGCGGGCCTGCCGGAGAAGGACATCTCCGATATGATCGATGAAATGGATCAGGTGGACGGCGTCAAGTACGTGCTGGGGCTGGAATCAGTGACCGGCGCCACCATTCCCAAGGACATACTGCCTGAAAAGCTGGTCAACCAGCTGCAATCCCAGCGCTACGAGCTGATGCTGATCAATTCCGAATATGCGGTTGCCAGCGACGAAGTAAACGATCAGATCGACGCGCTGAACGCCATACTGAAGAAGTACGACAAAACCGGCATGCTGATCGGCGAAGCCCCCTGCACCAAGGACATGATCGAGATCACCGACCATGACTTTCAGGTGGTCAACCTGGTGTCCATACTGGCGATATTCGCGATCATACTGTTGGTAGAGCGAAGCCTGAGCCTGCCGGTGATACTGATCAGCGTGATCGAGCTGGCCATATTCATCAACCTCGGGCTGGCCCATGTGCTTGGCGATCGATTGCCCTTCATCGCGCCGATCTGCATCTCCACGATCCAGCTGGGCGCGACGGTGGACTACGCCATACTGATGACCACCCGCTACAAAACCGAGCGCGTGGCCGGGCACGGCAAGCGCGAGGCCGTGTCCATCGCCCTGGGCGCTTCCGCGCCGTCGATCATCGTCAGCGGCATGGGGCTGTTCGCGGCCACCTTCGGCGTGGCGATGTATTCTGAAATCGACATCATTCGTTCCATCTGCATGCTGCTGGCCCGCGGCGCGGTCATCAGCATGGCGCTGGTCATATTCATGCTGCCGGCGCTGCTGATGCTGTGCGACGGACTGATTCGAAGCACTACCCTTGGAATGAAGCTGAAAAAGCCTATCGAAACCCGTAAGGAAGGAGCCTGAACGATGAACAGGAATACCATGCGGATGCTTTCCGCGATTCTTTCCGTCATCCTGGCGTGCTGCACAGCGCTGCCCGCGCTGGCGGAGGATAAGAAGGAGACCGTGTTCGTCATCACGGACGCGGAGGGCAACACCCAGGACATCACCGTCAGCGAGCGGCTTTACAACCCCGACAAGCGCGACGTGCTGACGGACGAGAGCGCGCTCACGGACATCGTGAACGTGGGCGGCGACCAGGCCTTCACCGACGAGAACGGCATGCTCGTCTGGCAGGCTGGCGGCGAGGACATCCGCTACGATGGCGCTTCAGACGCCCCCCTGCCGGTGGGCGTGCGCTTTACCTACAAACTGGACGGCCAGGAGATCGCGCCCGACCAGCTGGCGGGCAGGAGCGGGCACCTGGACGTGACCATCGAATACACCGCCAGCGACACGCGGTCTGTACAGGTCGGCAGCGCGGCTGAGGATATGCCCGTGCCCTTCCTGATGGCCACGGTGATGCTGGTTCCGGACGACGTTTACAGCAACCTGGAGGTCACGAACGGCAGGGTGATCGACGCCGGGAACCTGCGGGCGGTGCTGTGCTACGGCCTGCCGGGCGTCGCGGACGCGCTGCGGCTTTCCGACTACGAGGATATCGACATGGATATCCCCAGCGAGGCCACCATCAGCGCCGACGTGAGGAACTATGCCTCCTCCGGCGCGTACACCATCGCCACCAACGCGCTGTTCAGCGGCATCAGCCTCAACCGGGCTGTGGACATCGACACCGATGAAATCACCGACAGCCTCTCCGACGCCATCACCCAGCTGCTGGACGGCGCGGACGCGCTGTACGACGGCCTGGGCGAATTGAAGGACGGCGCGGAGGACCTGCACGACGGCACCGGCGAGCTGCTGGACGGCGCGAAGGAATTGGACGACGGCGCGGGCAGGCTGTTGGACGGCGCAGGGGACCTGCGCGACGGCACCGGCGCGCTGCTGGACGGCGCGAAGGAATTGGACGACGGCGCGGGCAGGCTGCTGAACGGCGCAGGGGATCTGCGCGACGGCACCGGCGCGCTGCTGGACGGCGCGAAGGAATTGGACGACGGCACGAAAACGCTGGCGGACGGCCTGGCCGAGATCGACGCGAACAGCGAGGCGCTCGTGGACGGCGCAAGGCAGATCTTCGAATCGGTCGTCGAAACCGTCAACGCGGGCCTGGAGGAGAAGCGGCCCGACTTTGAAAAGCTGGACATCGCGCTCAATCCCCTGACCGTGGACAACTACGCCGACGAGATCACGCGCCTGCAAAGGGAATTGCTTGAGAACGTGGAGGCCTATGTCTACGAACAGGCCGACGCCACACTGGCCCGGAAGGTGCAGGCCGCCGTGCGCGACGAGGTGACCCGCCGGGTGAAGGACGGCGCGCGGGCCAAGGTGCGCAGCGCCGTGGAGGCCGAAGCCAAAAAGCAGGTGCGCGAAAAGGTCGAGGAGGGCGCGGAAGGCCTGGTGCGCCAGAAGGTCGAAGAAGGCGCAAGGGCCCAGGTCCGCGAGCAGGTGGTCGCCGCCGTGGGCGAAGAGGTGCGCAAGAAGGTCGAAGCCGGCGCCGAGGACCTGGTGAAGCAGAAGGTCGAGGAGGGCGCGCGGGCCAAGGTGCGCAGCGCCGTGGAGGCCGAGGCGCGCAAGAAGGTCGTCTCCGGGGTCGAAGCCGCCACCCGCCAACAGGTGGAAAGCGCCGTGCGCAACCCCGACCCCGCGACTGTCGACGCCATGGTGGCCCAGCAAATGGCCTCCGACGACGTGCAGAAGCAGATCGACGATGAGGTCAAGAAGCAGATGACCTCCGACGCCGTACAGGCGCTGATCGATCAGAAGCTGGACGCCGCCATCCGCCCCCAGGTGGAGGACGCGGTCGAAAAACAGGTCCGCGCGGGCGTGGAGGACGCGGTGCGGCAGCAGGTACGCCAGCAGGTGACCAACGCCGTGCGCGCCGAGGTCGAAGCGGCGATCACCGAACAGCTGACCGCACAGCCCACCACAGAGCCTACCGCCGAGCCCACCCGAGCCCACGGCGGAACCCACGGCGGAGCCCACCGCCGAACCCACGGCGGAGCCAACGGCGGAACCCACGGCAGAGCCTACCGCGGAACCCACTGCAGAGCTCACGGCGGAACCCACAGCTGAGCCTACCGCCGAGCCCACAGCTGAGCCCACAGCAGAGCCTACCGCGGAACCCACTGCAGAGCCCACCGCGGAACCCACGGCGGAACCCACAGCTGAGCCTACCGCCGAGCCCACCGCTGAGCCCACCACCGAGCCCACGGCGGAACCCACGGCGGAGCCCACGGCAGAGCCAACGGCAGAGCCCACGGCGGAACCTACCGCTGAGCCCACGGCGGAACCTACGGCGGAACCCACCGCCGAGCCCAAGTCCGCGTCCCTCATTCCCCTGCTCGCCGGCGCGCTGGCCGAGGAGGGCGACCTGAAGGATACCATCGCGAAGCTGACCGACCAGCAGATGGCCACGGACGAGATCCAGGCCAGAATCGACGACCTGACCGACCAGCAGATGGCCGCGGACGCCGTCGCGTCCCAGATCGACGCCGCCGTCCGGCAGCAGCTGGCCTCCGGCGACATCCAGGCCCAGATCGACCAGGCCGTGGCGCAAAAGCGCGCCGATCCGGATATTCGCGCCCAGGCCGAAGCCGAGGCCGAGCCCGAGGTGCGCAGGCAGGTGGAGGCGGCGGCCCGCCAGAAGGTCGTGGAAGCCATCGCCAGCCTGTCCGACGACCAGGTCGCGGCCCTCGTGGACCAGCAGATGGCCTCCGACGACATCAAGTCGCGGATGGAGAAGGCCATAGAGGAACAGATGGCCTCGGACGAGGTCAGCGCGGCCATCGAGAGCAATACCGACGCCCAGATGAAGACCGCTGCGGTCAAAGCGCAGATCAGCGCCGAGATCGAAAAGCAGCTGGGCACGGACGCCGTTGAGAAGACGGTGCAGGATGAGATCAAAAAGCAAATGGCCTCGGACGAGGTGCTGGCGATCATAGAATCCAACGTGGAAACGCAGATGAAGAGCGATACCGTCCGGGAGAAGATGGATGCCGAGTACAAAAAGCAGATGGCCTCGGACACCGTCGCGCAGACCGTGGAGCAGGAGATCAAAAAGCAGCTGGCCTCGGATGAGGTGAAGGCACTGATCTCAGGCAACATCGAATCGCACTACAACAGCGCCGAGGTCCAGTCCCAGATCACCGATACCATCAACGCCCAGATGCGCTCGGCAGAGGTGCGCGCCATCATCGACGAAAACATCGCCGACCAGAAGACCAAGCCCGAGTACCTGAACGCCGTGGCAGAGGCGCTGGAGGAAAACGGCGAAAACGGCGAGGCCTATCGCAGCCTTGGCGATGTGATGGAGAAGCTGGACAGCGTGAATGAATTTTACCGGGGCGTGCAGGATTACACCGGCGCGGTGAACAAGGCGTCCGAAGGCGCGGCGGAGCTGAAGGGCGGCACCGCCGAGCTGGCGGACGGCGCGGCGAAGCTGGACGACGGCGCGGGCGACCTGCTGGACGGCGCGGCCGAGCTGAAGGACGGCACCGCCGAGCTGGCGGACGGCGCAGGGAAGCTGGACGACGGCGCAGGCGACCTGCTGGACGGCGCGGCCGAGCTGAAGGACGGCACTGCCGAGCTGGCGGACGGCGCGACGAAGCTGGACGATGGCGCGGGCGACCTGCTGGACGGCGCAGTAAAGCTGCTCGACGGCATGGGCGAGCTGAAGGACGGCCTGGAGCAATTCAACGACGAGGCCATCCAGAAGCTGATCACGCTGCTCAACGACGACCTCGGCGAGATCACCGACCGCGCCAGGGCAATGATCGAAGCGGCCAAGGGCTATGCCTCCTACGCCGGCATTGCCGAGGGGCAGACGGGCGTGACCCAGTTCATCATCAAGAGCGCGGGGATCTGATCCCTGGCACAAGCAAGCGGGCGGTATGCCGAAAGCATTCGGCATACCGCCCGCGTTTGTGTTGTATGGCGGCTCTTACGCGCCCATCAGCAGCCTGGGGATCAGCATGGAGACCTCGGGAATGAAGGTGACCAGCATCAGCACCAGGATCATCATCAGGTAGAAGGGCAGGCAGGCCTTGGTGGCGTCCTCGATCTTCAGCTTGCCGATGGAGCAGCCGGCAAACAGCGCCGCGCCGACCG
Source organism: uncultured Eubacteriales bacterium (assembly GCA_902778045.1). Taxonomy (GTDB): domain Bacteria; phylum Bacillota; class Clostridia; order Christensenellales; family Aristaeellaceae; genus UBA2862. The sequence continues at coordinate 8,365 of CACYWI010000086.1, forward strand.
GAGGCGTGCACAGGCCGATGGCCAGGTTCAGGATCAGCATGGCGCCAAACTGGACGCTGCCCATGCCCAGCTGCTGCGCGACGGGCAGCAATATGGGGGTCAGGATCAGGATCAGCGGGCCCATGTCCATGATGCAGCCCAGCACCAGGCACAGCAGGTTGATGAGCAGCAGCAGTATGATCCGGTTGTTGGTGATGCCCAGCAGCAGGCCAGTGGCCTTGGCCGGGATCTTCAGGTAGGCCAGCAGCCAGCCGAACATGCTGGCCGTGGAGATCAGCGCCATGACCATGGCGATGGTCCGCAGCGACTTGCGCAGTATGTTGCCGAACTGGCGAAGCGGAATCTCGCGGTAGACGAAGAAGGTGATGATAAAGGCGTACACCACGGCCACGGCCGCGGATTCGGTGGCGGTGAACCAGCCGAAGATGACGCCGCCCACGATGATCAGGCAGGTCATCAGGCCCAGGAACGCGTCCTTGAAGATCTTGAAGAACTCCTTGGGGGTATAGCGCTGGCCCTTGGGGTAGTTGCGCTTGCGGGCGATGATCGCGGTCATGATCATCAGCGCGACGCCCAGCAGTATGCCCGGCACCAGGCCGCCCATGAACAGCTGGCCGATGGACACGCCGCCGCCCGCCGCCATGGCGAACAGTATCATGTTGTGCGAGGGCGGGATCATGACGCCCTGGCACGAGCTGGTGACCGTGACGGCCACGGAGAAATCGTTGTCATAGCCGGAATCGTTCATCATGGGGATCAGGATCGCGCCGATGGAGGAGGTGTCCGCCACGGCCGAGCCGGAGATGCCGCCGAAGAACATGGAGGCCAGTATGTTCACCTGGGCAAGGCCGCCGCGCATCCAGCCCACACAGGCGTTCGCCAGCTTGATCAGCCGGCTGGATATGCCGCCCTGGCCCATGATCTCGCCGGCCAGTATGAAGAACGGTATCGCCATCAGCGAGAAGGACTGCACGCCGTTGACCATGCGCTGGAACAGCGTGGGCAGCGGGATGCGCAAATACAGCGCCGTGAGCACCGAGGAGATGGCCAGCGTGAAGGAGATGGGCATGCGGATGACCAGCAGCACCACGAAGCTCGTAAACAGTATGGCGATCGCCACGGACATATCAGGCATGTTTATCCTCCTTCCCGGCCCCGTCAAGCAGCTGCTTGTCCTTCTTGGCCGCCACGATCAGCGCGTTCAGGAAAACCAGTATGCCGGACAGCGGCAGTATGATATACAGCACGGCGCTGGGCATCTTGGTGGCGGGCATCGTGGAATTCTTGGTGACGTTCATGATCTGCAGGCCGTACACCAGCATCATGACGCCGATGGCGGCGATCAGCAGGTGGTCGATGGATTCAAGGATGCCGATCACCTTTTTGGAGCACTTCATCGTGAACATCTCGATACTGATGTGGATCTTCTCGCCCACGCCGATGGCCATGCCGATCAGCGAGAACCAGACCAGCAGCAGCGTCGCGATCTCCTGGGTCCACGGCATTCCCTGATTGAAGATGTAGCGCAGGATGACATCGAAGAATACGACGCCCGTCATGACGACCAGGCTGATCATTGCCAGCCATTCCAGCGCGTGAAAGATGATCTGGAATATCTTTTTCATCGCGTCTTCCTTCAATCCTTGTCGATATAAGGCGGGTCGCCGAATGTCAGCGACCCGCCGCGTGGATGTGTCAATTACTTGCGCAGGGCCTGGATGCGCTCGACGATGGCCTTCTGCTCCTCGTTCAGGTAGGAATCATACATGGGCGCCACGGCGTCCTTGAAGGCCTGCATCTCTTCCTCGGTCAGGGTGGTCAGGGTGCAGCCCTTCTCGATGGCGATCTGGGCATTCTTGGCCTCGGACTCCTCCCAGGCGTCCTTGTGCCAGATCTCGGCCTCGTGCGCGCACTCCTTGATCAGGGCCTGGTCCTCGGCGGACAGCTTGTCCCAGGTCTGCTTGGAGGCCAGGATCATGTCGGGCATGTAGGAATGGCCGTCATAGGTCCAGTAGGGGGCGACCTCGTAGAAGGACATCTCGATGTAGGAGGTCATGTTGTTCTCAGCGCCGTCCACAACGCCGGACTGGATGGAGGAATAGGTGTCGTTGAAGGGCAGGCCCACGCCAGCGGCGCCCAGGTTGCTCATCAGGTTCAGCATCAGGTCGGATTCGGAAACGCGGATCTTCATGCCGGCCATGTCGGCGGGGGTGTGGATCTCCTTCTTCGCGTTGAAGAAGTTGCGGGAGCCGGGATGGATGTAGGTGATGCCCACCAGGTTGTTGTTCTCCAGGGTGTCGAAGACCTCCTGGCCGATCTCGCCGTCCATGACCTCAAACAGGTGGTCGACGTCGTTGTACAGATAGGGCATCTGCATGGCGTTCATCAGCGGGGCGAACTCCGCGGCGGCGCCGGAGGAGACGCGGGTGAAATCGAGGCCGCCAAACTGGCACTGCTCGATGGTGGAGCGCTCGTCGCCCAGCTCGCCGGCGAAGTGGCACTCGATGGTGATGCGGCCTTCGGTGCGCTCGTTGACCAGGTCAGCGAACATCTGGCACGCCTGGGACGTGATGTGCTCGGCGTTGTGGCTGTTGGCCAGGCGCAGCAGGATCGCGTCATCCGCGAACGCGGCGCTGGACAGGGTCAGGACCACCATAACGGCGACGAACAGTGCGATAATCCTCTTTTTCATGTAGTAATACCCTCCCTTTCATCGTGTCGAATGAACGATTGGTTACACTTACATTATAGGAGAATCGCCTGTTTTTCGAAACCGTAAATTTTTGTCATTGAGATGGTGAATCATCGCGCCAAATAAAAAAACAGGGGCAATGTTTTATGCACATTGCCCAATCAGCGTCCGTCCCCGTTTTTCTCCCTGTACTCAGAGGGCGTCAAACCGGTGCTGCGTTTGAACACTTTGACGAAATAATTAGAATCCGGGTAGCCCACGCTCCTGCCGATCTCGCCCACCGGCAGGCCCGTCATCAGCAGGCGCTTCTTGGCGTTGGACACGCGCAGCTCCGTCAGCTTCTCCAGGAAGGTCGCGCCGGTCTCCGCCTTGATCTTCCTGGAGAAGTAGGCCGCGCTCATGCCCATGCTGTAGGCGGCGTTCTCCAGGCTGACGTCCTCGGCATAGTGGCTGTAAAGCCAGGTTTCAAAGGCCGTGGCAAAGGGCGATTTCTCCGCCTCCCCCGCGCTGCCCGACAGGTTGAACACCTTGGACAGCAGCTGCCGCAGGTCCTGCTCGGAAACCGGCTTCAGCAGGTAGTCCCGCCCGCCGGCGCGCATGGCCTGCACCGCGTAATCGAAGCTGTCGTAGGCGGTCAGGAACACGATCACCGTATCCGGCAGGTGCTCGCTGATCACGGCGGTGGCCTCCAGCCCGTTCATACGGGGCATCACGATGTCCATCAGGATCAGGTCCGGGCGGATCTCCAGCGCCTTGTGGATGGCCTGGTTGCCGTCCTCCGCCGATTCCACCACGCCCTCCTGCCGCAGGATGTGCCGCAGCCTGGACACCAGCGCCTGCCGGCTGAGGGCCTCGTCCTCGACCACCAGTATCTTAATCATTCCGCTCACCTCTGTCTATGGTCATGGTAATGCGCGTGCCCTGGCCGATCACCGATTCGATGTCCATGCGCCCGCCCAGGTACTGCAGGCGCTCGCGGATGTTGTTCAGGCCCACGCTGCGGTGCTCCCCGGGCTCCTCCAGGGTGGAGACATCGAACCCGCAGCCGTTGTCGGCCATCTCGATCACCAGCCTGCCCCGATCGTCCTCGAAGATGCGCACGTCGATCTCGCCGCCCACGGTGATGTCCTGGAAGCCGTGGATGATGCTGTTCTCGGCGATGGTCTGCAGCATGAACTTCGGCACCGCCCGGTCGTTCAGCGCCGGGTCGAAGGGCTGTATGTCCATGCTGATGCGGCCGGCGAAGCGGGCGTCCATCAGCTCCATGTAGTCCGCCAGATATTGCAGCTCCTGCCCCAGCGTCACCCGCTTCTCATGGCTCTCCAGGGAGTAGCGGAAGATCTTGGCCATGCGCTCGATCAGGTTCTCGGTGATCGGGGCGTCCTCCTCGTTGGCCATGGCGGCGATGGCGTTCAGCGTGTTGAACAGGAAGTGCGGGTCGATCTGGCTCTGCAGCTCGGCATAGCGGCTCTCCTGCATGGCCTCCTGCATGCGGGCGTTCTCCTTTTCGATCTCCGCCTCCCGCTCCATGGCCCGTATGGTCTGCTTGACGCGGGACTGCATGATGTTGAAGGAGTGGGCCATGCGCCCGATCTCGTCGGCGGAGGCGTCGTTCAGGGGCGGGCTGTCGTAATCGCCGCCGCTGATGGCGTCCGCCGCCGCGCCCAGCGCCTGCAGCGGGCGGAGCATGGTCTGGATCAACAGGTACAGGCAGAACACCGTCACGCAGGTGGCGGCGACCATCAGGCCCATGATCACCCGGGTGTTGCCCCGGTTGGAGACCGTGATGCTCTCCCAGCTGCGCTCGCCCTCCCGCATCCTGAACTGCAGCAGCTCCAGGCCGTAGCGGTTCAGGTAGACGTTCTGCCGCTGCAGCAGCACGTACAGGCGGATGCGCTCATAGTAATCCTGGCTTTCCACAAGGGCGGCCTGGTCCTGCCGGTAGTGGACCATGGCGTTGGTGATCGCCCGTTTCAGCATGTACTCCTGGCGGCGGTCGCTCTTCAGGCTTGGCTGCAGCTCCGCCAGGCTGGCGTCCGTCGCCCGGACGGAATCCAGATAGGCGTTCTCGTCCTCCAGGGTGTGGGAGGGGCGGACGTAGGCCTCCAGGCAGCTGTCCTCCCGGGTGATGGCGTTGATGAAGCCGGTGATCTCGTTGTACTGCTGCATGATGCCGGTGGATTTGTTCGCCAGCGTGCCCAGCTGGAATATGTTGTAGAACACGATGATCCACATCAGGCCCATCAGCGTGCCCAGTATGATCATCATCTTCCTGAAGATCGGAATATCGCGCCAGAATCGGAAAAAGCGCATGGTCGACCCCCTCCCGGACAGTCGCGGTTGTGGTTTCCGGCGGATTGTGGTATCATAGGGCCATGGATAAGAAGCTGATCATATTCACCGACATCGGCGACACCGTGATCGACGAGGCCAGCGAGGCGCGCGACGTGCCCTTCGGCGTGGTGCTGCGCGCCGAATGCATTCCCGGCGCCCGGGAGGCGCTGCTTCAGCTGCACCGGCAGGGCTACGCCATCGCCATGGTGGCGGACGGCCTTGCGGCGTCGTTTCACAACACCATGGCGCAGAACGGCCTTTCCCACGTGTTCGACGCCTGGATCATCTCCGAGACGCTGAACAGCCAGAAGCCCGCGCCGGAGATGTTCCGCGCCGCCATGGACGCCCTTGGCCTCACCGACGCCGACAAGGGCCGCGTGATCATGGTGGGCAACAACCTGGAGCGGGACATCGCCGGCGCGAACCGCTTCGGCCTGCGCTCCGTGCTGCTGGACTGGTCGCCCCGCTACCGCCACGAGCCCCGCTGCGCGGACGAGNNNGAGCGGTTGAACGCGGAACTGGAATAGCCCCGGACAACCGGTCCATTCTGTCTGAACGTGGAAATAGAATTGGGGAACGACCTCTTCCGACCTCGCTGCGCTCGGCCACCCTCCACGGGTCTGCCAAACGCGCGCGCCCAATGCTGCGCATTGGATCCCATCGCGCACGGACGGGCCCCATCGACGAAGTCCTGCCGGCCCGTTTTCCGGGCGCTCAATGCCCCTGGAAGGCTTGGGCGGGCGGCGCAACGCCGCCTCTACGGGCACGCGGCAGCTACTATTCCTATTGCCTATTGCCTGGGCCTGCCGGCCCCACTTCGCGGAAAACAGCACACTGTGCTGTTTTCCGGGCGCTCGA
>CACYWI010000087.1 GCA_902778045.1 uncultured Eubacteriales bacterium
GACCGGATCATCGACGCGGAAGTACCAGATATCGCCCTCTGTGCGGCTGTCGCTATAATCCACAGGCGCGCCGGCCTCCAGCCAGCTCCACAGGCGCTGCGCCTCATGGAAGTCACCGATCACCTTCGCTTCCAAAGGCAGATCCAGCAGCTGTTCCCCGTAGGCGTTCAGGAACCGGCTGATGGAGCTGTAAGGGATCAAAAACGCCGGAACACCCACGGCATGGGGCGCGATGTCATATTCCTGGAAAAAGACCGTCATGCCCTCCGCGCCGAAACAGGCTTCAAAGCTCTCCTTTGCCAGGATCCGGTCGAACCAGTCCTCATAATAGCCCTCCCGGATCTCGCTGGCGGCGATCTGCGCGGCGACTTCATAGGCGATGGTTTCCCGCAGCTCCGCCGGGCGGTCGGTCAGGTCCATCAGATCGAAGAACCTTCCGCCGCTGAGGTCATAATTCCAGGCGCGCAGGCCGTAGTCCGGGTGCGCGCCGCCCAGATAGGCATAATCCCCCTCCAGGACGCTCAGCAGGCCGCCGTTCCGGTAGATCTCCGATACGGTGATCTCTCTGCCTACGGGGGGCATCTCGTCGCCGGACTCCTTCCGCATTTCGTAGATCGTGCGGCCTTCTTCCTCGATGTCGATGTCCCAGACGCCCAGGTTGGCCGCCGCGTCGTTGAAGGTCTGGCAGATGGCAAGCTGCTGTGCCGTCACGCCCCGGCCGGGTTCGGTGTCGGCGTAGGCCTCGCCGCCGGCGTTCACAAGCGCCAGAACCGGCCGCTCAACGCTCTCCTTGGCGATCACCGTGCCGTCCTCCGCCGTATACTCCTGCTCGGAGCGCTCCACAAGCACGGTGAAGTCCCATTCCTCCACCGCGGGTTCCGGGGCCGGTTCCTGCGTCGGCTCCGCAGTCGGCTCGGCGGTAACGACCTCATCCGCCTCGCTCCGCTCGGCACCTTCCCCAGAGGGGAAGGCTTCAACAGTCAATTCCTCAGCAGGTTCTTCGACAGGTTCTTCTGTAGGTCCCTCGGCAGGTTCCTCGGTGGGCTCCTCGACAGGCCCCTCGACCGGTTCTTCGGTGGGTTCTTCGGTGGGTTCTTCGACCGGTTCCTCAACAGGTTCCTCGATGGGTTCTTCGACCGGTTCCTCGGTGGGTACGGCGACCCGGCCTCCGGCCAGGACGACGGCATACATATCGTCGGCGGTATACAACGCCAGCTCCACCTCGGTGAAATCCTTCATCACATACAGCGCGTAATCGCCATCCACGGGCTCCACATACACCAGCTGGGAGGGATCGTCCTCCGAGCCGCCCAGCAGGCCGACCATCTGGATGTCCTCCAGACCAACCGGCGCGCCGACGGACCACAGCGCTTCGCTCAGGCGCACGCCCTGCCCGTCGCCGATGGTATAGACAAAGCGCTTTTCGCTGATCTCGGCATTGCCGGCGAGCGCCGCCTTTTCATAGAACGCCCGCAGGTCCTCTGTGATGAGCTTCTCCGCGTCCTCGTCCATCATGCTGGTCAGCCGGACGGTATAGACATTGTCGCTGGTATAGATCGCAATGCCGGCTTCGACGAAATCCTTCAGCACGGTGATGATATAGTTCTTTTCCACCGGCTCCACATACAGGAATTCCGTGGAGGAATCGTCGGTGGGCAGAACCTCCTGGGTGCCGCCCAGCACGATGACCATCTCCACGTTCTTCATCTTGACGGGAATCTGCGCCTCGGCGATGATCGTGCTCAGCAGCACCTCGCGGGCCTGGCCCAGGTTGAATGTATAATCAGAGGATTCGCCAGCGGGCTGCGAGGGCTCCAGGGCATCCTCGCCGTCCATCAGGTCCATGCCCTCCATTTCATCGAAATGGGGCTCCACGACGTCGGTAAAGATATCCTCATCCACCTCTGAGATGGCAAAGGCATTCATGCAAACGCTGACGATCAGCAGCGCACTGAGCAGACGTCGTATGGAGCGCCACCTCAGGCGGCCTCCCCAACGGAATTCAGGCGTGCCAAGGCCCGCCCGCCGCGCCTCATCGGCCCGCGGCAGACGGCTCCGTTCGCCATTTTTAATCTGCCTGTTTCGCATATGTTTCCCTCACGATCTGCGCCGTGCGCAAAACCAAAACCGCTATCTCCCACCCTGCAAGTCTATGCGCCTTCCTGACCTTCAGTCGGCCTTCCGCAAATGCACGGACGGATAGCCATAATATACCTACAGTAATACATGGTAAGTATAACATAAAACGCCGTCCGCGTCTATAAAAAAGGCGCATGTTTACAATGTATTCAAGGTTTTTGGGGCTCTTGCGGCATGCAAAATGTCAACAAAATATCAGACCCCGGTCTTATTATTGTCACAATTGACAACAAACAGACCGAAGTCCGATCAATAATCAACCTGTTTTCAGAGCAGCCTTCCGGTCAACAGCGTTTCAAGCAGCGCCCTCAGCTCGTCGGCGGTGGTGGTGCAGCCCTCCTGGGCATAGCGCCTTGCCACGCAGGCGATGCCCCCCGCGTAGAAGCTGGCGGCATAGCTGCGCACGCAGGAATCGGCCTGGGCCATGAAGCAATCGCAGCTGTCCATGGCCTCGAAGAAACTGTCGTACAGCAGATGGTCGATGCGGTTGTCCACCAACAGCTTGATCAGCCGGCGGTTTTTCAATATGTATTCGCTGTAGGCCCGGCAAAGCCATTCCAGCGCGCCGCCCCGCTCCCCTTCCCCGGGCAGGGCGATCTCCGGGCTGTCGCAGTATTGGGCCTGCAGCGTAAACACCACCACGTTCTCCCGGCTGGTAAACAGGGTATAGAAGGTCTGGCGCGATATGCCCGCCGCGCGGCACAACTCGCTGACGGTGATCTGCGCGTAGGGCTTTTCCTGGATCAGCGCCATCATCGCCCGGGCGATCTGCCGCTGGGACTGGAGCGCCGTCTTGTTGCTGCCGCAGTACATATGCAACCTCTCCCGCCGTCTGATGATTGTAAACAATTATAGCAAACCACTTGACAAATGTCAAGGTTTGTTGTATCATTCAGAAAACTTGACATCTGTCAAGTTAATCTGACCCACAGGAGGCAGCATCATGTCCGTCATGCCGTTGAACAATATCATCGTACTGCCCGGCGCGAAGCTGTGGCTGCAAAGCAATAGCTATAAGGAGCTGACCGGCAAGGCCCCCGTGACCGGCGAGCGAGTCACGCTGCTGATGCAGAAGGACGAGCAGCCCCGCCGCGCGCTGAGCGCGGAAAGCTTCCACCCCATCGGCCTGGCCGGGACCGTGACCGGGATCAACGCCGGCGGCTTCGTATGCGTGGAGGCGCAGAACCGCCTGAATATCGAGGAAATCGCCCTTCTGCGGGACGGCAGCTTCAGCATGACCGTGTCCCGACGCGCCGATATCGACGACCTGGACCCCGCCGAGGCCGACCGCCGGCTGACCGGCGTAAAGGACCGCATACTCAGCTTTTCCCGGGGCAAGCCGTGGGAGGAGGCGCTGCGCGGCTTCGCCGCCCACTGGGACAGCCTGTGGACGGTGGGCGCCGCCATGTCCCCCTACCTGAGCCTGTCCGCGGACGAGCGCTATGCCCTGCTTTGCGAGGACAGCCTTTCCGCCCGCTTTGACAGCCTGGAGCGCGCGCTGCTGGAGGGGCTGGAGATGGCCGACGTGCAGAGCGCGGCCCAGAGCCACCAGCAGGAGGACCATGAAAAGCTGTACCGGGAATCCGCCATCAAAAAGCAGATCGAATACCTGCAGAAGGAGCTGGACGCCATGCATCCGGAGAACGTTTCCGAGGTGCGGCGGCTGGAGCTGAAGCTGGAGGAGGCCGGCATGAACGATGCGGCGCTCAAGGAGGGCCGCAAAGTGCTGAACCGGCTGAAGGGTGAAGGCGCGAACAGCCCGGAGGCCGGCATGCTCACCGACTGGCTGGACCTTCTGACCGGCCTGCCCTGGAGGAAGGCGGAGGCGCGAACCATCTCAATGGACGAGGCCCGCGCCGCGCTGAACGCCGGCCATTCCGGCCTGGACAGGGTGAAAAAGCGGATCCTGCAGCAGATCGCGGTGATGCGGCTCAAGGGAAAGCAATCCGGCTCGATCCTGTGCTTCGTCGGCGCGCCGGGCACCGGAAAGACATCCATCGGCGAGAGCATCGCCCGGGCGCTGGGCCGGGAATATGTGCGGGTCTCCCTGGGGGGCGTGCGGGACGAGGCCGACATCCGCGGCCACCGGCGCACCTACATCGGGGCCATGCCGGGCAGGATCATCGACGGTATCCACAAGTGCGGCGCGAACAACCCGGTGATGGTGCTGGACGAGGTGGACAAGCTGTCCCAGAGCTACAACGGCGATCCGGCCAGCGCGCTGCTGGAGGTGCTGGACCCGGAGCAGAACTTCTCCTTCACCGACCACTACCTGAACGTGCCCTTCGACCTGTCGGACGTGCTGTTCATCTGCACCGCCAACACGCTGGACACCATCCCCGAGCCGCTTCTGAACCGCATGGAAGTGATCCGCTTCCAGGGCTACACCCCCATCGAAAAGCACGCCATCGCCCGGGAGCACCTGCTGCCCCGCGCCATGGCGGCGGTAGGCATCCCGGAGGGCACGCTGACGGTCACGGACGGGGCCATCGACGCCATCATCGCCGATTACACCCGTGAGGCGGGCGTGCGCGGCCTGAAGAAGCGCATGGACCAACTGTGCCGCAGCGCGGCGGTCAGCCTGGTGGACGACCCCGGTACGCCGCTGGTCGTCACGCCCGAGCGCCTGCCGGAGTATATGGATATGAATCCCCTGCACCGCAAGCGCGTGCCGGAAAGGGCCAATCCCGGCATCGTGACCGGCCTGGCCTGGACCCCCGTGGGCGGCGACATACTGTATATCCAGACGCTGCTGACCCGGGGCAGCGGCAGGATCACCGTCACCGGCCAGCTGGGCGACGTGATGAAGGAATCGGCGCAGATCGCGGTGAGCCTCGCAAAGGCCATGCTGCCGGAGGAGGCCCAGGCGCTTTCCGAAAGTGATCTGCACATCCATGTGCCCGACGGCGCGACACCGAAGGACGGCCCCTCGGCAGGCATCACGCTGACCACGGCCCTGGCCTCGCTGCTGACCGGCACGCCCGTGCCGCCGGACGTGGCCATGACCGGCGAGGTGTCGCTGCGGGGCGACGTGAACCCCATCGGCGGGCTGCCGGAGAAGTTGATGGCCGCCCAACGCGCCGGCGTGAAGCGGGTGTTCATCCCCCGGGAGAACCTGGACGACCTGAAGGAGGTGGCCGAAGAGGTCAAAAAGGCGCTGGAAATCACGCCCGTCTCCACCGTGGAGGAGGTGCTGCCGGCGCTTAACATCCCCGTGAATTCGACAATGCCCCGGGCGATGTGATATGACAGAGGGGACGGCCCTGTTTGTCGCACAGAAATGCGGCAGGCAGAGCCGTCCCCCCATGTCATGAATTCGCGTTCATGATTTCCCCAATGCCGGGGCATACTGGCAGCGGAGCCAACAAGCGCCATATCGATTCGGAGGGGGATATTCATGACCATTGGATTCATACTGCTGCTGGTCACCGGCGCGCTGATACTGTTTGGCGCGGGCCAGCGGGTGCTGGACCGGCTGCGCCTGTCAGACCGGGCCGCCATACTGTTCATCGTGCTGATCATCGCCGGCGGGTTCGTGCCGGACATCGCCGTCACGGACCGCTTCGCCTTCAATCTCGGCGGCGCGCTGATCCCGCTGGCGCTGTGCGCATACCTGTGGATCAGGGCGGATACCGCGCTGGAAAGGGTGCGCTGCCTGGTGGCAGCCGCGGTATCCGCGGTCACCATATTCGCGCTGGGCCGCGCCCTGCCCGCCGACCCGGACGCCCTGCCCATCGACCCGGGCTGGGCCTACGGCATCGCGGCGGGGCTGATCGCCTATGTGTTCGGGCGTTCGCGCCGGGGCGCGTTCATCGCGGGCACGCTTGGCGTGATGCTGTCGGACACAGCCAACTGGCTTTACGCCCGGTCCATGGGTGCGGACCAGCGGCTGGTGCTTGGCGGCGCGGGCGGCTACGACGTGATCGTGATCGCGGGGCTGTTGGCCGTGCTGCTCAGCGAGCTGATCGGCGAGCTGCTTGAGCGGATAAAGCGGGGCCGCCGCAAGCCCACCCGGGAATTCGTGAACGGCGACTTTGTGCGGAGGGAGCAGCCGTGACGGCGCGCCGGGCGCGATCCGCGGCGCTGCTCCTCGCCGCGCTGGTCCTGATGCCGCTCTGCGCCGCGCCGGCCCGGGCGGAGACGGACGGCGACTGCCTGTACACGCTGCTGGGGCCGGACGGGGCCATGCTGACCCAGCGGGGCGGGCGAATGTACGTGGGCGACGAGTACATCGCCGGAAACGACATGTGGTATCGCGTGGTGTCGGTGGACGACGCTGCCCAGACCGCCGCCGCCGAATACCTGGGCAGCGCGCCGGAGGCCGACGTACCCGCCTTCAGCGCCCTGGCCGAGGGTGGAAAGGACGGGGACGGCAAAAAGCTGATCGCCATGTACTCGACCCACAGCGACGAAAGCTATGTGCCCGAGGACGGCACGGCCTCGAAATGGAAGGGCGCCGGCATCTACGACGTGGGCGACAGCCTGAAAAAGGCCCTGGAGGCGCGGGGCATCGAGGCCGTGTATTCCAGGGAGACCTTCCTGCCCCACGACGCGGACGCCTACAACCGCTCCCGCCGCACGGCGGAGGAGCTGATGAAGCAGGGTCCGGACGCGTTGCTGGATATCCACCGCGACGCCGTGCCTGCCGAGCAGTACGAAACCGAGGTGGACGGCGAGGACATCAGCAAGGTGCGCCTGTTCGTGGGCCGCAACAACCAGAACGCTGCGGAAAACAAGGCCTTCGCCCGGCAGATCAAGGCGGAGGCGGACAGGATGTATCCGGGGCTGATCAAGGACATCTTCATCGGCAAGGGCAACTACAATCAGGAGCTGTATCCCCATGCCCTGCTGCTGGAATTCGGCACCCATGAGATCGAGAAGGAGAAGGCCATGGAGGCCGCCGACTATGTGGCAGACGTGCTGGACAGCGTGCTCTACGGCGCCTCCGCAAAGGCCGAAGGCGCGAAGGGTACCCGGGGAGGCGATGTGGCCCGGGGCATCGGCTGGGCCGTGGGCCTGGCCGTGCTGGCCGCCGCGGCGTACGCCCTGATCTCCACCGGGTCGCTGAAGGCCGCCTGGCAAAAGCTGGGCCGGGCCGCCAGCGAAGTCAGCGGCGGGCTGTTCGGAAAGGGCCGGAAATAAGCCCGATTCCCCCATCAGCGCCAACTAAAAACCGGGCTGCTCCATCTGGAGCAGCCCGGTCTTCCTCATGGAAGGGATTCAGGCATTATTCCTGAGCGGCCTTCCAATCGGCGTACTGAGCCTCGACCTCAGCCAGGATCTCCTGCATGCCGGCGTCGTTCAGCGCGGTCTTCAGGGCCTCGATGCCCATGGCGGGGTCGTCGGGATCGACCTGGCCGCACATCAGCGGGTTGGCCATCTCGGTCACGACCGCGTCAACCGCCGCGATCTGGTCGGCCACGTTGTCCTTGACAAAGCGGAAGCCCAGGGAAGCGGTGGGGATGGCGTCGTCCGCGTAGGACTGCAGCAGCTCGTTCTTCTGGGGATCCTCACCCTCGGTGACGTACTGGAGCTTGGTGTTGCCCACGGTCCAGGCGCCGCCGTGCACGCCGTACCAGTTCTGGTCGGTCAGCTTCACGGTGTTTTCGTCG
>CACYWI010000088.1 GCA_902778045.1 uncultured Eubacteriales bacterium
CAGCAATATAAACGGCACCGGCACGCTGGAGCAGATCAGCGCCAGCAGGTACGAAAACACCGCCGGCATGCCCATGCCCAGCGCCACCGTGACGGCGTAACGCCCCTCGAAGGTGGGCACCATGCTCAAAAGCGCCGCGGTGATGATCTGTTTGGTATGCGCCTGCCAGACGAAGGTCTCCGCGGCGGCAAGGAACAAGTTATGATTCATGCTTTCCTCCATTTTGGATCATCATGGGGATGAGAGTGGAGAATGGAGAGTGAAGATCAGGAGCAAATCCCTGATGGGATTTGTTTTTATTCAAGCCCGGCTGTGACGTGGCGACACTGCTTGATAGCATTGAATCAAAAGAAATCCGCAAGGATTTCCACCAAAACTCCACTCTCCACTCTTAACTCTCCGCTTTCCACTCTAAAACCGGCTACCGCCCCTATTATACTCCATCTCCGTCCCCGCTCAAATCATCCCCGTGTAAAGTTGTCGTAGTCGTCCAGAAAGCTGTGCCGCTCGCCCCGGTATTTCCAGCCCAGCAGCGTGTCCAGCTGCACGCGGCGGATGCTGTTGACTCGTCGTGCAGGCGGGCGATCAGCCTTTTCACCGCCTGGCGGCGGGAGGCGCTCTCGTCCACGGCGGCGGCCTCGGTCAGGCTGCAGGCGCAGCGTATGAATTCCAGGCCGAAGGCGTCCCGCCAGGCGATGATGTCAGCCTCGCGAACCAGGTACAGCGGGCGGATCAGCTCCATGCCCGGGAAGTTGGCGGCCTTCAGCTTGGGCGGCATGGCCTGGATCTGGCCGCCGTGCAGCATGGCCATCAGCGTGGTCTCGATCACGTCGTCATAGTGGTGCCCCAGGGCGATCTTGTTGCAGCCCAGCGCCTTCGCCTTGCCGTACAGGCAGCCCCGGCGCATCCGGGCGCACAGGAAGCAGGGGTGCTCGTCCTGGCCCCCGGCCACCTCGAACACGTCGCTTTCAAACAGCGTGTAGGGCAGCTCCAGCCGGCGTGCGTTCTCCTCTACCCGGGCGCGCACCTCGGGCCGGTAGCCCGGGTCCATGATCAGGTAGACGGCCTCAAAGGGCACCTCGCTGTGGCGCCGCAGCAGCTGCATCAGTTTTCCCAGCAGCATGGAATCCTTGCCGCCGGAGATGCATACGGCGATCCTGTCCCCGGGGGACAGCAGCGCGTAATCCCGTATCGCGCGCATGAAGGGCCGGTATATGGTTTTGCGCAGGTCGGTGAGCAGGCGCCTGTCCATGCGCTGGTTCCAGGTCATTTCCCGGGCCATGCCGCGGCCTCCTTTCCGCCGCGCAGGCGCGGCAACACCATTGTAAGCGCCGCGCCCGGGGCTGTCAAGCGGGGGCCTCCGGCCACAAAAACAGGCTTTTTTGTCACGAATTATGACACTTTTTAGACAAAATCAGCTTTTATCGTCTCAATCACTTCTAATATCAACAAATGTGTAATATAATAACGGTGTTTGGTAATAACAGTAAAGGAGATTTCCAATTTTATGAAATATATCCGCAATGTCATATTCGTACTGCTGATCGCGCTGCTGGCGCTGCAGCCCTGCGCGCTGGCCGCCACGGCCACGGTAAACAGCAGCTCGGCCAAGCTGTACAGCAAGAGCAGCACCTCCAGCAAGAGCGTTTCCCTGAAGAAGGGCCTCAGCGTGACGGTCAAATCCACTTCCGGCAGCTGGACGAAGGTCACCGTCAAGGGCGTGACCGGCTACATCCGCTCCAAGTACCTCAGCAGCGCGTCCACCGCCAAGAGCAGCACCGCCACCGCCTACGCCTGCAAGAAGACCTATGTGTACAAGAAGGCCTCCACCTCCTCCACGAAGAAGTCGATCAGCGTGAACACCAAGCTCACCGTCGTGGGCACCAGCGGCAGCTTCTACAAGGTGAAGAACGGCTCGTATACCGGCTATGTGCTGAAGTCCTGCGTGTCCAAGAGCAAGGTCTCCACCGACTCGGGCAGCACGTCCTCCACGTCCTGGAAGTCCAAGGTGGTCACCATGAACTGGTTCAGCGGCGGCAGCAGCGTGCTGGCCACCGGCAGCTACGGCTACATCTATGACATCGACACCGGCATCACCCTGCGCATCAAGCGGATGGGCGGCCACAACCACGCCGACGTGGAGCCCGCCACCGCCGCCGATACCGCGAAGCTGCTGAAGGTCGCCGGGGGCACCTTCTCCTGGGACAGCCATGCGGTGATCCTGCACGCGGGCGGCAAGTATGTGGCCTGCGGCATCAACACCAAGCCCCACGGCGATCAGACCATCACCAACAACAACTACAACGGCCAGTTTTGCCTGCACATGACGGGCAGTACCACCCACGAAAACGACGCCGTGAACGCCAACCACCAGGCCTCGATCCAGCGGGCCTACGAATGGGCGCACAAGTGAACCCGGATGGGGGAGCAGGCGTTTCCCCCGATCCCTCGCCTGAAAGGCAGGCATAATCTCCCGCCCTCCTGAATATCCTATTCTCCGTGGAACCCATTACACCATTCAGGAGGACAAACCGATGAAAAAGGCAATTCTGCTGCTCACTGCCCTGTCGCTGCTCACGCTTGCGCTGACGGCCTGCGAGGGCAAGATGACCGCCACGACCACCACCGCTACCGAGGCCCCGGCCCAGAACACCGCCGAGCCCGCGCCCACCACCGCCGCCGACGCGGCCAGGGATGCCGCGGACGGCGTGGGCAACGCCATCGAAAACGCCGGCGACGCCGTCGGCAACGCGGTGGACGACGCCGTGGATACCCCCGCCGAAAACGCGGCGAACTGACCCGAAAGCGCCCCGGACGATCGTCCGGGGCGCTTTTGGATTGAGAGAGTTGAGAGTGAAGCTTTGGTCCAAATACCTTCGGGATTTGTTTTGATTCAATGGGATCCGAATCGCCCGGTTTCCACTTTCTTTTTTATCTGTCCATAACCCAATTCGCAGGCAATCACGTTATAATGGAAGTGAGTCGGGGGTATTCTCATCCCCACTCTTCACTCTCAAAACCACTCTCCACTCTCACAAAGGGGGTTCCTGCCCGTGAACGGAAAGCCCTTCGGCAAGCGCGAACAGTACCGCCAGCTGATGCACTTGGCGGTGCCCATCGTGCTGCAGAACCTGTTGAGCGCCGCCGTCAACTCGGCGGACGTGGTGATGCTGAACTTCGTGGGCCAGGCGCACATCTCGGCGGTGTCGCTGGCCACGCAGTACGCCAGCGTGCTGTTCATGATACTGTACGGCCTGGGCACCGGCGTGACGATGCTGGCCGCCCAGTACTTCGGCAAGAAGGAGATGCGGGCCGTGGAGGCGGTGGAGGGCATCGCGCTGCGCTTTTCGCTGATCGCGGCTTCGGCGTTCGCGCTGGCGGCGCTGTGCGCGCCGAGGGCGATGATGCGGGTGTTCACCCCGGACGCGGAGCTGATCGAAATCGGCGCGGGCTATCTGCGCTATGTGTCAGTGGCCTACCTGTGCTGGGGCGTCATCGAGGTATACCTGGCCACGCTGCGCAGCATCGGCCGGGTGGCAGTGTGCACGGCGCTGAACACGGCGGCCTTCGCGCTGAACATACTGCTGAACGCGGTGTTCATATTCGGCCTGTTCGGCGCGCCGAAGCTGGGCGCGGCGGGCGTGGCGCTGGCCACCTCGATCTCCCGGGTGGTGGAGCTTGTGCTGGTGATGATCGTGTCCCGCCGCAGCAAGGATGTGAAGCTGAAGCCCTCGCTGCTGCTGGTGCGCAACAGGCTGCTGTTCCGGGACTTCCTGCGCATGGCGATGCCCGCCATGGCCAACGATGTCAGCTGGGGGCTGGCCTTCTCGATGTATTCGGTGATCATCGGCCAGTTCCTGGGCACCGACGTGGTGGCCGCCAACTCCTTTGCCGGGCTGATGCGCAACCTGGGCACGGTGCTGTGCTTCGGCGTGGCCAGCGCGGGCGGCATACTGCTGGGCCAGATCATCGGCGAGGGCCGCATGCAGGATGCCGACAACACCGCCAAGTCGCTGATGAAGCTGACGGTGCTCAGCGGGGCCATCGGCGGCGTGGTGATACTGGCCGTGATGCCCCTGGTGCTGCGCTTTGCGGACCTGACGGCCACGGGCAAGGGCTACCTGAAGATCATGCTGCTGATCCAATCCTATTATGTGATGGGCGCGGCGGTGAATACTACCCTGATCGCCGGCGTGTTCCGCGCGGGGGGCGACAGCCGCTTCGGCTTCATCTGCGATACCATCGATATGTGGTGCTATGCCGTGCCGCTGGGCTTCCTGGCCGCCGCGGTGCTGAAGCTGCCGCCGATGTGGGTGTACTTCCTGCTGTGCACCGACGAGTTCGTGAAGTGGCCCTGGGTGATCGGCCACTACCGCAGCAAGAAGTGGCTGAAAAACGTGACCCGGGAGGGCCTGTTCGACGAGGCGCGTTGACGCGCCAAAAATGAGATAAGGGGACGGTTCCTTATCTCACCCTCAAAGTGAGATAAGGAACCGTCCCCTTATCTCATTTCATTATATCACAGCAGCAGTATATTGTTCTCCGCGCACACGCGCAGGGTCTCCTCGTCCCAGATGCTGCTCTGCACCTCGCCGATGTGGGCGTTGCCCATCATCAGCATGCACAGGCGGCTCTGGCCGATGCCGCCGCCGATGGTCAGGGGCAGCTCGTCGTTCAACAGCATTTTGTGGAAGGGCAGCCCGCGCCGGTCGTCGCAGCCGGCCAGGGTCAGCTGGCGGTCCAGCGATTCGGCGTCCACGCGGATGCCCATGCTGGAGATCTCGAAGGCCCGGCCCAGCACCTCGTTCCAAAACAGTATGTCGCCGTTCAGCGCCCAGTCGTCATAGTCCGGGGCGCGGCCGTCGTGGGGCTTGCCGGATTTCAGCTTGCCGCCGATCTGCATGATCAGGGCGGTGCCGTGCTCGCGCAGGAAGGCGTCCTCCCGGTCCTTGGGGTCGGGCAGCTCGGGGTACATGTCCTCCAGCTCCTGGGTGGTGACGCAGGCCATCTTCCGGTTCAGCTTCACGTGGATGCTGGGGAACTCCCGGCGCAGGCGGTCGGAGACGTCGGCCACGCAGTACACGATCTCCCGGGCGGTGCGCTTCAGGTAATCCAGCGTGCGGTCCTCCCGGGTGATGATCTTCTCCCAGTCCCACTGGTCCACATAGATGGAATGCAGGTTGTCCAGCGCCTCGTCGCGGCGTATGGCGTTCATATCGGTGTACAGGCCGCGGCCCACGTGGAAATCGTAGCGCTTCAGCGCCAGCCGCTTCCACTTGGCCAGCGAATGCACCACCTCGCCCTCGCCGTTCACGGCGGGCACGTCGAAGCGCACCGGGCGCTCCACGCCGTTCAGGTTGTCGTTCAGGCCGGATTCCATGCGCACGAACAGCGGGGCGGACACACGGCGCAGGTTCAGCGCGTGGCTCAGCTCCACCTGGAAATTGTGCTTGATGAATTCGATGGCCAGCTGGGTGTCGAAGGTGCTCAGCGGCGGCCTGTAGCCCTCGGGAATGGTGACGCGGTTCATCGGCGCTCCCCCTTCACGTTTCAATATGGTAAAAAGTATACTCCACCCCGGGCGTAAACGCAAGTTGAATTTTCATAAACTTGAATTATTCATTTGGCGGCTTTTGACGCCGGACCGGATTCGCCCGAAAAAGAGAATAACAATTCATTTTTGGCGGAATTTCCTGCATATTATTCGGTTATTCTGCGTGATTATGCTTTTCCATCCTGCAAAGCCACAGGATTGTCATATTTGAATTTGCAATTTAACAGAGAATAATATTGCAAATTTGCCGTTTTGCCGCTATAATGTTCGCATGCGGCCGGGACAATGGCACATCGCCCGGCATGCCCAAATCATCGTTAAGGGGGACGACTCAATGGCGCTAAAGAATGCATACCTGATCGACCTGATGGACCGCGTAGAGGCCCGCAACCCCAATGACAAGCAGTTTCTGATCACCGTTCGCAGCGTGCTGGAATCCATCGAGCCCGTTGTGGAAAAGCATCCTGAGTATGTCAAGGCGGGCGTGCTCGAGCTGTTCGTGGAGCAGGAGCGCGTGGTGAAGTTCCGCGTGCCGTGGATCGACGATGCCGGCAACGTGCGCGTGAACCGCGGCTATCGCGTGCAGGGCAACAGCGCCATCGGCCCCTACAAGGGCGGCCTGCGCCTGCATCCCAGCGTGACCGAGGATACCGTGAAGTTCCTGGCCTTCGAGCAGACCCTGAAAAACAGCCTGACCGGCCTGCCCATCGGCGGCGGCAAGGGCGGCAGCGACTTCGACCCCAAGGGCAAGAGCGACTTTGAGGTCATGCGCTTCTGCCAGAGCTTCATGACGGAGCTGTACAAGTACATCGGCAAGGACGTGGACGTGCCCGCCGGCGATATCGGCGTGGGCGCCCGTGAGATCGGCTATCTGTACGGCCAGTACAAGCGCATCACCGGCCTGTACGAGGGCGTGCTGACCGGCAAGGGCCTGTCCTACGGCGGCAGCCTGGTGCGCACCCAGGCCACCGGCTACGGCCTGTGCTATTTCACTGAGGAGATGCTGAACGCCGCGGGCAAGAGCTTCAAGGGCCAGACCGTGGTCATCTCCGGCAGCGGCAACGTGGCCATCTACGCCAACGAGAAGGCCACCCAGCTGGGCGCGAAGGTCGTCGCCATGAGCGATTCCAACGGCTACATCTACGATAAGGACGGCATCGACCTGGCCTGCGTCAAGCAGATCAAGGAGGGCAAGCGCGGCCGCATCAAGGAGTATGTGGACACCCATCCGAACGCCGAGTACCACGAGGGCTGCTCCGGCATCTGGACCATCAAGTGCGATATCGCCCTGCCCTGCGCCACCCAGAACGAGATCAGCCTGGATTCCTGCAAGGCGCTGGTGGCCAACGGCTGCTACTGCGTGTCCGAGGGCGCGAACATGCCCACTGTGATGGAGGGCATCACCTACCTGCAGCAGAACGGCGTGATCTTCGGGCCCGCCAAGGCCGCCAACGCCGGCGGCGTGGCTACCTCCGCCCTGGAGATGAGCCAGAACAGCGAGCGCCTCAGCTGGACCGCCGAAGAGGTGGACGCCAAGCTGAAGGACATCATGGTGAACATCTACCACAACGTGGAGAGCGCCGCCAAGGAATACGGCATGGAGGGCAACTTCGAAGCCGGCGCGAACATCGCGGGCTTCCTGAAGGTCGCCAACGCCATGTACGCTCAGGGCGTGGTCTGATCGGCGGGGCCGACGGCCATTCGCTGCCGCGAGTGGAAGATAACGGATTTCCTTTTGAAATCCCGGTACAAAACACGATTTCCCGGCCCACTGGTTCAGGGCCGGGAAATCTTTGTTTTGGGTTGTCGATAAAGCCTTCTCATTTATTCCTACATGTATTTTGTCATGAACTCAGTCGGTGTCATGATTTCAGGCTTTTCGATGGCAATGCCGGCAAAATCCTTATCACCGGTAATCAGTACATCGGCCTCCGCAACAATCGCCGAATAGAGCACGGCAATGTCGTCCGGGTCCCTGATCTCAAAGGGCAAATCCTCGGGAATACGTGCCGGGGTGTAGCACATTTCAAAGGGGAGCCTCAATAAAAACGCATCCAGCGCTTCCATGATCGCCGGCGCTTTGCGCTCAATCACTTCCCTGAGTTCATCTATGACGTAGCTGCTCAATAACAGCTGATGCTTTTCGCTGATCCAGCGCGTCATTTCCGCAATGCTCCGGCTCCGAAAGGCAAAGCCTGACAGCAGCACGTTGGTGTCAAGCATGATCCGCATTTTCCGCTTCCCTCCGGCGTTCGGCACGCACCTGCCTGACGAGATCGACGACATCCTGCTCGTCCTTGAGCCCCAGGCGTTCCGCTTCGGGCGCAAAGGCATCCTGCATCTGGCGGAAGGCCTCCATCGTGGCGTTTGTCATCAGCACCCGGTCGCCCTCCTGTATGAACATCACCTTTCCACCCGGCTGGATACCCAACCGCCTTCGAATGTCCGCGGGTATGGTGATCTGGCCCTGGCTGGTCACCTTGGCAATGGACATTTCCATAGTTGCGCCTCCTTATAAATTATCCATTGGATTCTTTAGTTTTATTATATTCATTCATAGAGTGATTGTCAACAAAACCGCGCCGAAGCGCGGTCGTGGGATGGTGCATTATTTATCCAGCAG
>CACYWI010000089.1:0-2680 GCA_902778045.1 uncultured Eubacteriales bacterium
GCTGGACCTGTCCGTGGGCATCGTGATGCACGCGCGGCTGGGCGACGCCGTGAAGCGGAACGACCTGCTGGCCACGCTGCACGTGGGCGAGCGCTCCGACAGGATCGGGGCCTACAACCTGCTGCGCCGGGCCATCGAGATCGGCGATGTGAAGCCCGAGGTCAAGCCGCTGATCCAGGGGGTCGTCGAGTAATCCATGAGCAAAAGCAAACGAACGGCGCGGGCGGAGGGCCCTTCGACGACGGGTGGCGCAAAGGTCCGGCTCGCCCGAAGCGGCGGGCTGAATACGCTGGGGCCGCTGGCCGTCAGCCTCGCGGCACTCGCGGCAGTCACCGTGGCGCTGCGCCTGGGCCTCAATGCCCTGCTGGACAGGCTGTTTGCCGCCTGGAACCTGCGTGCCGACACCGTGGCGCGGGCCCCGGGCTGGGCGCAGGCGCTGTACGGCTGGCGCGGCGCGCTGGTCACGCTGGCCGTCGGCGCGGCGCTGCTGTCGCTGTGTCGGCCCCTCAGGGCGCTGTGGGGGCTTCGACCCGGCGGGCAGCGCGGCACGATAAAGATGGGCGGCTTTGGGCTGCTGACCGGCGTCGGGATCGCGCTTCTGATCGCGCTGCTCAGCCTGCTGCCGGACAGCGCGCGCCTCTCCTGGCCCCTGTCTGCGCCTCGGCTCAACGGCGCCCTGCCCGCGCTGTGCCTGATCAGCCTGGTGGGCGTGCTTGCGGAGGAGGCCTTCGCCAGGGGCGTGCTGCAGGACGGCCTGAAGGAGCGAATGGGGGGCCACTGGGCCTCCGCCGTCGCCTGTGCCGCGTTCTTTGTGATGCGCGGCGGCTGGTCCGGCGGCTGGGTGTACGGGGTGAACGTGCTGCTGACGGGCCTGGTGTGCTGCCTGCTGTACGCCCGGTATGGCCTGACGGCCGCCGTCGGCTTCCGATGGGGGCTCGAGGCCTTCGCCGCGTACATCATGGGCTTTGGCGGCGGCAGCGCCGCGGTGTACCGGCTGTACGGCGTGTCGGAGACCCTGCTGACCGGCGGCGACAGCGGCCCGCTGTACGGGCTGTGGCTGGCGCTGGCGATGCTGGCGCTTGTTGTAATGCTCCATCGTAAAACAAGGAATCCCGATCATTGATCGGGATTCCTTTATTCCGGGATAGAGCGTGGAGTTTCGGTATGCCGCGTATGGAAGATTGCGGATAGCGGTGGTCACGTTTCCCGAAGTGGCGGCATCTGTACCGATTCCAGCGCAGCCTCCCGGGCCAACCCAAACTCCACTCTGTCAAACGGCAGGCCCTCGTAGATCTCGCCGTCGATCTGGATCGGCATGGGGGCTTCGGATTCGATGCGCAGGCGGGTATCCCGGCGGAAGCGGGTGGTGGGCAGCTCCAGTATGCGCTTTCCCATCAGCTTGATGAAGGCTCCGGGGATGCGCGAGGCGCGGATGTCGTCCACGATCACGATGTCCATCAGCCCGTCGTCGATCACCGCCCTGGGGCAGATGGGTATGCCGCCGCCGATGCGCTGCCCGTTGCCGGCGCAGGCGATGAACGCGCTGTGGGGCTGGGCCGCGTCGCCCAGAAGCTCTGTAAAGCGGCGGGGCTTGTACTCGAACAGCGTCAGGACCAGAGAGACCAGATAGGCCGCGGAGCCCTTCAGCAGCTTCATGCGGTTGTAGCGGCGCAGTATGTCCACGTCGATGCCGGTGCCGATGGCGTTGATGCCCCGCACGCCGCCGCACTCCAGATAGTCGGTGTACTTCGCCTGGCCGCGGGTCAGCAGCTGCGCGATGCCCTCCACGCTGTTCGGGATGCCGGCGACGGCGGCGAAGTCGTTGCCGCTGCCGCAGGGCGCGAGGCCAAGCAGCACCCGCGCCGGGTCCACCAGGCCATTCAGTACCTCGTGCAGCGTGCCGTCGCCGCCCATGGCCACGATGGCGGGCGTTTCGACCTCCGAGCATTCGCTCAGCCGGCGGGCGATATCACCGGCTTCGCCGTGGGCGTGGGTCTCGTGAAAGCGGTGCGCCGCGCCGAGCGCCGTCAGCCGGGCACCCAGGGCCTCGCGAAAGCGCTGGGCCTTGCCCTTTCCGGCAATGGGGTTGTAGATGAAGTGAAGCATGCCGCTCGTCCTTTCACGGCGTGAAGTCTTCCCGGCGGCGCGACAGGCAAAAGAAAACAGACCGCGCTTCGATGCTCCGCGATGGGGGAGCGTGCATCGCATCCGACAAGGGAGAGGGGGAGAATTCATGGCCGTAGCACATGGTCGGAAGGCGCGGTCTGCCCTGTAACGCAATCATAGCGGGCGAACATCAACTGAATATAAACTGACCGTGTCAAACCGCCATTACCCCTATTATACATGCTGTGTACCGTTCAGGCAAGCCGCAAAGGCTGAATTTTTTCCTGCATGCTCTTGAATATTCATATAGACGGGTTTATAATCAGTATATACCTTTTTATGGAGTGTGCGATATGAGGCAGCAGATGCGCGACTACCTGGACGCCCCGGTGAACCGGATCGGCACCCATTGCGAAAAGTGGGACGGGCTCGAGCGGCACTTCGGCCGGCCCGACCTGCTGGCCATGTGGGTGGCGGACATGGATTTCAGAACCGTGCCGGAGGTGGCCGAGGCCATCCGGCGGCGCGCGGAGCACGCCATCTACGGCTATACCGACAATCAGGACGAGGAGCG
>CACYWI010000089.1:2698-10284 GCA_902778045.1 uncultured Eubacteriales bacterium
CCCGGCGTGGTGGACAGCCTGTTCTTCTGTGTCAGCGCGCTGACCGGGCCGGAGGACGGCGTACTGATCCAGCCGCCGGTGTACGGCCCCTTCTACTATGCCGTGCGGCAGCAGGGCCGCCGCCTGGTGGAGAACCCGCTGAAGCGGGACGGCGACGGCTGGCACATCGATTTTGACGACCTGGAGCAGAAGCTGGGCCAGGGCGTTCGCATGATGATACTGTGCAGCCCCCACAACCCGGTGGGCCGCGTGTGGACCCGGGAGGAGCTGCAGCACGTGGTCGACCTGACGCGCCGCCACGGCGTGATCCTGGTGTCCGACGAGATCCACGCCGATTTCGCGCTGGACGGCCGCCGGCAGACGCGGGTGCTGTCGCTGGATGGCGCGGAGCACTGCATCATGCTGACCTCCGCCACGAAGTCCTTCAACCTGGCGGGGCTGCGACACTCCACGGTCATCGCGCCGGACGGGGATGCGCGGGAAAAGCTGGCCCGCGCGCTGAAACAGGCCCATGCCGAGCCGAACCTGTTCGGCTCCATCGCCCAAACCGCCGCCTATAACCACGGCGATGAGTGGATGGACGCGGTGGTGGAATACGTACAGGAGAACCGGGACTATGCGGTCAGCACTCTCGGCGGGCGCGTTCCGGAGATCGGCTGCCGCCCCCAGGAGGGCACCTACCTGATGTGGCTGGATTTCAGCGGCCTGGGCATGAGCCACGAGGCCGTGAAGGACCTGCTGGTGAACAGGGCCCGCGTGGCCATGAACGACGGCCTGTTCTTCGGCGAGCAGGGCCGGGGCTGGTTCCGGATGAACCTGGCCACCCGCCGCGCCAACGTGGAGGCCACGGTGGAGAATATATACCAAGCGATACGGAGCAAGTAATCTGTGATGAATTTCTTCAGGAATCTGTTCAAGAAGCCGGAAAAGCAGATCGCCATGGATGTGGAGCTGGACGGCATGCATCCCAGCCGGATCATACAGCTGTCCTACCTGATCATCGAAGGGCGCAGGATCCGGGGCAAGAACTTCTACTTTGCCGCCAAGGCGATCAACCGCTACGCCCGGCAGGTGCACGGCCTCAGCGTGTACCAGCTGCGCAAGCTGTCCGGCGGCAAGGGCTTTATCGACTATGCCGACGAGATCTACCGCGATTTCGCCGATTGCAAGCTGATCATCGGCCACGATGTGGCCGGAGACGTGCGCTATCTGAAGCGGGAGTTCGAGCGCATCGGCGTAAAGCTGCCCAACTATCCCATATTCTGCACGCTGAAGCACTACACCAAGGAAGCCAACATACCGCTGAAGCAGAACCCCAACGTGTTGAAGCCCCCGAAGCTGACGGAGCTGACCGAGCACTTCGGCCTGTCCGAGGAATTCATCGCGAACAAGTGCCACAAGTGGTACGGCGGCGGGGACCATCCCCATGACGCCCGCTATGACGCCGCGGCGGCCTACCTGTGCATGCTGGTGGGCGAGGAGATCGCCTGAGCCCCTTCCCGACGATAGACGATAAGGTGGGATCATCCATGAAGAAGCTGGCTATGCTGGTGGCGCTGTGCATCCTGGCGGCGTCCCTGCCGCTTTCGGCGCTGGCCGAGGAACTGCAGTCCGCCCCATCCGAGGCCCAGGCCGCCCAGGCCGCCGGCGAGACCGGCGCGCTTGGCCTGATCGCCGTGCCGGATGACGAAGATTGGGCCGGCTTTGATGCCGGCGACGACTGGCCGGAGGAGGAGGTCGTCTCCCAGCCTGAGGAGTGGGCGGTATCCGCCCAGCCGGAGGAGGAGACCGCCGTTTCCCCCGAAGCCGCGCAGGGCGCGGACGCTTCGGACCCGACCCAGGAGCCCGAGGCCGGGCAGGAGGGTACGGAGGGGCAGGAAAGCGCCGAGCCCCAGCCGCCGGTGGAGTATCCCGCCGACCCGGAGAATCCCCACATCGATCCCGCGGGCCCGCAGCTCGCGGTGAACGACGTGACCCTGGGCGTGGGCGAGACCTTTGACCTGAAGCCCGTCATGCCCGAGGGCAAGGAAGGCACGATCCTCTGCACTGTGAATGACGAGACCGTCGCCACCGTGACCGGTGAGGGCGTGCTGCAGGCCGTTGCCAAGGGCGAGGCCGTGGTCACCGCCGCCGGCGACGACGGCGCCTATACCCAGTGCGTCGTGCGCGTGAAGAAGGCCCCGGACCAGGTCAGCTTCAGCGCAAAGACGCTGCAGCTGGGCCTGGGCGAGCAGACCGACGTGCTGAAGGTGGCTGTCGGCAGCAAGGAGGGCAAGTACGCCGGCGCATACACCATCACCAGCAGCAAGCCCAAGAGGGTGAAGGTGTGCGAGGACGGCAGTATCGAGGGCCTGAAGGCGGGCAAGTCCACACTGACGGTGACCACCTACAACGGCAAGACGGACACCTGCAAGGTGGAGGTGGTGGACGCCCCCACGAAGCTGACCGCGAAGGTGGACAAGAAGACCATCGGCGTGGGCGAGACGGCCCAGATCACCGTGAAGCTGCCCGAGGGCAGCGCCAGCCAGATCAAGTACAAGAGCGAGAACAAGGACGTTCTGACCGTGGACAAGGCCACCGGCACGATCACCGGCGTCGCTCCCGGCACTACGCGCGTGCGCGTGCGCACCTTCAACAAGCTCACCAAGTACATCACCATCCATGTGCTGCCCGCGCCGGAGACGCTGTCGTTTGAAAATGTCTCTGTGAAGCTGGGCGTGGGCATGGAGCTGGCTTGCGTGGCTGCGGTGAACGATGGCGCGGCCGGCAACATCACCTATAAGGTGAAGAAGACCTCGGTGGCCACCTACAAGGATGGCACGCTGAAGGGCGTGAAGAAGGGCACCACCGTGCTGACGGCCAAAACCTACAACGGCCTGACCGCCAAGTGCGAGATCAAGGTGGTGGCCGCGCCCAAGAGCGTGAAGCTGGCCTACAGCAAGCTGACCGTCGGCGTGGGCCAAAAGGTGCAGCTGAAGCCGGATGTGGGCAGCAGCGCCAGCACCTATACCTATTCCAGCTCGAACAGAAAGGTGGCTACCGTCAGCAAGAAGGGCGTCGTCAAGGGCGTGAAGAAGGGCACCGCCACCATCACGGTAAAGACCTACAACAAGAAGACCTTCAAGCTGAAGGTGACCGTGAAGAAGGCCCCGGGCTCCATCAGCCTGAAGCCCAAGTCGGTGAACCTGGGCATCGGCGAGACCGCCGATGTGTCCTTCACCCTGCCCAAGAATACCGCCGCCGATGTGAGCTTCTCCATCGCCGACAAGAGCGTGGCGAAGCTGAAGTCCGGCAAGCTGACCGGCCTGGCCCCCGGCGAAACCACGATGACGGTGACCACCCACAACGGCAAAACGGCCACCACGAAGATCAAGGTGTGGCCCAAGCCGGAGTGGATCGAGCCGGATACCAGCCTGCTGGAGCTGCTGGAGGGTGAAAAGCACGAGCTGGAGATCGATTTCAGCCCTGGCACCCGCTCGCAGCTGAGCTTCACCAGCGCCGACAAGAAGGTGGCGAAGGTCTCCTCCGCCGGCGTGATCACCGCGGTGGGCGGCGGCAAGACCACCATCCACGTGGGCACCAACGACCCGGACGTGGGTTGCGACATCAGCGTGACCGTGTGGCCCGCGCCCACGAAGGTGGCCTTCAAGAAGACGGCGATCGAGGTGGACGTCAATGAGACCGCCAAGCTGAAGCCCGTTATTCCCGATGGCAGCAAGACCACCTACACCTATACCTCCTCCGATGAAGACGTGGTCGAGGTATCCAAGGATGGCGTCATCACCGGCATCAGCCGCGGCAAGGCTACCGTTACCGTAAAGACCCACAACGGCAAGAAGGCGACCGCCAAGATCACCGTGGTGGACCCGTGGTACCCGGTGTCCGCGTCGCTGGAAAACGCGCCGGAGTACCTGAAGGCCGATTCCACCTACCAGCTGTCCTTCAAGCTGAAGCCCGAGACCGCCATACCGGATTTCGAGTGGAGCACCACCGATAAATCCGTGGCCTGGGTAGACGAGGACGACGTGATCCACACCTCCGGCTTCGGCTACGCGGTGCTCTCCGCGGTGTCGCGCAAGAACAAGGACATCACGTTGAAGTTCACCCTGGCGGTGGAGACGGACAACGTCACCCTGGCGATCCCCGCCCGCACCACCAACGTGGCCGGCATCAAGAAGAACCTGGCGATGATCGAGGCCATCCACACCTCCGCCATCAACCAGCTGAAGGCCATGTATTCCGGCGGTGTAATCAGCAAGGATGACGCCAGCAAGCGCAAGAGCATGGTGGACAACGCCTTCAAGGATTACGCCTTCCCGTGGATGACGCCGTCATACCAGGATTACTGGAAAGCCGCCAATTCCGAGGGCGGCGTGAAGGACTTCAAGCCCGACCGGGTGTACTACGGCATCCCCTACATATCCACCGGCAGGAATCGCGAGTACAACGCCGCCAAGGCGCTGAAGGAGAACCGTTTCACCGACAGCGGCAAGGGCTACTACCTGATGAACCAGAAGAACCTGCTGAACGGCAAGTATTGCGGCAACGATTGCTCCTGTTTTGTGGAGGCCGCGATCTGGGGCACCAACAGCAGCCACAGCAACGAGCGCACCTGCGATATCGCCACATCGTCCGCCTACAAGACGATCAGCGGCTTCAAGAACATGCGCACGGGCGATCTGATCTGTAAGGGCTATTCCCACGTGGTGATGTTCCTGTACTATGTCAACGCCGACAAGAGCCAGATCATGATCATCGAAAACGGCGGCATCGAGCCGGGCACGAATACCGTGCACTGCATGGTCATGGATGTGAAGTGGTACGACAACAAGGGCTACAAGGTGCGCAGGCTCAGGAGCCTGGGCTGACCCGGATAGAACAGAATCGGCCGCCGGTCATTCCGGCGGCCGATTTCGTCTATCCGCGCTTCATTGCCTCGTGCTCCCGGGCCAGCTCGTCGCGCAGCTGCGCCGAACTCCAGGCCACATTGGTGGGGGTCAGCACCGCCTTCAGCGGCACCCGGATGCCCGCCTGCCTCAGGGCGGCCAGAAGGGCGTCCAGCTGGTCCGACAGTATGAAGCAGATCACCAGCATCGCGTCGGCAAAGCCCTGCGCCGGCGCGTCGGCCTGCGGCGCGGATATGGGGATCCCCGCCAGCGCCCCGACGGGCAGCCCGTATTCCCGGGGCTCCACGGCGCGACAGCGGATTTGCAGCGGCTCGCACGCCCGCTTCAGCGCGGCGGCGGTGATGCTGTCCAGATTGTAGGTCAACAGCAGCGGCTGGGCCATGGTCATCCCTCCGTGTTCGTTTTCACCTGTCATTATAGCCGTCGGGGGATGGCGTTGTCAATCGATATTACGCGATTGTGCTTGCTTCACAGCGGGGCCGCGGCTATAATGACAGGTGAAAATACGTCATGGGGGTTGCGATATGGATACGATCAGGGGGCTCATGGAATTCATCGACCGCGTGCCCACGGCCTTTCACGCGGTAAAGGAGATCGCCACGGCGCTGGAATCGGCGGGCTATGCCCGGCTGTCCGAGGGCGAGCGCTGGGCGCTGCGATCGGGCGGGCGCTACTATGTGACCCGCAACCAATCCTCGATCATCGCCTTCCGGTTGCCGGAAACCGGCGTCGGGCATTTCCAGGTGGTGGCCAGCCACGGCGATTCGCCCTCCTTCAAGCTGAAGCCGGCGTTTTCCGAAAGTGCCGAGGGCTGCGCGCTTGTGAACGTGGAAAAGTACGGCGGCATGCTGATGTCCACCTGGCTGGACCGGCCCCTTTCCGTGGCGGGCCGGCTGGTGGTGTCCGGGGCGGACGGGCTGGAAACCCGGCTGGTGAACCTGGATTCGGATGTGGCGCTGATCCCCAACCTGCCGATCCACTTCAATCGAAACGCCAATGACGGCGTGGCGCTGAACGCCCAGGTGGACATGCTGCCCATCGTGGGCATGGAGGGCGCGGACCTGCTTGCCGCCGTGGCCGAAAGCGCGGGCGTGGAGAAGGATGCCGTCGCCGGGGCCGACCTGTTCCTGTACAACCGCCAGAGGGCCGGGGTGTTCGGTGTGGACAGTGCGTTCATCGCCGCCCCCAGGCTGGACGACCTGGAGTGCGCGTATACCTCGCTGCGGGCCTTCCTGCAGGCCGAGCCGGGTTCGCACACCGATGTGCTGTGCGTGTTCGACAACGAAGAGGTGGGCAGCGGCACCCGCCAGGGCGCGGAATCGGCGTTCCTGCTCGAGACCCTGCGCCGGGTGGTCCGGACGGTGGAGGGCGATCCCCAAGCGCTGGAGTCGGTACTGGCCCGCAGCTTCATGGTCTCCGCCGACAATGCCCACGCGGCCCATCCCAACCACGCGGAGAAGTATGACAAGGACAACCGCGTGCGCATGAACGGCGGCGTGGTGATCAAGAGCAACGCCAGCCAGAAGTATGCCACCGACGGCCTGTCCGCCGCGCTGTTTGCCCGGGTGTGCGAAGAGGCCGGCGTACCGGTGCAGCGCTTCTCCAACCGCTCCGATATCGCCGGCGGCTCCACCCTGGGCAACATCGCCGTCACCAGCGTTTCCATGCCCGCGGTGGACATCGGCCTGGCCCAGCTGGCCATGCACTCCGCCTGCGAGACCGCCGGCGTCAGGGACGTGGACTACATGGTGAAGGCGCTGAGGGCGTTCTACGAGGCGGAGATCAGCATAAAGGAGGGCAGCGCGGAGCTCACATGAGCTCCGCACCGCTGTTTACAGGCGCTACCAGCTCGAAGTTGATCTCGCCCAGCGGTATGCTGACCCGCTCGACGCGCACGCGTACCCGGTCGCCGGGCTTGAACACGGTGCCGGTGGCGCTGCCCACCAGGCGGCCCCGGACGTCGTCGTACTCATAGTAGTCGTCCAGGCCGGCGACGTGCACCAGTCCCTCCGCGCCGTTGGGCAGGGCCACGTACAGGCCCCAGCCGGTCACCGAGGCCACCACGCCGTCGAACTTGCGGCCGATCTGGGTGGCCATGTAGGCCGCGGTCATGATGCCGTCGGCCTGGCGCTCGGCGGACACGGCGGCGCTCTCCCGCTCCGAACAGTCCAGCGCGATCTCCGGCATGCGGCCCGCCATGCGCCGGGCGGATTCCGACTTTCCGTCGATCAGCCTTTTCAGCATGCGGTGCACGGTCAGGTCGGGATAGCGGCGGATGGGGGAGGTGAAGTGGCAGTAATCCTCCATCGCCAGGGCATAGTGGCCCAGGGGCTCGCTGTCGTAGCGGGCCTTTTTCAGCGCCCGCAGCATCTGGCGGCGCACCACGTCACGGGCGGGATGGTCGACGACCTCGTTCAGTATGCCCTGCAGCACGCCGGGGTGGGGCCTCGGGCCGATGTGGGTGTAAAGGTTCAGGCTGTCCAGGAACACCTCCAGCGAATGCAGCCGGTCCGGGTCCGGCGATTCGTGGACCCGGTACACGAAGGGCAGCTCGGTGTTCTTCGCCAGTGCGGCCACGGTCTCGTTGGCGGCCAGCATGAAATCCTCGATGATGCGCTCGGCCTCGCCCCTGGGCTCCAGCAGGATCTCGGTGGGCTCGCCCTTCTCGTTCAGCACGAA
>CACYWI010000090.1 GCA_902778045.1 uncultured Eubacteriales bacterium
TTCGTTCCTGCAGAACGACGGCTATGTGAAGAAAATGGCCGCCTACATCACCCGCAAGGTGGCCGATCGGCTGGTGAGCGAGTTCAACACGAAGCGCGAGGACTACCAGCGCTACTGGGACGACATCCATCCCTTCGTGAAGTACGGCTGCATCAAGGATGAAAAGTTCTACGAGCGCGTGAAGCCCGCCCTGATCTACAAGACCACCGGCGGCGAGTACGTGACGCTGGAGGAGTACCTGAACAAGAACTGCGCCGACGGCGAGGACAAGGTGGTCTACTATGCCAGCGACGAGAAGCGCCAGGCCCAGATGATCCGCCTGTACAACGACCAGGGCAAGGACGTGATCCTGCTGGACACGCTGATCGACAACAACTTCATCAGCTTCCTGGAATACTCCGAGCGGGACGCCAAGGTCAGCTTCAAGCGCGTGGACGCCGCCGCCGACAGCCTGACCGAGGAGGGCGAGATCAGCGAGGACGCCCGCGTGAAGCTGGAGGGCCTGTTCCGCAAGGCCATGGCCGACGAGCAGGTGGAGGTGCAGCTGAAGCCCTTCAAGGACGAGGGCCTGATCGCCATGATCACCGTGGACGAGCAGAACCGCCGCTTCACCGAGATGTCCTCCCGCTGGGGCGGCCCGGACATGAAGCTGCCGGAGAAACGCACCCTGGTGCTCAACGACAAGCACCCGCTGGTGAAGTGGCTGCAGACCGCCGAGGAGAACGAACACACCGAAACCGTGTGCGCCCAGGTGGCCGACCTGGCCGAGATGGCCCGCCAGCCCTTGGTGGCCGACCGCATGGTGGACTTCCTGAAGCGCAGCAACGACCTGCTGACGGAGCTGATCGCGAAGTAACACTTGCGCGCGCGAAGCGAGCCGCGGTCTGTCGACGCGCCGCTGCAGGTCGGAAACGGGTCGCCACGCTCGCGGACGACAGGATCCGGGACAAGGGCCTCTCCCAAGGGGCATGACAAGTCTTGATGCAGGTTTTTTTGAGTGTTCACTTTTTTACCAAAGATGTGAAAACTAACTATAAACCTGCATCAAACCAGTATAAAGGGCTTAAAATGGCAATCAGTCCAAGACACGGCGGACAGAAGTACCGTCCCCGTGTCTTTTGCAATCCATGATTTGGAAGGCGGCAGCCCATCCGCCAATCTGCCGCTATTGTTTTTTGTGTGTAATATGTTCGTGACAATTCCCGCCCAAAATCCCAAACCGCTTTTATTCCCACAAAATGTGTGCTATAATATTGAATGGTATATAATGTAGTATTATGCGCAAACGAGGATGAGCCATGACGAACGACACGCAAAGGCCCCTGATCCTGGCCTCGGGCTCCCCCAGGCGGCGGGAGCTGCTGGCGAAGATGGGCTATACCTTTGAAACCTGTTCCCCGGACGTGGACGAGCATGTGGAGGGTCTCGCCCGGGATATCGTGATGACGCTGGCCCGCCGCAAGGCGCTGGCCGCGGCAGAGCGCTACGACCGGGGCGTGATCATCGCCTCGGACACGCTGGTGTCGCTGGACGGCGCGCCCCTGGGCAAGCCCGAGGACGCGGCGGACGCCCACAGGATGCTCCGGGCCCTTTCCGGCAGGGAGCACGAGGTGTTCACCGGCGTGTGCCTGATCGACGCTCAGACCGGCAGGCTCCAGGTCCGCGAGGTGCGCACCGGCGTGACCTTCCGGGCGCTGACCGACGCGGAGATCGACGCCTATATCGCCACCGGCGAGCCCATGGACAAGGCCGGCGCCTACGCCATACAGGGCGGCGCGGCCCCCTTCGTGGCGGCGCTGGACGGCGAGTTTGAAAACGTGGTGGGCTTCCCCGTGATCGAAGTGAAGTCAATGCTTGCCGAATTTGGCATGTAACAGATAAGAGTGAAAAGTGGAGAGTGGCGTTTGGGTCGGCTTTGGAACGACACAGCGTCGCGGTAGATACAGATTGTATACCCGCTGCTGTTTGTGCGCGGCATTCTGTCTCTCCACTCTCCACTCTCCACTCTCAACTCTCCAAATGACCGGAGGTTGTTTCAATGGGTGTTTTTTCTTCCGGCGGCGTGGGCATCGACCTGGGCTCCGCCAACGTGACGATCTGCCTTGAGAACGAGGGCATTGTGCTGCGGGAGCCCAGCTATGCGCTGACCCTGCGCGAGGATACCGACCAGCTGCTGGCCGTGGGGCGCGACGCCCGGCAGATGCTGGGCCGCACGCCCAAGGACGTGGCGCTGCTCTCCCCCATAGAGCGCGGCGCGGTGGGCAATATCGAGCTGGCCACGGCGCTGATCACCCGGCTTTCCGAAAAGGCGCTGGGCAAGCGGCGCGCGCTGGAGAAGAATCGGCTGGTGGTCTCCATGTCCCAGGGATGCACCCGCGTGGAGCGGAACGCGCTGGAGGAGGCCGTGCGCACCGCCGGCGCGCGCAGGAGCGCGCTGCTGCGCTCGTCCGTGGCAGCAGCGCTGGGCGCGGGCGTGCCCGTCGAGGAGCCGAGGGGCTCGCTGGTGGTATCCATCGGCGGGGCCATCACCGAGATCACCATCGTTTCCATGAACGGCGTGGCCGCCGCGCGCACGCTGCGCACCGGCTCCACCGAGCTGGACGAGGCCATCATACGCTACATACGCCGCGAAAAGGGGCTGGTGATCGGCCAGCGCACCGCCGAGGATCTGAAGATCGACCTGGGCAGCGCCGTGCGCACCCCCTCGCTGATCCGCCAGAAGGTGACCTTGCGCGGCAGGGACGCCGCCAGCGGCAAGCCCGCCACCGTGGAGATCACCGCCGCGGACGTGCACAACGCCATCCGGCCGCCGCTGCAGGCGCTGGTTGAGAACATCCGCGACGCCTTCGAGAACATCCCGGCGGAGCTGGCCGAGGACATACTGCCCCAGGGCCTGTACCTGACCGGCGGCGGCGCGCAGCTGGAGGGGCTTTCCGACCGGCTGGGCGAGATGCTGGGCCTGCGGGTGATCGTGGATGAGAACCCCCAGGACGACGTGGCTCTCGGGCTGTGCATGGTGGCCGCCAGCGACCGCATGATGCAGAAGTTCGAGCAGAGCGGCTGCCTGATAGAAATATAAAGTGAAGAATTAAGAGTAGAGAGTGGAGAGTGGAGATAAAGTCAGTCAACTTCGCTCGCGCCGCGATCTGTTCTGTCCTTCCTTGAAGTGGGGAAACAGATAGAGATGCCTAAGAAGACTACCGAAAAAAAACAGCGCGTGGTCAAGACCAAGCGAGTGCGCCGCTCCGCCCAGGAGCAGCGCCGCATTCGCCTGGCCAGAAGGCGCGCGCTGTTTTCCATATTGGTGCTGTTGGTGGTCGCGGCCATCGTGTTCTTCCTGGTGCTGCGCAACAGCAGCGAGATCTCCATTGCCGAAAACGGCATCGGATCGCTGTTCAGCCGGGTGCAGAGCGTGTTCACCAACGCCGCCAACGGCGTGCGCCAGTTCACCCAGCGCTGGCGGGACTTCGACCGCCTGCAGGAGGCCTATGACGCCATGGCGCTGCAGAACCAGCAGCTGAGCTTGCAGCTGGACAGCGCCCAGGAGGCCATGCTGGAAAACGAGCGGTTGCAGAACGCGCTGGACGCCAAGAGCCGCTACGAGGCCCTGGACCCGATATTCGCCCGGGTGATCGCCCGGGAGCCGGGCCAGTGGTTCGAGACCTTCTCCATCAACCGGGGCAAATCCGACGGCGTGGGCGCGGGCATGTCCGTGGTGAACGGCAGCGGGCTGATAGGCCGCGTGTACGAGGTGGGCATGAACTACGCCAAGGTGATCTGCATCGTCGATTCCCGCAGCGCCGTAGCCTGCATGGTGCAGAGCACCCGCGACAACGGCATCATGCGCGGCAGGATCTCCTCCACCTCGGATGACGCCGCCTGCTTCGTGTACTATCTGCCCAACCTGAACAGCATCATGCCCGGCGATACCGTGATCACCTCCGGCACCGATTCGCTGTTCCCCAAGGGCCTGCACATCGGCACAATCACCGCCGTGTCCATGGACGCGGGCAGCGAGGGCAGCTACGCCGTCGTGACCCCGTCGGTGGACTTCCGCCACATCGAGGAGGTCTTCGTGCTGCGCGAGGTCATCGAAACCGATTCGGACGAGGCCCTGCCCGTGGTGAACGCCGCCCGCAGCGCCGCCCCGACCGCCACGCCCGGCCCGAACGCCACGCCCACGCCCTCGCCCACCCCGGCCGAGGAGACCTGGAGCTATCCCTCCGCCGACGCCACCCCGCAGATCCTGGAGACCCTGCCGGAGGACGACTGGGTCAGGGAGCAGTGATGTGGAACAGGAAACGGGGGACGGGAAATTGAGAGTTGAGAATTATAGTCAGTGGCTCGTACATCCGGCTCTCCACTCCTCACTCCTCACTCCTAACTCCTAACTCCTCACTCCTCACTCCTAACTCCGCTCTCCACTCTTTATCTGGAGGTATTGAAACTTGCTGCGCAGACTGGCCCCGACCATCATGATACTGGTGTGCTTCATACTGGACACCACCATATTGCCCATCGTCTACGGCGGCGTGTACACGGTGCCGCTGACGGTGGTGGCGGTGTTTCTGATCGGCATGCTGATGGGCCGGATGCGCGGGCTGCTCTACGGCACCATCGGCGGGCTGCTGATCGACATCACCACCGGCACGCTGGGCATGATGACGTTCTTCTTCATGGCGTCCGGCTTCCTGATCGGCCTGATCCTGTACAACCCCGGCGAGCACCTGCGCACCGGGCGGAAGCTGGCCCGCCGCCGGCACCTGGAGCGCGCGACCTGGGTGTTCGCGCTGTACGCCGTAGGCGAGACTGCCCTGTTCATGATCCAGTACTTCAACACGGCGGACCTGCGGATCATCTACTTCGTGAACATCGCCCTGCGCGCGCTGATCTGCACAGGCCTGGTGATGCTTTTAAGGCCCGTGGCCTACGCGCTGCTGATCGGCAATAACCAGGGGCGCGTGCCCACCCGCAACCGGGAGGTGAAATCCTTTTGAAGCCCTATTTCAAGCGCATGCTGCTGCTGTCCGGCATACTTGTATTCGTGTTCGCCGCGTTTGTGGTGCGCATCAACTACATGATCCGCTATTCCGGCGAATCCTACGCCGAACGGGCGGAGACCCGATCGGCCAAGACCATCACGCTGTATGGCCAGCGGGGCACGATCTACGATACCAACATGGTGCCCCTGGCCTATGACCGCCGCAGCTTCAACGTCACCTTCTACCGCGACCCGCTGCGCAACAGCGACGCCGACCGCCTGGCCTACACCCAGACGCTGGCTGAGGTGATCCGTCTGGTGGAATCCAACGGCAAATCCACCGTAAACGACTTCTGGCTGAAGAAGGACGAAGACGGCGCGTGGCACTTTGACAGCGGCTCGGACAGCCCCGCCGTGGAGGCCACCCGCGAGCGCCAGTGGCGCAGCAATTTCTACGTTTCCAAGGTGGACGAGGCGGACCTGTACAAGACCCTGGTGCAGAAGTACCGCGTGCTCGACGTGCTGGGCAACGACGCCGACGAGGACATGATCGTCAAGGTGCTGGCGCTGTGGCAGGAATCCCGCATGAACGCCTTCAAGCCCACCCCGGTGACCATCGCCTACGACGTGGGCTATGAGACCGTTTCCGAGGTGGAGGTCCGCT
The DNA here is from genome assembly GCA_902778045.1 of uncultured Eubacteriales bacterium. Classification (GTDB taxonomy): domain Bacteria; phylum Bacillota; class Clostridia; order Christensenellales; family Aristaeellaceae; genus UBA2862. The sequence goes on from CACYWI010000090.1 coordinate 5,646, forward strand.
CACTGGACCTGCTGGGCGTGGACGTGGAGGAGAGCTCCTCCCGCGTGTATCCCCAGGGCGAGACCGCCTGCCACGTGGTGGGCTACACCAGCAAGATCTCCGCCACCCAGCTGGAGAACTACCAGAGCCAGGGCTATCCCAACGACGCCTACATCGGCTCAGACGGCATTGAGCGCAGCCTGGAGGACCAGCTTTCCCCCTACATCCAGTACCGACAGGGCACCCGCACCGTGGAGGTGGATACCCGCGGCAAGGCCGTGCGCGAGCTTTCCTATACCGCCCCCACCAACGGCAATTCCGTGGTGCTGACCATCGACGTGGACCTGCAGGACTACATGGCCGAAAAGCTGCGCAGCGCCATACGCGACATCCGCGCCGAGCAGGAGGAATCCCTGGGCCGCGAGCACTGGCAGCGCAAGTATGAGGACGTGCTGAAGCAGTACGAGGAGGAGGGCCGGGAGATCAAGCTGGCGGCCACCGGCGCGATGGTGGCCATGGACCCCTATACCGGCCGCGTGCTGGGCATGGTCAGCGAGCCCACCTTTGACCTGAGCATGTTCAACGACGGCAAGGTCGATCCCACGCTTTGGAACCAGGTGCTGGAGGGCGACAATCCCCTGCTGAACCGGGCCATCGGCACCAAGGACGCCCCCGGATCGATATTCAAGCTGTGCACGTCGCTGGGCGGCTTGTGCGAGGGCGTGATCACCACCGACGAGATCATCAACGACCGCGCCGAGGGCTTTACCGAAACCAATGCGGACCGGCCCGCCAAGTGCTGGACCAGTCAGCCGGAGCTGCACCAGAACCAGAACCTTGAAAAGGCCCTGAAGAACAGCTGCAACATGTACTTCTACACCGTGGGCTATCGCCTGGGCATCGAGCGGCTGTACCAGTGGGCGGCGGCACTGGGGCTGACCAGTAAGACCAACATCGAGCTGCCCGGCGAGGCCACCAGCTTCGTGGGCAACCAGAACATGCTGTACGACCCGGAGAACTCCCCCACCTGGCAGAACACCGCCAAACCCCTGCTGACCTACAACGCCATGAAGACCACGCTGGAGGAGATCATCGCCGAGCGCAGGATGAACGTATCCAACGAGGTGCTGGAGAAGGCCCTGAACGACCTGATGGCCATCTCCGTCAGCTATACCAGCAAGGAGCAGTGGTACCAGCCCATCCGCGAGATACTGCAGTACGACATCGGCCTGCCCCGGGATTACATCTCCGGCCACTACATGGTCAACACCTTCGTTACCTACCTGGCGGACATCTACTGGACGCCCAACGAGACGATCATGTGCGCCATCGGCCAGTCCATCACCCAGGTGACGCCGGTGGCCGTCGCCCGCTATGTCAGCGCCATCGTAAACGGCGGCACCGTGTACGACGCCCAGATCGTGGACAAGATCATCGGCCCGGACGGCAGCGTGGTCCTGGAGAAGCAGCCCGTGGTCGCCAACCAGATCACCGCCGACCCCTCCTACTACGCGGCAATCCGCGCCGGCATGGAGGACGTTACCGATGAGGTCGCCGGCGGTACCGCGGCCAAGTACTTCCTGAACAACAAGTACAAGATCGCCGCCAAGACCGGTACCTCCCAGCGCACCGAGCTGGACGTGGAGAACAACAGCTGGATGGTGGCCTACGCCCCCGCCGAGGACCCGCGGGTCGTGGTGGTCTGCTATGTGCAGAACGGCTACGCCGGCGCCTACTCCGCCTGGGCCATCCGCCCGGTGATCAACTACTACCTGGACAGCCTGGGCTATACCGAAAACACAGACATGACGGTGGAATTCACGATGGCGGATTAGAGCATGTTTCCAAAATACCTGAAGCGCATTTTCGGCGTCTTTGACTGCATTTCTGCGTTGATTCCCCTTGATTTACCGCCAGTAAACCTGCGGGAAATCGCCTATCAGGGAACAGGAAACAGGGAATAGGCAATTGGAGACGACCTCTCCTGGCCTTCGGCCACCCTCCCCTGAAGGGGAGGGCCAAGGATGTCGCTACCGCGCGGTAAATAAGCCTTCCCCTTTAGGGGAAGGTGGCCGAGCGAAGCGAGGTCGGAAGAGGTCGTTCCCCCAATTTGGGCCATCTCCGCTTTCGCGCCTGCGGCTCGCCTGCACAGAATCAATCAAAAGGACAAACGGACATGCTATCCAGAATCAAGGCATTTTTCAAGTACATACGGGACAACCGCTTCGACAGGAGCCTGATGCGGTATTTCGACTGGCCCCTGCTGATCATCGTGCTGGTAATATCGCTGTTCGGCGTGGTGTGCATATTCAGCGCCACCTCAAGCCAGGTGACGGAGACGCCCGCCAACGTGATCGAGATGCTTGAGACCCAGTCCATCACCTACCCGAGGCTCCAGCTGCTGTGGATCGCCGCGGGGCTGGTGGCCATGTCCGCCGTCATATTCTTCCCCTACCAGCTGTACGAGCGCTACGCCAACGCCGTGTACGCGGCCAACATCGTGCTTTTGACGCTGACGCTGCTGATCGCCCAGGCCGGGCGCGGCGGCATGACCGCCTTCTTCAACTGGGGCAGCGACCGCGGCTTCCAGCCCTCGGAGGTGGGCAAGATCGCCATCATCATCGCGCTGTCCAAGGCCTTCTCGGTGCGCGTGAAGCCGATCATGACCATCCACGACATCATCCCGCTGGCCATCTACGTGGGCATACCGATGGTGCTGGTGGTGCTGCAGCCGGACGTGGGCACCGCGCTGGTGTACCTGGCCGTTTTCAGCGTGATGGTGCTGGTGTCCGGCACCAACAGCAAGCTGATCTGGGGCGTCATCGGCATGCTGGTGGTGCTGCTGATCCCGCTGTGGTACTTCATCAACAACTCCGCCTCGGAGAACTTCCGCTTCACCCGCATACTGATGTGGCTGAACCCGGAGGCCTATCCCGACGAAGCGCGGCAGATCATCAACGGCCAGATCGCCATCGGCTCCGGCGGGCTGTTTGGCAAGGGCATCGTGTCCCCCGGCAGCTTCGCCTCGCTGGGCTACATCTCCGACGACCATACCGACTTCATATTCGCCATCGTGTGCGAATCCTTCGGCCTGGTGGGCGGCATTTCGCTGTTGGCGGCCTACGCGCTGCTGGTGGCCCGGCTGATCGTGCTGGCCATACGCACCAAGGACCCCTACGGCTCATACCTGATCGTGGGCGTGCTGGCCATGCTGCTGTTCCACATCGTGGAAAACATCGGCATGGTGATCGGGCTGCTGCCGGTCACGGGCATTCCCCTGCCCTTCGTCAGCTACGGCGGCTCGAACATGCTGACCAACATGATGGGCATCGGCCTGGTGTTGAACGTGGTGATGCGCTCCCGCCAGCACGAGCAGCGTCAGCACACCGGCACCGAGAAGGTCATCAGCTTGAAGCGGACCTGATACATCCGGCAATCCCCTCCCGCATATGCTTTCGCGACGGGAGGGGATTTTCTATGTCATCAAACGCCACACTGCGCATACACACCCAGCTGCGGCCTGAGGAAACCGTGCCCATCGAGGTCAGGCCGTCCCGAAGGAAGCGCCGTATGAAGCCGGGGCGGACCGGCGCCGGCGACCGCCTGCTGCGCAACAGCGCCATCGCATGCGCGGTGCTGCTGGGCATACTGGCGCTCAGCAATGTGCAAAAGCCCTGGGCTCAGAAGGCAGCGGAGGGCATCGAGCGAGCGCTGAGCATGCACATCAACCTGGATGATTCCATCGGAGAGCTGACCTTTGTCCGGCGGATCATGCCCGAATCCGCGCTGGTGTTTTTGAACGTGTCCGGCAGCAGCGAGCTGACCCTGCCCGCGGACGGCGATATCGCGCACCCGTGGAGCAGCCTGCAGCCCTGGCTGGTGCTGCGCGGCGAAAACCGACCCGTCTACGCCGCCGCGGCGGGCACGGTATCGGCTGTCAGCGCGCTGTCCGACGGGAGGAGCGGCTTGCTGATCGACCATGGCGAGGGCCTGGAGAGTCTGGTCGCGGGCCTCGACACGGTGACGGTGCAGACCGGCGATGCCGTCAGCCGCGCCCAACAGCTGGGCTCCTGCGAGGGCGATCTGTACTTCGAGCTGCGCCAGGACGGCCAATCCGTCGATCCCACCGAAAGGCTGGGGCTATGATGGCGCTGAGCCTGGGCCGCACACGGCTGTCGGCCCATCCGCTGGCGCTGCTGTTTCCCATACTGGCCGCACGGCTTGGAAACGGCGGCGACATGGCGGCGTTGGCCGCGGGCCTGCTCGCCCACGAGGGGGCGCACCTGTTGGCCGCCCGGGCGCTGGGGGTGGGCGTATCGGAGCTTCGATTGATGCCCTTCGGCGCGGCCATACGCATGGAAAACCCCTATGTCCTGTCGCCGGGAAAGCTGTTTGCCGTCGCCGCGGCAGGTCCGGCGGGCAGCGTGCTGGCGGTGCTGCTGGCCGCGGCGCTCTGCCAGTGGGGCCTGCTCTCCCCCGCCCCGACGCTGGCGGCGCTCAGGGTCAACGCGGTGCTGCTGCTGTTCAACCTGCTGCCCGCCCTGCCCCTGGACGGCGGTGCTGGTGGCGGCGCTTTCAAACAGGCTCGGTCGCAGCCGCGCAGTGGAGGCCGGCATATGGTCGGGACGGATCGTCGCCGGCCTTCTGCTCCTGTCCGCCGCGTACGGGCTGGTCGCGTCCGGCAGGCTGAACCTTTCGCCGGTATTGGCCGCGGTGTTCATGCTGGCCTCCGGAAGGGACGAGCGCGAGGCGCTTTCCGATACCAGGGCCCGGACGGTGCTCAACGCCACGATGCCACTGGACGGGCCGGTGCCC
>CACYWI010000091.1 GCA_902778045.1 uncultured Eubacteriales bacterium
ATGGCCTACATCATCGCCCTGAACCCGAACCTGCTCACCGGCTTCGGCGCGGAGGGGGCCGCGCTGTGGAACGGCGTGTTTCTGGCCACCTGCATCGCGTCGGCCATCGGCACCTTCTGCATGGGGCTGCTGGCCAACAAGCCCTTTGTAATGGCCCCGGGCATGGGGCTGAACAGCTTCTTCGCGGTGGTCGTGGGCAACCTGGCCGCCATGAGCGGGCTGAGCTATCTGGAGTCCTTCCAGTCGGCGCTGATCATCATACTGGTGGAAGGCATCGTGTTCATCGTTCTTTCCATATTCAATGTGCGCGAGAAGATCGTGCAAGCCATTCCCCTGGGCATCCGGCTGGGCATCGGGCCCTCCATCGGCCTGATGCTGATGAACATCGGCTTCGGCAGCAACGTGGGCATCTACTCCGAGACCGGCGGCCCCTTCTACGCCATGCGGGATTTCTTCGGCGCGCTGACGGCTTCCTCCGCCAAGCAGCAGATGGGCAGCGGGCACGCGGTGATGGTGCTGACCGTCATCACGATGTTCATCGGCCTGTTCGTGATCGTGGGGCTGGAGCACAGGAAGGTCAAGGGCTCCGTGCTGTACGGCATGCTGGCCGCCTCCGTGGTCTACTGGGCCTGCGAGGCGCTGTTTCTGCACGTCAACCCCTTTGAGAGCCTGAAGACCGCCTCCTTCGCGCCGCCCTTTGCCGACATGGCGCAGACCACGCTGTTCAAGCTGAACTTCGCGGGCGTCGCCCGGATCGGCTGGTTCACGCTGATCACGCTGGTGATCACCTTCTGCATCATCGACATGTTCGACACCATCGGTACGCTGGTGGGCACCGCCTCCCGCGCGAACATGCTGGACGAGAAGGGCGAAATGCCCAAGATGAAGGAAGCGCTGCTGTCCGACGCCGTCGGCACCGTGGCCGGCGCGCTGACGGGCACCTCCACCGTCACCACGTTCGTGGAATCGGCCTCCGGCGTGGAAGCGGGCGGGCGCACCGGCCTGACCGCCATCACCGCGGGCGTGCTGTTCCTGCTGTGCATGTTCATCGCCCCGGTGGCGGCCATCATCCCGGCGGCGGCCACGTCCTCGGCGCTGATCTACGTGGGCATACTGATGCTGTCCAACCTGAGGCACATCGACTTCAGCGACCTGTCGCAGATGCTGCCGGTGGCGGTGATGCTGCTGGCCATGCCCATCTCCGGCTCCATCGGCCACGGCATCGGCCTGGCGCTGATCTGCCACACGATCATCAAGCTGTGCACCGGCAAGGCCAGGGAGGTATCTGCACTGACCTATGTGCTGTCGCTGATCTTCGTGGTGAAATTCTTCCTGGCAGTATAAACAGACTTCAGTCTGTTTGTTGCGGGGGACGGTCGTGACGGCCGTCCCCCGCACATTGCTTACATATTTAATATTCCTCATATTGACATTCCCTCCCCCACGGCGTTATGATGGCTTTGAACGGATGGAGGCGATACCTTGGCGCGCTTGGATACCGACATGACCCAGGGCCGCATCTGGCAGCACCTGATGCGCTTTTCGATCCCAATGGCCGTGGGGCTGCTGTTCCAGCAGCTGTACAACACGGTGGACACCCTGGTGGTGGGGCAGTTCGTCGGGCAGCAGGCCCAGGCGGCGGTGGGCTCCACCGGGCCGATCATCAACACCGTGGTGGGCTTCTGCGCGGGCCTGGCCACCGGCGCTTCGGTGGTGATCTCCCAGCGCTACGGGGCCCACGACCAGAAGGGGCTGGGCAAGGCCGTGCACACCACCATCGCCCTGACCTTCATACTGAGCCTGCTGGCCACCGCGGCGGGACAGCTGATCATCGGCCCCATGCTGAAATTCATGCAGACGCCGGACGACGTGATGGCCGAATCCCGCAGCTACCTGTCCATTTACTTCGCGGGGGTGTGCGGCATACTGTTCTACAACATCGGCGGCGGCATACTGCGCGCCGTGGGCGATTCGCGAAGGCCGCTGATCTTCCTGATCGTGTCCGCGCTGCTGAACACCGTGCTGGACCTGCTGTTCGTGCTGGCCTTCGGCATGGGCGTGGAGGGCGTAGCCTGGGCCACGATACTTTCGCAGATCGTATCCGCGCTGCTGATACTGATCACGCTGACCCGATCCGAGGGCGGCTACGGCATCCGCTGGCGCAGCCTGGCCATCGACCGGGAATCGCTGGCGATCATACTGAAGATCGGCCTGCCCAGCAGCATCCAGAGCGCGATCACATCCTTCTCCAACGTGTTCGTGCAATCCTACATCAACTACTTCGGCTCGGCCTGCATGGCTGGCTACGGCGTGTACGGCAAGATCGACGCCTTCGCCCTGATCCCGGTGCAGAGCATCAGCATGGCCTCCACCACCTTCGTGGGGCAGAACTGGGGCGCGAAACAGGTGAAGCGCGCCAGGGACGGCGTGCGCACCGCCACGGTGATGAGCCTGATCTCCACCGTGGTGCTGGGCGTGATGGTGTACGCGCTGGCCCGCCCGCTGATGGGGTTCTTCTCGCCGGAGACGGAGGTCATCGACTACGGCGTGCGGTTCATCCACATCATAACGCCCTTCTACCTCACCATCTGCTTCAACCAGATCTACGCCGGCGCGCTGCGCGGCGTGGGCGACGCCACCATGCCCACTGTGATCATGCTGGCCTCCTTCGTGGCGTTCAGGCAGATCTACCTGGCCGTCGCCAAGGCGCTGGGCGCGGGCTTCGTGGCGGTGGCGCTGGCCTATCCCGTGGGCTGGATCATGTGCTCCACGCTGCTGATACTGCGCTATTCCAGAAGCGCGCTGGTGCGCGGCGAGCGCCATTGACCTGCGCGGCGGGCATAGCGCGGCCTTAAAAAGACCGAAGTCTGTTTTTCGGACATGAAAAGCGACCCTGACAAAACAGGCGGCAGCCCTTGACAAGCCGCCGCCTATGCTGTACAACGGAGTTGTCACGAGGCACTCCCGCGTAGAGTATCCAACACATCAGCTCCCGAGTAGGTGTCAACTACCCGGGAGCCTTTTTCATCTATCGCTTTGAGCCGAAGTAAATCGTCAACGCGAGACTTGCAACGGCAATCAGAGCCATGAATAAACCCACGTTCGTCATACCATCACCTCCCGCCAATCTGTCGTAAACCGGCGGGAGCGCTTCCGGGCCACTGTCCAGCGCACATATGATCGCATATCGATAAAACCCATGTCAAGCCATGCGCATTCCCGGGCTTGACAAGCCGATCCGCGCAGCGTATAATAACACATGTTATAAAACGTATGAGGAGGTCATGCCATGCCGCCCAAGCCAAGAATCACGCGGCAGATGATACTGGACGCGGCCTTTGCGCTGGTACGCACCGAGGGGCACGAGGCCCTGACGGCGCGGCGGCTGGCGGCGGCGCTGGGCTGCTCCACGCAGCCGATACTGTACCAGTTCGAGAGCATCGATCAGCTGGCCTCGCTGACCTATGCCCGCGCGGACGAATACCACACGGCCTTCCTGATGGAGGGCCTGGAGGCCGAGGACGAGCCGATGCTGTGCCTGGGGCTGCGCTACATCCGCTTCGGGGCCGAGGAAAGGCCGCTGTTCCGGTTCCTGTTCCAGTCGGGCCGCTTTTCCGGCAGATCCCCGGAGGAGCTGACCCACGCGCTGGAGGCAGCCCCGCTGGTGGGCGTGCTGTCCGCGTCGGCGGGGCTGGACGAGGGCCGGGCCGCCGAGCTGTTCACCGCGCTGTTTGCCGCCGTGCACGGCTATGCCAGCCTGCTGGCCAACAACGCCATGCGCTATGACCCCGAAGCCGCCGCGGCCATGCTGACCGGCCTGTTCGACGCATTGATTCAAAAGGAGCGATAATCGATGAAAAAGCTGTATGAGAAAAACGAAGTGCTCTTCGCGGTGCTGTGGATCGTGCTGTACTGCGCGCTGACCATCCCCATCCGCGGCAGCCTGGGCGACGAGAGCCCGCTGATGCTGGTCGCGCTGGCTGCCATCGCCGCCGGCGCGACGGCCTTCATCAAGGCGAACGGCCTGGAAAGGCGCTACGGCCTGGACCATTTGCCGAAGCGCCCCGGCGCGATGCTGTACTACATCCCAATGCTGGTGCTGGCCACGGGCAACCTGTGGGGCGGGGTGTCGCTGCACTATCCGGGGCTGTCGCAGCTGTGGGCAGTGCTGTCGATGCTGCTGATCGGCTATGTGGAGGAGGTGCTGTTCCGGGGCTTCCTGTTCAGGGCGCTGATCAAAAAGGACGGCTTGGTCCCGGCCATCATCATCTCCGCCGTCACCTTCGGCATCGGCCACATCGTGAACCTGCTGGCGGGCCAGGCGAACCTGGAGACGATCATGCAGGTGCTGTTCGCCGTCGCCTGGGGCTTCATATTCACATACGCTTTCCTGAAGGGCGGCAGCCTGTGGCCCTGCGTCGCGGTGCACGGGCTGGTGGACATCTTTTCCAAGTTCAGCCGGGACAGCGTGACCGCCGAATGGGTGTACATCGGCGCGACGATCCTGGTGGCGCTGCTGTACTGCCCGTACCTGGCGCGGCTCAAGACGCCGGAGGAATAGGGCTTCAGCGATCCGAACGACATGAATATGGGGAGGGACCCGTCAGGACCCCTCCCCCATTTGTGTTCTGTTTTCAGTTCGTGCCCTCCAGCGCGACCCCGTTCACATACAGCGTGTAGCCGTTGGAGATGACGTTCGCCGCGTCGCCGTTGAATTCGGTGATGCTGGTGTCGGCGGTCAGCGTCCAGGTGCTGGTTTCATCCAGCGTCACGGTCACATTGCCGACCTCGGTGGACACGGTATCGCCCTTGGCGTTGGTGATCCCGCCGCTGACGGTTCCCTCGAAGGCGGAGCCCTCGGCCAGGCTCAGCGTCAGCGTGGCGTTGTCGCCCACCAGGATCGTGCCGGTCAGGGCCTGGTTCACGGCGTAGAGCTCGGCGATGTTGCTCGCGCCGCTCCAGCCGTCGTCGCACACGCTCAGCAGCACGTCGGCTTCGTCCTCGTTCACCAGGGCGACGTCCGTCAGCGTGATCACCGCGTGGGTGTTGGTCACATGGAACATGTGTCCGCTCTGGCTGGTCAGGCTGCCGCCGGTCATCGTGAAGTGGGAGGTGCCGCTGTCGGCGTCGCCGGACATGCTCTGGTAGATCATGATGGTGTCCAGAAAGGTGGCGTTGCCGTTCATCCGGGTGTTGTTCGCGGTCATGTCGCAGTTTTCAAGGGTGATGGAATTCAGGCCCTCGATGCACACGCCCTCGGACAGGTTGCTGGTCAGCGTGGCGTTCTTCACGGTAATGTCCGCGGTGGAATAGATCGCCGGGGAGCCCAGGCCGTTGCTGGTATAGCTGCCGCCGTCCACCACCACGGTCCCGCCGCCGCGATCGGTGCGGATGGCCGCGGAGGAGCGTCCGGAGGTCTCCACCGTCAGGTTGTTGGCGTAGGTGATACCGCCGCCGGTGGTCATGATGCCGCCGGAGCCGTCGCCGGTGGTGGTGATCGTGGAATCGGAGATGACCACCGTGGTGCCGTCGCCCTCGGCGCCGTTGCGGCCGCCGTTGCCGCCGTAGCTGAACACGCCGTTCGCGCCGTCGGCGTCGGAGGTGACCGTCGCGCCGGTGATGGTCACCGTGCTGCCGCCCATGGCCAGCAGCGCCGCGTTCAGGCCGTAGAAGTTGCAGTTGTCGCCGCCGTCGGAGTCGCCGGTCTTGTCGACGGTGATGCCGGTGAGGGTGACGTCCGCGTCGGTATTGACGATCAGCGCACTCTCGTCGGCGGTTTCAGAGGTGTAGTTCCCGTCCGACACCTCCGCGGCCTCAGTGATCTCGGTCGCCGCGGCATACTCGAAGTCGCTGCTGCCGCCGCCGGGCGGGGTGCTGCCGCCGAAGCCGCCCTCACCGCCGGGGCCGCCCATGCCGCCCTCCGGCGGCTGGCCCATGCCCTCGCCGGGCGCGCCGCCCTCCGGCGGTTCGCCCATGCCCTCGGGGCCACCCTGGGGCGGGGTCGGCGGTTCGTTCTCAGCAAACGCGGTCACGCCCATCATCAGGGCCATGGCCAGGATCAGGAACAATGCGATAATGCGCTTCATGTGATTCAGCCTCCTTGAAGGTTTCAGGGGTATTTCCTGTTGACGGGGATAGCATACCGCCCAATCCTGAAAGAAACCTTGAAGAATTTCAGGTTTTCAAAAAAGTCGGACGCCCCGGCACCGGAGCGTCCTGACCAATCATGTGACGAGCTCGAATTCCTCCAGCAGTCCCATCACCGATTCCGGCAGGTCCAGGCAGCGCCACGCGGCGATCCTGCGGGTCCCGTCGGGAATGCGCTTTGCGATCTGCATGACGCGGTCCTTGTCGTCGTTGTTCATGCGCAGGTTCAGAAGCGCCGCCTGCAGCAGGGCCGCGCGATCGAGCGCCGGGCAGGCGGGCGCATCATGCCAGCGCAGGGTGACGCCCCGCGCCGTCCCCGAGGCGGCGAAGGTCAGCCGCAGCGTGCGCGTCCCGGCATCATAGCCGGCTTCATACGCGCAGGAGGCATCGTCCGGCAGGCGGTTCTCCACGCCCACCAGCTCCACAACATACCGCCGGTCCTCCGGGATGAGGCCCCTGTCGCCGATGGGCGGCGAGATCATCAGCGTCATGCCCTCGCGCGTCTCCAGCACGCAGCGGGTCTCGACGCGCTTACTCTCCGGCGCGCCGGGGCGCTTGCCGTTGTCCTCGGTCACATGGCCGACGCCGCTCATTCCCGCGAACACCCGGAAGCGCAGCACCTCCGGCAACGGGCCGCCGTTGCGCGGCGCTTCGGAGCCGTCCATGGGGATCACCGTGCCCGGCCTGACAAAGATCGGCGCCTCCGAAAGCGCGCGGTACAGCCTCAGGAACTGCCCGCCGGGATAGCGGTGGCCTGTGGTGAATTCCACCCACGCCCCCTCCGGCAGCCACACCTTCGCGCGCGCGAGGCCGGTATCCGCCATCGGGGAGGTGACCGGCGCGACCAGCAGCTCTCCGCCGAGGACGTACTCGTCCCGCTGGACGGCGTAGGCCTCCTGGGCATCCGGCCAGTCGTAATACACCGGGTAGAGCATCGGCCAGCCCTCCCGGCTGCTCTGCGCGTTCTTCGTGTACAGCCAGGGCAGCAGCGCGTGGCGGAAGCGCAGCCAGCGCTTCATGATCGCGCAATAGGGCTCGGGATAGGCCCAGGGCTCCTTGCCCAGGAACTCACTGTTGCAGGCATGCAGACGCATGATGGGCGACAGCACGCCGAACTGCAGCCAACGGGTCTGCAGCTCCTCGTCCCGCGCGCCATGCATGTGCCCGCCGATGTCATGGCTCCACCAGCCATAGCCGATGTTGGCCGCCGTGGCGGTGAAGTATGGCTGGAAGGCCAGGCTGTCCCAGGTGATGAAGCTGTCGCCGGAGAAGCCCACCGGATAGCGGTGGCTGCCCGGGCCGCCGTAGCGGGAGAAGGTGAGCCCTGTATCGCCCTTTCGCGCCGCATACAGGTAGCGGGTGTGGTTCAGCATGAACAGCGGGTCGATGCCCGGATCCACCAGAAGTCCACGCCCTGGCGCTCGAAGTCGTCCAGCACCACCTTCTCAAAGGCCGCCCGGTATTCGGGACTTCCCGCGTCGAAGGGCATCGGCGCGCCGCTGTCGGGATCGACGCCCATCGCCCGGGCCATGGGCGCATAGAGGTCCTCAAAGGCCCGCAGGCCGTCGGCGGGATGGTCGTTCAGCGTGACCTTCATTCCCCTGTCGTGCAGCCATCTGAGCAGCCTCGGCGGGTCGGGGAACATGTCCCGGTTCCAGGTGTAGCCAGTCCAGCCGGGGCCGTACTTGGGGTCGATGTCGGTGACGTGCCAGTTCATGTCCAGCACCGCCACGGAAAGCGGCACCCCCTCCGCCTGGAAGCGCTCCATCAGGGCCATGTAGGTCTGCTCCGTATAGGGATAGAAGCGGCTCCACCAGTTGCCCAGGGCATAGCGCGGCAGCACGGGCGTCGGGCCGGTGAGGTGGTAGAAATCCCGCAGCGCGCCCTTGAAGTCCCGCCCGTAGGCGAACAGATAGAGGTCCGTGCCGTGTTCGACGGCGGGCAGCAGGTTCCCCTCCCCATCCATGCGCATGGTATGGGAATCGTCCAGCACCGCGTAGCCCTCCAGCGACAGCAGGCCGTCCCCCAGCGGGATATCGCCGTCGGCCTCGTCCAGCGTGCGGGCGGTGCCCTTCAAATTGCGGCCATTGTCGCCGTAGTGCCACACGCTGGCATAGGCCCCGTACTGGCCCTTCAGCGTGACCGACAGCCCCTCCGGCGAGAAGGGCCTGCCGTCGTAGCGCAGGCGGATCGCCTCCGTCTCCACCGTCAGCCAGCCATCCTTCTCCGCTTGGGTGAACACCGGCAGCGGAAACGCCCGGTCGATCACCGTCTGGGTGGCGGTGTCGCAGAAGCGGCCCTCCGGCGCGTACTCCAGCCGCAGCAGCCGGTCGGTCAGCACCGTCACACGCCAGCTGTCGCCGCGAATCACCGCGCCTTCCGCCGGCATGGGGTTGATCGTCCAGATATCGGTAAAGCTCATAGCTCCCCCTTCTCCGCCTCATGCGATATGCGGATGTCCGTCAGCGCGCACTGGTCGCCGGTCAGGGCCACGTAGATATCGCTGACCTCGTCCTTGATGGTCGTCACGCTGGTCACCTGGACGCCCAGGTTTTCGGTGGCCAATTTGATGGTTCTGCCCTCCCGCTGGATATCCACCCGACAGTCAAAGCCCTCGCGGTTCTTCTCCTTCCAGGTGTTCCAGCCGTCGAAGGCCCCGGTATGGTCGCACTCCACCTGGTTCACGGCATGCTCGTCGGATTCCCAGCTTTCCCCGTCCAGGCGCAGCAGCAGGAATTCACAATAGCCCTCGCCCCCCACCGTGCCGTCTTTGGACGTGAACACGCTGACATAGGGGCAGTGCCAGATCAGCCGCGCCGTGGGCAGGCTTTGGGTGTGAAACGCGAGCTGCATATTGCCCGTGACCGGTATGCCGCGAGTGGAGGCGGAGCGCCAGCGGTCGATCTGCACGTTGGGCACGTCGCCCTGGGGGCAATCCCGGATGTAGCTGATCTCCTCCGCGATGCGCGGAATGCAGTCCGGCTCGACCTCGGTGTCCTCCTCGTCCACATGGATGCTGCGGATCAGGCAGTGCTCGCCGGTGAGGGCGATGTAGGAGAAACGGGAGCTGTCCGGCAGGGCGACGATATGCTCGACCGTCCTCCTGCCGCCGGAGACCCGGATGAGCACATGGTCCTCCACACGGAAGGCCTCGATGATATAGCTGGTGTAGCGCCTGTCCGGAGCGTCCGCCTCCGCTTCCCGCGCCTTCACGCTGGTCTCGATCCGCCGCGCGGCCTCGCAGGTAACCTTGCCGTCAAAGCGGAACTGGCCGTACTCCAGGTACATGAGCTCCTTTTTCTTGGTGTCGTCCGGGTGCACGCGGCCGTCCAGCGCGTCGAACAGCAACAGCGTCGGCAGGCACTGGTCCTCGGGAAAGCCGCTGTCCGGAACGCTGTACAGCTTGATCCAGACCCTCTTGTTGATCACGGGGATGCCCAGCGAGCAGTCATGGTACAGTCTTTCGCACTTGATGCGCGTGATAAAAGCGTCGTCCGTGCTCTCCTCCCGCTCGCGCATGCGGTAATCGATGTCCAGGTCGATCAGGCGCAGCATGATCCTCGCGTACTGAGGGTCAAACTGCGAGCCCATGCCCTTGATCAACTCCTCGCGCACCTGGTCCTGGGGGATCGGGTCGCGGTAGCTGCGCTTGGAGGTCATGGCGTCATAGGCGTCGGCCACGGCGATGATCCGGGCGATCTCGGGGATGTCCTCGGCCTTCAGGCCCTCGGGATAGCCCCTGCCGTCATACCGCTCGTGGTGGTAGTGCGCCCCGATGCTCAGGTAGGGCGACATGTAGATGCTGGAGAGGATCTGGTTGCCGTAGACCGGGTGCAGCTTGATCTGGGCGAATTCCTCGTTGGTCAGCCTGCCGTCCTTGTTGATGATGGCGTCCGACACGCCGATCTTGCCCACGTCGTGCAGCAGCGCCGCGAAGTACACCTTCTCGCAATCCTCCTCCGACATGCCCGCGTCCCTGGCGATCTGGGTGGAATACATGGCCACGCGGGTGGAATGGCCGTGGGTATACCTGTCCTTGGCGTCGATGGCCGTCGCCAGCGCCTCGGCGGTCTGTTCAAACAGTGCGTGCTGCCGCTTCTGCTCCTCTTTATAGTGCTCGATCTCAAGCCGCCTGGCCTTTTCCACCTCCCGGTTCATGTCGTTGATGGCGAATACGTAGAGCAGCGCCGCCATGGCCACGATGGTCAGGTTGTTCAGCGAAATGCCGTACAAAAACGCCTGCAATACGGAAGCGACGATGGACATGCCCGTGAAAAGCAGCAGCGACAGGCCGATGCTCCGGCTCAGGCGCTTCCTGTGCTGCAAAATGACGGACACCTGCAAAACCAGCACCGAGAGCGGCACGACATAACAGATGACGAAGCCCGACGCGCGCTGGTAGCGGTTCTGCGCGTCGAAGGTATAGTAAAGGCCCGTGAACTGGGATACGACCACCAGCGCCATGCCTACCAGCAGCATCACGTTCGCCGCCTTCAGCCGCCTGGGCGGCTTCTCGAGCCCGCCCTCGTGGGTGAACAGGTCGATCAGGTATTGGTTGAAGCCGCAGATCACGACCAGCGTCAAAAAGAACACCAGGAAGTTGCTCAGGCGCACCATCAGCCAGCCCAGCGAGCTGGTATCGCCCCTGTAGATATAGGCCCGGCGGTCGGAAATCACCAGCAGCATGGCGCTGATCTCGATCACCATGATCGCCGCCTTGCGCCGCCTGGATATGGTATTGGTCATGTATACGAACAGCGCGATGATACCGCATATGCCGCTGAGCAGCAGCATGATATCCGTCTGATACTCTCTCAGGTATTCCATATGCTCTCCCCCACAGTCAATGGAAGCTCCGTGAACGCTACCTTCAAGGGTTACAAATATCCAAGTTTGATTATAGGCCTTTTCCACACCGCTGTCAATCCTTTGCGGCAAGAAGGCGCGCCCGCGCCCATTCCCAAAAATAGGATTTGTTTTTTCCGGAAAATGTGCTATGATGATGTTGTCGATTAAAGACGTATCAATTCATCGGAAAGGGTGGTTCCCATGCCGGCAAGCTGGCTGAAAGACACGGTGTTCTACGAGATCTATCCCCAGTCCTTCCGCGACACCAACGGGGACGGCATCGGCGATATCAACGGCATCCTCGAAAAGCTGGACTACATCAAATCCCTGGGCTGCAACGCCCTGTGGATCAACCCATGCTTCGACTCCCCCTTCAAGGACGCCGGCTACGACGTGCGCGATTACAAAAAGGTCGCCCCGCGCTACGGCACCAACGACGACCTGTACCGCCTGTTCGGCGAGGCCCACAGGAAGGGCATCCGGGTGCTGCTGGATCTGGTGCCCGGCCACACCAGCGAGGAGCACCCCTGGTTCGTCGAAAGCGGCAGGGCCGAGCCCAACGCATACAGCAACCGCTATATCTGGACCGACCACTGGCTGATGGGCGCCGGCGGGCTGAACTATGTGGCCGGCGAATGCGAGCGGGACGGCACCTACATACTGAACTTCTTCAAGTGCCAGCCCGCGCTGAACTACGGCTTCCGCGAGCCCAGGGAGCCCTGGCAGCTGCCCACCGACCACCCGGACGCCCTGGCCACCCGGGAGGCGATCAAGGACGTGATGCGCTTCTGGCTGGGCCACGGCTGCGACGGCTTCCGCGTGGACATGGCCAATTCCCTGGTGAAGGGCGACGACGACAAGAAGAGCGCCACCAGCGCGATCTGGCTGGACATCCGCGCCATGCTGGACCGGGAGTTCCCCGACGCGGCCATGGTGGCGGAGTGGAGCAACCCGCCCCAGGCGCTGCGGGCCGGCTTCGACATGGACTTTTGCCTGAACAACCCGGATACCGGCTATTCCACGCTGATGCGCGACTACTACGGCGACGTGGACAACGGCTATTTCAAGAAGGACGCCCCCGACCGGGACATCCGCCGCTTCCTGGACATCTATCAGCGCTGGTATGAGGACACGAGGGCGCTGGGCTACATCTCCCTGCTGACCTGCAACCACGATACGCCCCGCCCCCGCTGCGACCTGGACGAGGCGGAGCTGAAGCTGGCCTACGCCTTCCTGTTCACGATGCCCGGCGTGCCCTTCCTGTACTATGGCGACGAGATCGGCATGCGCTATTTGAAGCTGCCCACCAAGGAGGGCGGCTATACCCGCACCGGCTCCCGCACGCCGATGCAGTGGGACAACACCCAAAACCTGGGCTTCTCCGGGGGCGACGCGGACAGCCTGTACCTGCCCGTGGACCCCGCCGCGGACGCGCCGACGGTGGCCGCCCAGCAGGATGACCCCGATTCGCTGCTGAACACGGTGCGCGCGCTGCTGGCCCTGCGCCACGCGGAGGGCGACCTGCAGGCCGACGCCCCCTTCGAGGCCCTGTGCACGGAGAAGGGCAAGCCCTTCGTGTACCGCCGCGGCGGTTTGACGCTGGCGGTGAACCCCTCCGGCGAGGCGCTGACCTGGAAGCACAGCCTCGGCGCGCTGACGCCGGTGTACCGCCTGGGCGAGGCCATCGCGGACGGGGACAGCCTGACCATGGGCCCGCAGTCCTTCGCCGTGTTCAGGAAGGGCTGAGGCGCCTGTCCACCCATACTCCGTCACGCCGTGAACAATCGCGAAGATCCTTCGCCGCGCTCAGGGTGACACAAGGCCGCATCCTCTGCCCTTCTTTGCCTGCCGCATTCCCCGTTGCCTTCCCCTTTGGGGAAGGTGCCGAGCACGGCGAGGCGGATGAGGTCAAGTATGCACTGTCCTGTGTCCTGCGGCATCGACCTCATCCGTCATTTGCTCCGCAGGCTCCGCAAATGCCACCTTCCCCATAGGGGAAGGCTTTGGGAGGCGCGTGGGGCGGCAATGTCCTGCCTCCATCCCGTTATACGCCAATAATCACAAAAATCCTTCGCCGCGCTCAGAATGACAGCGTTTCGTCGTGTCATCCTGAACGAAGTGAAGGATCTTCTTTATCCCCGGGCGACTGGCGGAGCGGCGCATCGAAGCCCTGCTACGGTTGTCTACCATATAGATAACGCGTTCTTTTTACAGACCCCCGTCCGATTTACAGCCTTACCCCGGCGAAGCCGCCGTCCTGCGCGGCCTTCTTCGCCTCCTCCAACTCCTCGTCCCACTTCAGGTGGCGATAGCCCTCGGCCCGGGGATCGGTATTGAACCAGTGGATGAAGTCCTCCATCATCGGCAGGGTCCACTTCGTGTCGATCTGGGCGGTGGTGTAGGTCTTGCTCTGCAGGCGGTCGAAGCCAAAGATGTCCCGCACGTGGGACTTCTCGGCGTTCTCCACCACCTTCTCCGCGTGCTGGGCGGGGATGAAGATCACGCCGCTGATCGTGCCCAGCACCACGTCGCCGGGCATGCACACGGCCTGGCCGATGCGGCAGGGCATGTTGTAGCCGGTCATCAGGCAGTTGCCGATGCCGGTGGGGTCCACGCCGCGATAGTAGATCTGCAGGCCGTCGATCTTCACGATCTGCTGCAGGTCCCGCACGCCTCCCCAGATCACCGCGCCGCCCCGCTTGGTGCGGGTGCGTATGGCGGTGGACAGGTTGCCGCCCACATAGGTGCCCTCGAAGATCTTGTCGTACAGGTCCACGACCACCACGTCGTCCTCCACCAGGGCGTCGATCACCCACTGGTTGTAGAAGCCCTTGTGGCCCTCCTCCTTTTCGCCGATATGCCGCAGGGCCTTGTCCAGGTC
>CACYWI010000092.1 GCA_902778045.1 uncultured Eubacteriales bacterium
CCGTGGGCCTGGGGCCCACTCAGTATCGCGAGCACAAAGCCGAATCGAAGCAGTGACCCGAGAAAGGAGAATGATCCATGAGCGCACAAGCAACCGGCAAAACCGCGGCAAAGACCACCCGCAAGCCCCGCGCGGCCAAGAAGGCCGAGCCCCAGCTGATCATCCAATCCCCGCTGGGCGGCGAGATCACCCCCTTCGCCATATTCGCCAAGGTGGGCGACGTGGACAAGGTGTACATCCGCGTGGACAAAAACAAAGCCTACTGGGTCAAGGGCAGCGAGACCGGCAGCGTCGATCTCTGGTAGCCCGGACATGATCATCGCCGGAGCCCGATGGGCTCCGGCGATTGTCTTCTTCATCTTCACACATCCCGCGCTTCGATGATCCACGTGCCGTGGGGCAGCGTCAGCTCCCCCACTCCGGCGGGCCCGCCGTTCACCGCCGTGGCGATCTGGCCCTCGGGCAGGCGGAAGGTCGCGGTCGCGTCGAAGGGCACCGACACGGTGTAAACCGTGCCGCCGTTCCCTCGCTGCCAGCGCACACAATACCGGCCCGAGGCGGAATCATACCGACACTCGGCGTACTCCAGCCGCGCGTCCGGCCGGGGCTCTATGATCGCCCGCTTGAAGCCGGGGGCCGCGTCATCCGGGCGCAGACCGGCCACGGTCTGGTAGATCCACTGCACGATGGAGCCATAGGCATAGTGGTTCATGCTGTTCATGCCGGTGTCTGACACGCTGCCGTCCGGCAGCACGCAGTTCCAGCGCTCCCATATGGTGGTGGCCCCAAGATCCACCTCGTACAGCCAGCTGGGGAAATCCCGGTTGAACAGCAGGGTATAGGCCACGTCGGTCATGCCGTACCGGGTCAGCGTCGGGCACAGCTGGTAGGTGCCCACGAAGCCGGTGTCCAGGTGGTCGCCCTTCGCCCGGATGAGGGCGCGCAGCGCGTCCGCGACGGCACGCGCGTGCTCCGGCGGGGCCAGCTCCAGGTTCAGGGCCAGCACATGGGCGGTCTGAGTTTTGATCTTCAGCGTGCCATCGGCGTTGAAGTATTCCCGCCGGAACGCTTCCCTGATCTCCCCGGCCAGCGCGCCGTAGACCTCCGCGTCCTCCGCGCGGCCTAACGCCCGGGCCGCCTTCGCCGTCAGCGACGCGGACAGATAGTAATATCCGGTGGCCACAAGGGCGGTGTCCGTGCCGCCCAGGGGGCTGTTCGGATCGGGGTTATCCAGCGCCAGCCAGTCGGCGAAGTGAAAGCCGCTTCGCCAGATGTGGCTGCCGCCGCACTTCTGCTCGTCCTCCCGGCGGATGTAGTCCACCCACAGCTTCATGTTCTCATACTGTTCGGCCAGCAGCGTCGCGTCGCCGTAGTAGCGGTACAGGTTCCAGGGGATCACCGTGGCCGCGTCGCCCCAGGCGCAGGAGCCGTCCACGGTGCCGAACGCGCCGGCCTGCGGGCCATACTTTTCCATGCGCACCGCCAGGGCATCCGGCACCACGAAGGGCACGCTGCCGCCCCTGCCCCGCTGCTCCAGCAGCATATCGGACAGGAATTTGCGGTAGAAGGCTGGCGTGTACATGTTGTAGGAGGCCGTCTCTGAGAACACCTGGGCATCCCCGGTCCAGCCCATGCGCTCGTCCCGCTGGGGGCAGTCCGTGGGGATGTCCACGAAGTTGCCGCGCTGGCTCCACAGCGCGTTTTCGATCAGGCGGTTGATACTGTCGTCCGACGTGCGCAGCGTGCCGGTGGCGTCCAGCGCCGACCAGATCGCCTCCGCACGGAAGTTCGCCGCACGGATCTGGGCCTGCGTCATGCCCTCGACCTTGACATACCGGAAGCCGTAGTAGGTGAAGCGGGGCCGCGCCGTCTCCGGCCTGCCCGCGGAGATCCAGGTATAGGCTGCCTTCGCCGAGCGCAGGTTCTCCCGGTAGAAGCAGCCGTTTTGCAGCAGCTCGCCGTACTGCAGGCAGACCCGGCCGCCCTCCGGCAGGTCGCCGTCGAACACCGCCCAGCCCGCCATGTTCTGGCCGAAGTCCAGCACCCACTCGTCCGCGGGGGTACGGATCAGCTGAAAATCCGTGAAGGTCCGCAAAGCCTTCACCGGCAGGCCGATGCGCTCGATCAGGCGTCCCTCGGGCGCTTCCGCGGAAATGGCGGCAGCGGTGGGCTCGGCGCTCTCAAGCCGCGCGTCAAAGGTCTCGCCGTCATACAGGTTGCCGTCGGTCACCGGGGCGGGGCCGCACAGCCAGCTTTCATCGGTCCCGACCACTGCTTGTGTGTCATCCACGTATTCCAGGCGCAGCTCGGCCAACAGCTGCATGTGCCCGCCGTAGAGCCTGTCCGTGCTCTCCCCGAAGCCATAGCGGCCCATATACCATCCCACTCCGAGCATCACGGCCAGCGTGTTCTCGCCCTGAGCGATCTGATCAGTGATATCGTAGGTCTGGTACTGGATCTGATACTGGTAGCTGTCATAGCCCGGCGTGAGGACCTCATCGCCGATTCTGGTTCCGTTGAGGCTGGCCTCGTACAGTCCCAGCCCGCAGATATACAGCCGCGCGCGGGCGATCGGCTTTTCCGCCGCAAAGGACTTGCGCAGCACCGGCGGCCGATCGAAGGGCGCGCGGATCCATCCGCCGAGCCAGGGCTCGTCCCGCTTGGCGGTCTCGAACCAGGCGACATCTGAAACGCCACGATCGCCGTCATCCGCCGTGACCGACACCTGCCAGTAATAGCGCATGCGCGGCTCCAGCACCAGCTCGGTTGGCGCGGCCAGCGAGGACAGGTCCTCCCTGTCGCCGGAATCGTACAGCAGCCGCGTCATGTCCGCGTCCGCGGCCACCCGTATCCTCGCTGACCTCTGCCTTGCGCCCGTGGTTTCGGAAACCACCCACGAGAACACGGGCCGGTCGATGCCGTAGCCCATCGGATTGGTCAGGTGATTGGTCCTCAGCTTTTCGATGATCATGCGCATCCCTCGATTCACTTGACTGATGCTATAAGCATACCACATGTATGCTGTAAAAGCAAATACACGCCGAGGCAAAAAAACGCCCCCGGGCCAAATCATTGACGACCCGGGGCAAAAGCTCCATGTTATTCATGCGCCAGCTCGGCAAGCCTCGCCAGCGACTTTGACAGCTCGATCGCGGCGTCCGGCACGCGAACGACCTTGCCCTGCGCGACCACGTAGTCCTCCACCGGCACATGCCGCGGCAGCGTGCGCTCGATCTCGTGCCTGATGTAGTGCAGCTGGGTGCAGTGGGGCGAACGGTCCACCGAGGCCAGCGCCAGCCTTTCCAGCTGCCCTGTGCCAAACACCGCGGACAGCTTCGTCACGGCCATGTTGATGTGGGTCTCCTCCAGGCACAGCGCGTAGACCTGGTCGTAATCGACCGCAAGCCGCGCAAAGGCCTCCGGCTCCACCTCCGGCAGGCAGCTGCCCACCACAAGCACCCTGCCCTTTACGCTGTATACGTTGGTCTGTATCAGGGGACGCGGCGCGATCACTCTGTTCATGAGGCCATCCCTCCGTCAGTCCGCGGCCCGCATGTGCCCCAGCAGGCCGCTGGCGCGCAGCGCGGGCAGCACGGCGTGGAAGAACAGCGGGGCCGCGACCACGGCCGCGCCGGCGTTGATCAGCGAGGGAATCAGCTTGGCGACCATCGTGGCCCCCACGGCATCGATGGGATAGCCGTAGACGAATTTGTTGTAGATGAAGGTCTTCAGCATGTACAGCGCCACATAGGTCAGCGCGCCGCATACGCAGGCGATCACGGTGCGGTCTGCGCGGTCCCGCCGGTCGCCGCTCTTTTCGATGATAAGGCCGCACACCCAGGCCATGGCGAACTTGCTGACCAGCGTGATCAGCACGTTGACGATGTCATAGCCGCCGGCCAGCGCGTCGTACAGCGCCGAGCCGATGCCCGCGGCCAGGCCGCCCTGCACCGGGCCCAGCAGTATGCCGCTGAGCAGGCACACGGCGTTGGCGAAGTGGACCTTGGAGCCCAGCAGCGGAAAGCGGAACAGCGTGACCACGTAAACCATCGCGGCCATCATGGCCATGAAGGTAATGTTCAGTATGCCGATTGATTTTTGTTTCATGGGGCACCTCCGGGGCTTGATTTTTGATTTGCACCAGTATATACTAAAATTGATATTATTAAAAGTACCAGAAAAGGAGAAAAATATAAGGCCAGATGAGAACAGACAAGCCGGAATACCTGAAGCTGTACGAGTGGCTTCGGGATGAGATCACCAAGGGCGCGTGGCCCGCGGGTGCCAAGCTGCCCTCCCGCCGCCAGACCGCGTTGGACCACGGCGTCAGCGCCGTGACCGTGGAGCACAGCTACGAGCTGCTCTGTGAGGAGGGCTATGCCGAGGCGCGACCCCGCAGCGGCTTTTACGTGGCCTACCGCAGCGCGGACGGCTTCGCCGGCGCGGAGAGCCAGGCCAGGCCGTCAAGGCCCCGGCTCTCCCCCTTACCTCAGGAATGTTTTCCCTTTTCCGTGATGACCCGGGCCATGCGCCGAGTGATCGCCGACTACGGCGAGGCCATACTGGATAAATCGCCCAACACCGGCTGCGGCGAGCTGCGCGGCGCGCTGGCTGGATACCTGTCCAGGAACCGGGGAATCGATGTCGAGCCGGACCAGATCGTCATCGGCTCCGGCTCGGAATATCTGTACGGGCTGGTGGTGGAGACGCTCGGCGCGGACAGGATCTTCGCCATAGAGCATCCCTCCTATGAAAAGATCGAACAGGTCTATCAGGCCAAGGGCGTGCGCTGCGACCCCCTGCCCCTGGGGCAGGACGGCATACGCAGCGGCGCGCTGGCCGCCACGCGGGCCACGGTGCTGCACATCACCCCCTATCGCAGCTATCCCACCGGCGTGACCGCCTCCGCCTCAAAGCGGGCGGAGTACATCCGCTGGGCCTCGAAGGGCGACCGCTATATCGTGGAGGACGATTTTGAATCCGAGTTCTCGCTGCTGCGCAAGCCGGAGGACACCGTGTTCGCCCGCTCCGGCGGACAGCGGGTGATCTACATGAATACCTTCTCGCGGACCGTGTCCCCCTCGCTGCGCGTGGGCTACATGGTGCTGCCCCGCAGCCTGCTGCCCCTTTTCGAGGCGCGCGTGGGCTTCTACAGCTGTACCGTGCCCGCCTTCGAGCAGTATTTGCTTTCCGACCTGATCGAAAGCGGCGATTTCGAAAGGCACATCAACCGCATGCGGCGGCTTCGACGAAAAGCCCTTGCAAGCGGCGAAGGGAAATGATATAGTATAAAACAGGCAATAGGGATAGTTGCTGCCGCGCGAGAATCTGTAGCTTTAAATCCCAATCCCCAATTTCCAATTGATTCTCCCCCCCGAAAGGAGTCAAATCATGTACCCATTCATCTCCGCCCTTGCTGAAGAGGACGCCTCGCCAGTCCAGGGCGTCGTGGACCAAGTTAACGGAATCATCGAATCCGCCGGCGACAAGGCCGGCAGCTTCCTGATAAAGCTGCCGTTGCTGACCACGCGGCTGCTGATGGCCGCGGCGGCCGTGTTCCTCGGCGTGATCGTGCTGCGCGTCGGGCGGCGGATGATCTCCTCGCTGGTGACCATGCGCAGCCAGAAGCACAAGACCATGCAGCAGGTCAACACGGCGCGTGCCTTGGCCACCAGCATATTCAACTACATCATGTACTTCATCGTGGTCACCATTGTGCTGAGCATATTCGGCGTGAACGTGTCCAGCCTGCTGGCCGTGGCCGGGGTGGGTGGCATCGCCATCAGCTTCGGCGCACAGACGCTGATCAAGGATATCATCTCCGGCATGTTCATCTGGATGGAGGGCAGCATCACGGTGGGCGACATCGTGACCATCAACGACCTGTCCGGCGTGGTGGAATCCATCGCCATACGCACCACGACGGTGCGCGATTACAACGGCAACATCTATGTGATCCCCAACGGCGACATCCGCACGCTGACCAACATGAGCCGTGACTTCAAGCGTGCCATTGTGGACATACGCTGCCCCTACGAGGCGGACCAGGGCCGTATTGTGGAGATCCTGAAGGATGAGATGGAGATCGCCGGCCGGGAGATCCAGGGTCTCACCGCCGCGCCGGAGGTCATGAGCATACTCTCCTTCGACACCGACGCCGTGGTGGTGCGCATCGCCGCCCAGTGCCCGGTGGGCGAACACTGGCGCATCGAGCGCGATCTGCGCACCCGTGTGAAGGCCCGCTTCGACAAGGAAGGCATCGTGATGCCCCACTACCAGAAGATCGTCGTCAATCAATAGGCGCGCTATATAATGATGGCAAAGGGCTTGTAATTTACCTTTCTTTCATGTATAATTATCATTGGAGTCGATATTTGAGGATATGGGGGGTACAGCAAGTGCCGGTTACCATCAGAGAAATCGCGGACAAGTGCGGCCTGCCGGCCAATCTGACGGGCAGGGTGCTGAACGATTACATCGAAATCGACGAACAGACCCGCCGGCGCGTGCTGGACGCCGCGCGGGAGCTGGGCTTCCCGATGACGCGGCGCATCCAGGGCAGCTTCACGCGCAACCTGGGCGTCCTGTTCGTGGACGAGAGCTACAGCGGTCTCACACATCCGTTCTTTGCCGCGATGCTGAACGCCTTCAAGGCCGAGGTGGAGGCCCACGGCTATGATATCACCTTCATCAACCACAACATCGGCGCGCACCATTCCACGTTCCTGGAGCATTGCCGCACCCGCAACGTGGACGGCGTGTGCCTGGCCTGCGTGGATTTCTATTCCAAAGAGGTCGAGGAGCTGCTGAACAGCGATATCCCCTGCGTGACCGTCGACCACCCCTGGAAAGGCCATCCCTGCGTGCTGTCCGACAACAGGAGCGGCCTGAAGCTGCTGGTGGACTACGCGGTATCGCTGGGCCATCGCCGGATCGCCTTTATCAGCGGCCAGCGCAATTCCGAGGTCACCGAGGCACGCATCACCGCGTTCACGGAGGCCATGAAGGCGCACGACCTGCCCATCCCCAAGGGCTATCTGGTGGAGGGGCGCTATGACGAAACGGATGTGGTGCGCGCGCTGGTTTCGAAGCTGTTGGACCGGCTGGACCGGCCCACCTGCATACTGTTGCCGGACGATGCTTCCTATTTCGGCGCGCAGGAGGCCATCCGCGAGCACGAGCTGCGCATCCCCGCGGACATCTCCGTGGCGGGCTACGACGGCATCCGCCTGACACAGTCCCTGCGGCCTCAGCTGACCACGGTCCGCCAGAACAGCGAGGAGCTGGGCCGTCGCGCCGCGCTGCAGCTGATCGAGAGGCTGGAGCACCCGGGCGCCGAGAAATTCGAGCCGCTGACGATCCCCGTGAACCTGATCAAGGGTGCCACCCTGGGCTGGTGCAACGAGTGGTAACGGTCCTGTAATAGATCCTTCGCTGCGCTCAGACAATATGTAGTGACCCCCAAGATGCAAGGACGTGGATTTACCTGTATAATGGAGAGTGCAAACAATCCTGACAGGGAT
>CACYWI010000093.1 GCA_902778045.1 uncultured Eubacteriales bacterium
CACGGTCAGCCCGGTCTCCTCGCGCACCTCCCGGATCACTGAATCCACGATGCTCTCTCCGGCCTCCACATGACCGCCGGGGAATATGATGCCCCGAAGGCTGTGCCAAATCCTGTCCTGTACCAGTACTTTTGTGCCGTCCTGAATCATGCACATGTTGGTCAGGACCACCCGCTCCGGTACGTCCATGCCGCACACCTCCTCCGTAGTCGGTCCTTCCAGAGTATATCACATCGATACCCGACTGAAAAGGGGAAATCCGACGCATGGCGCGGCGGCCCGAAAGCCCTTGCCAATCCCCTCGTTTTCAAATATAATAAAGTCAGGAACAACGAGATGCCGGAGGACAGCGCCATCAAGGCGTTCATGACGGCGAACCGAGCGGAGGTGAAGCGCATGTGCATAACCGAATACAACGAGGTCAAGACGCTGGCTGACGAGCGCCAGGAGGGCCGCGCGGAGGGCCGCATGGAGGGCACGCTTGCGACGCTGCTGAGCCTGGTGCGCAAGGGCCTGCTCAGCGAGGAGCGTGCCGCCGAGGAGGCGCACATGAGCGTATCGGAG
Source organism: uncultured Eubacteriales bacterium (assembly GCA_902778045.1). GTDB lineage: Bacteria > Bacillota > Clostridia > Christensenellales > Aristaeellaceae > UBA2862. The sequence continues at coordinate 565 of CACYWI010000093.1, forward strand.
TTCCAGGAGCGGGCAAAGCTGGCCTGACGCGACGGCGCGCCACAGAGCCGGATGCGGAGATGGGAGCAACCTGGGTTGCTCCCATCGCCGCATTTTCATTGATCCGCCGCCACGGCTTGCAATCCCGGGCTCAAAATGCTATAATGCCGTTATCATGGGGATTTATCCCCACCGGGAGGGAAGGCTCAACTGCGCGGGCGACGAAAGGTGGCGCGACCTGCTGACGCGGCTGCCGGAGGGCGGCGCGGAGGCGCTGGGCGTGTCGGTGCGCGGGCGCACGCAGTCGCTGAACGATACGGTGGAGGAGTATGCCTTCGCCCGCACGCTGACCTATGCCGACGAGGAGGGACGGCGCATCTACGAGCGCTCGCTGCAATTCGTGTTTTTGACGGCGGCGGACCGGCTGTATCCCGGCCGCCGGGTGCGCATACGCCATTCCTTCGCCCAGGGGCTGTACATCGACCTGCCCACCGTGGCCGTGACCGAGGAGATCGTGGCGGCGCTGAAGGCCGAGATGCAAAGTCTGGTGGCGGCGGATCTGCCCATCGAGCGGCTCACCCTGTCCACCGAGGAGGCCAAGGAATATTTCACCCGCACAGGCCAGACCGACCGGCTGCGCATACTGGGCTATCGCCGGTTCAGCCACTTCACGCTGTACCGCATCGACAGCCTGGAGGACTATTTCTACGGCGAGATGGTCCCCTCCACGGGCCTGGTGCGGGTGTTCGACCTGAAGGCCTACGGTGAGGGCATCATATTGCAGATGCCGGACGTGAAGAACCCGTCCCGGCCCGCCCGGTTCGTGGACCTGCCCCACCTGCTGCACACCTACAGCGAGGCGGCCCGCTGGCACGAGATCCTGAACTGCGAAAACGCCGCCGACCTGAACGACATGATCGTCAGCCGCCGCTTCCGGGAGTTCATCCGCGTGAACGAGGCCCTGCAGGAGCGCAGCATCGAGCGCATCGCCGACCAGTTCGTGGAGAGCGGCGCGCTGCTGCTGCTGATCGCGGGCCCGTCTTCCTCCGGCAAGACCACCTTTTCCCACCGGCTGTCCATCGCGCTGAGGGTGCACGGGCTTCGCCCTGTGAAGGTGTCGCTGGACGACTACTACCTGGACCGGGACAGCATCCCCCGGGAGTCGGACGGGAGCATCGACCTGGAGCGCATCGAGACCCTGGACGTGGACCTGCTGTGCGATCACCTGAAGCGGCTGGTGCATGGCGAGACGGTGAACGTGCCGGAGTTTGACTTCAAGACCGGCAAGCGGGCCGAGCACACCCATGCCTTCTCGGTGGAGCCCGGCCAGCCCATCATCATGGAGGGCATCCACGGCTTGAACGACCGGCTGACCGCCAGCATCCCGGCGCACATGAAGTTCAAGGTGTACATCAGCCCGCTGACCATGCTGAACCTGGACGACCACAACCGCATCCGCACCACCGACGCGCGGCTGCTGCGGCGCATCGTGCGGGACAACCTGTTCCGGGGCACACCGCCGGAGGACACCCTGGCCATGTGGGCCTCGGTGCGCCGGGGCGAGGAGAGGTACATATTCCCCTTCCAGGAAAAGGCGGACGCCATGTTCAACTCCGCCCTGACCTACGAGCTGCCCATCATGAAGAAGTACGCCTATCCCCAGCTGCTTTCCATCACCGAGGACAGCCCCTACTACACCATGGCCCGCCGGCTGGTGAAGTTCCTGAACTACATCCAGACCGCCGACGTGGAGGACGAGATCCCCGTGAACTCGATCCTGCGGGAATTCATCGGCGGCTGTTGCTTCTACAAGGACGAGGACTGAGCGGGTCCTTATGGCGGGGGAACTGCTTCCCCCGCCATGACCACCCCTTTGTCAGATTTTGCTTGAGGCCCTTCGGGCCATCTGGCCGCAAAATCTGCAAAGACGCCGTTTTTTCTCCGGTCGCCGGGCTCCCGACGGAAAAATGGCCCCGTTCCCGCCGCGCATGTCGCCGGGAACGATTGAAGGTCGGGGCGCTGCAGCCCCCGACACCCCCGGCGGGTAAGCGGTGAACCGGAAGCGGTGGTATGATCTTCTCCCTTTGCGTCAATACTAACGGCGCAAGGAGGTAATCACCCATGAGTATTCGCAAGATCATACCGGTTATCCTGATCGTCACGGTGGCAGGCGTCGCCCTGGCGGCCTGCATGAACAACGACGCGGCGAACGTGCAGCCCAATCCCACGGCCGACTATATGCCCGGCACCGGTAACGGCACCGCCGGCAGCGCGCAGAACGGCAGCGGCGCGGCGGGCCAGGCGAACGGCAACACCGGCAACACCACCGCCACCGCCGACGGCGCGCTGAACCCCTTTGACTGGGTCAACGGCGCTTCCGACATCGAACAGGCCATCTCCCGCATCTCGGAGCTCTCTGACGCCCGGGTGGTGGTCACCAACACCACCGCGCTGGTGGGCGTTGGGCGTGAAGTTTGATGGCGCCTACAAGGGCGAGCTCACCGAGCGCATCCGCGAGATGGTGGCCGCCGAGGTGCTGAAGGCAGATCCCTCGATCCAGACCGTGGCCGTCACCAGCAACGACGACGACGTGCAGAAGGTCTACGCGCTGTCCGAGAAGATCCGCGCCGGGCGCACCGCCGACGAGCTGGCCGCCGAGATCAATGCCATCGTCCGCAACGCGACGACGCTGAGGTAACTCAGGGAGTAGGGAAGAGGGAGTAGGGAGCAGGGTAGACCGGGAACGCGGTCAGCCACTGCTTCTACTCCCTACTCCCTACTGCCTACTCCCTGAAAAGAAAGGATACATAATGTTCGCACACCTCCACCTCCATACCGAATACAGCCTGCTCGACGGGGCCTGCAAGATCAAGGAATTGATGGAGCGGTTGAAGTCGATGGGCATGACCTCCTGCGCGATCACGGACCACGGCGTCATGTACGGCGTGGTGGATTTCTATCGCGCGGCGAAGGCGGCGGGCATCCACCCAGTGATCGGCTGCGAGGTCTATGTGTGCCCGGACATGGACAACAAGACCAGCACCACCCGGGACTACAGCCACCTGATCCTGCTGTGCGAGAACCAGAAGGGCTATGAGAACCTGTCGCGGCTGGTCAGCGAGGGCTTCATCCGGGGCTACTACTACAAGCCCCGCATCGACTACCGGCTGCTGGAGCAGTACCACGAGGGCCTGATCGCGCTGTCGGCCTGCCTGTCCGGCGATCTGCCGAAGCGGCTGCTGGACGGCCGGGACAACGAGGCCCGGGCCATGGCCCAGCGCTACCTGGACATCTTCGGAAGGGGCAACTTCTATATCGAGCTGCAGGACCACGGCCTTGCCGACCAGCGCACCGTGAACCCGCGCCTGGTGAAGCTGGCCCGGGAGATGGACATCCCCCTGGTGGTCACCAACGACTGCCACTACCTGACCCAGGAGGACGCCGAGGCCCAGGAGGTGCTGATGTGCATCCAGACGGGCAAGACCCTGTCGGACGAACACCGCATGCGCATGGACACGGACCAGATGTACGTCAAGTCCGAGGACGAGATGCGCGCCCGCTTCCCGAACTTCGGCGACGCCATCGAGCGCACCGAAGAGATCGCCCGGCGCTGCCACGTGGAATTCGACTTCTCCACCACCCACCTGCCCGCGTTCCCGCTGCCCGAGGGCAAGACGGACAGGGGCTACCTGCGCGAGCTGTGCGAGGACGGCCTGATGCGCAAGTACGGCCCCGACCGCCCGGACGCCCGGGCGCGCATGGAGTACGAGCTGGGCGTGATCGAGAGCATGGGCTATGTGGATTATTTCCTGATCGTCTGGGATTTTATCCACTACGCCAAGACCCACGGCGTGGGCGTCGGCCCCGGCCGGGGCAGCGGCGCGGGCAGCATCGTGGCCTACGCGCTGGACATCACCGAGATCGACCCGCTGAAATACGCCCTGGTGTTCGAGCGCTTCCTGAACCCGGAGCGCGTGTCCATGCCGGATATCGACTGCGACTTTGACTACGAGCGCCGCGGCCAGGTGATCGACTATGTGCGCCGCCGCTACGGCGCGGACCACGTGGCCCAGATCATCACCTTCGGCACCATGGCCGCCCGGGCCGTCATCCGCGATGTGGGCCGGGTCATGGACCTGAGCTACCAGGAGGTGGACGCCATCGCCAAGATGGTGCCCTTCGAGCTGAACATGACCCTGGACAAGGCGCTGAAGATGAACGCCGAGCTGCGGGGCGTGTACGAGAGCGACGAGAACGTGCACCGGCTGATCGAGATGGCCCGCAAGCTGGAGGGCATGCCCAGAAACGCCTCCACCCACGCGGCGGGCGTGCTGATCACGGCCAGGCCCGTGGTGGACTACTGCCCCCTGCAGACCAACGACGACGTGATCACCACCCAGTTCCCCATGGGCACGGTAGAGGCCCTGGGCCTTTTGAAGATGGACTTCCTGGGCCTGCGCACGCTGAACGTGATCATGGACACCATCGAAATGGCCCGGGATCGCCTGGGACCGGATTTCACCAGCGAGGACATCCCCCTGGACGAGCCGGGGGTGTACGACATGATCTCCGCCGGCGATACCACCGGCATATTCCAGCTGGAATCCAGCGGCATGACCCAGTTTCTGATGTCGATGAAGCCCTCCAATTTCGAGGACATCATCGCCGCCATATCGCTGTACCGCCCGGGGCCGATGGAGTCGATCCCCCGCTATGTGGCGGGCAAGCAGAACCCGGAGAGCGTCACCTACCTGACGCCCCAGCTGAAGCCGATACTGGATGTGACCTACGGCTGCATGGTGTACCAGGAGCAGGTCATGCAGATCGTGCGCGACCTGGCCGGCTATTCCATGGGCCGCAGCGACCTGGTGCGCCGCGCCATGGCCAAGAAGAAGCACGACGTGATGGCCCGGGAGAAGGAGGTCTTCATTCACGGCCAGCTGGACGACGACGGCAATGTGGTCGTGCCCGGCTGTGTGCGGCGGGGCGTGTCGGAGGAGGCCGCCACCCGGCTTTTCGACGAGATGACCGCCTTCGCGAGCTACGCCTTCAACAAGAGCCACGCGGCGGCCTACGCCCTGGTGGCTGTACAGACGGCATGGCTGAAGCTGAAGTTCCCCGCCGAGTTCATGGCCGCCATGATGAATTCCATACTGGGCAGCACCGACAAGACCGCATTTTACATCCAATACTGCCGCAAACGGGGCATTCCCGTGCTGCCGCCGGACGTGAACCGCTCCGGCGCGAAGTTCGGCGCAGAGGAGTCGGACGGCAAAAAGGGCATCCGCTTCGGCCTGGGCGCGGTGAAGAACCTGGGCCTGAAGGCCGTGGACGCGCTGGTGGCCGAGCGGCAGGCCGGCGGCCCCTACCGGGACCTGTACGATTTCATCAACCGGGTCACCGGCGGCGAGATGAACAAGAAGGGCGTGGAGAGCCTGATCCGCTGCGGCGCGCTGGACGGCCTGCCCGGCGGGCGCAGCCAGAAGCTGCACGTGTTCGAGCGGGCCATGGACGGCGTCGCCCGCCGCCAGAAGAACATGGTGTCGGGCCAGATCTCGCTGTTCGGCATGGCCGAAAGCGCCGTGGAGGCCCCGCCGCCGCCCATGCCCAACATGCCTCCCTTCGACAAGAACCAGCTGCTGCAAATGGAGAAGGAGACCACCGGCGTGTACATCTCCGGCCACCCGCTGAACGACTACGCCGACCAGCTGTCCAAACTGAAGGTGAACGCCCAGTTCCTGCAATCGCTGGTGGAGGAGAGCCCCGACGGCGGCATGAGCTGGGACCAGAAGCAAGTGCGCATGGGCGGCATCATCGCCGAAAAGAAGATCAAGGCCGCCCGCAGCGGCAATATGATGGCCTTCGTGCAGCTGGAGGACATGTACGGCGTCACCGAGGTGCTGGTGTTCCCGAAGGTTTACGAGCGTGTGTCCGCGCAGCTGGTGCAGGACGCCCCCGTGGTGATGACCGGCAAGCTGTCCATCCGCGAGGAGGAGGCTCCCAAGCTGCTGCTGGACCGGGTCGCGCCGCTTTCCGAGATGGATGCGCTGGACGAACGCCCCGGCCGCTATGCCCGCCGGACCGCGGATCCCTACGGCGCGCCGCCCCCGGCATACGACAGCGCCCCGCCGCCCGAGGGCGAGGCCGCCAAACCGGCCCGGCCCGCCCGCCGGCTGTATTTGAAGCTGACCGCCGAGACCCGCCAGGCCGCGCTGGACATACTGGCCGAGACCCCGGGCCGCATCTGCGTGATGCTGTACATGGCCGACGAAAAGAAGACCTACCAGGCACCCCGGGAGTACTGGGTGGACGAGGGCTATGATTTCGGCGCGCTGGCGAACCTGATCGGCGCGGACAACATCGTACTGAAAGGATAATCCCCATGAGCACACCGGTTCTGTTCATCGTCATTCCCTGCTACAACGAGCAGGAGGCCCTGCCCATCACCGCCAAGCGGCTGGTGGAGCTGACGGACGACATGATCTCCAGGCGGATCATCGCGCCGGAGAGCCGCATCGTTCTGGTGAACGACGGCAGCAAGGACGATACCTGGAAGGTCATCAGCGGCCTGCACGCCGACGATCCCCGGTTCGAGGGGGTGAAGCTGGCGCACAACGTGGGCCACATGAACGCGCTGTGGGCGGGCATGACGCTGTCCGCCGAGCGCTGCGACTGCGTGATCACCATCGACGCCGACCTGCAGGACGATGTGAACGCCATGTACGGCTTCCTGGAGGAATACGGCAAGGGCGCGGATGTGGTTTACGGCGTGCGCTCCAGCCGCAAGACGGACACCGCCTTCAAGCGCACCACGGCCCAGGGCTTCTACAAGCTGATGAAGAAGCTGGGCGTGGACATGGTGTACAACCACGCCGACTACCGCCTGCTGTCCAAGCGGGCGCTGCAGGCGCTGCTGTCCTTCGGCGAGGTGAACATGTTCCTGCGGGGCATGGTGCCCATGCTGGGCTTCAACACCGCCCAGGTGTACTACGAGCGCGGCGAGCGCGTGGCCGGGGAGAGCAAGTATCCGTTGAAGAAGATGATCGCCTTCGCCATGGAGGGCATCACCTCCCTCAGCAACAAGCCCATCCGCTATGTGCTGCTGCTGGGGGCGCTGTGCGCGCTGCTGGGCGTGGCCATGGCGGTGTATGTGATCGTGTCCCTGGCCCGGGGCAACACCGTGGCCGGCTGGGCCTCCACGATGATGTCCATCTGGCTGCTGGGCGGCCTGCAGCTGATGGCCCTGGGCATGATCGGCGAATACGTGGGCAAGATCTACATGGAGACCAAGCGCCGCCCGAAGTTCATATTGGAGGAGCATTTGAAGTGATTTGAAAGGGACACGCCGCTCGGCGTGTCTTTTTTATGTCTAAATAAGAGCTTAACAGTCAAAATTCCACCAAAAATTTGCAATATTTGAAATAATGTGATAATATATATCCGTATCACCACGGCCAGGCCGGGGGAGGGACGGATATGAGAAAACATGCGATCCACAGATGGGCGGCGCTGCTGATGGCGCTGACGCTGTGTTTGTTACCTGTGGCGTACGCCGAGGAGCTGGGCGAGATCGGGCTGTACGACCCCGCCGTGTACGCGGAGGAGGCGCCGACCGCGGCGGAGGCCCCGTCGGACGGGCTGGAATGGGCCTGGTCTGAGGACGAGATCGTGTCCGCCGCCGCGGAGACCTCGGAGGAGCTGCCGGAGTTCGAGCTGCCCGCCGCGCCGGTCGAGGACGCCGCCGAGGAATCGGAGGGCGGCGCCGTATCCGCCCCGGAGGCGACGGACGACGCGGCGCAGCCCGACCTGCGGCTGGGCCTGGGCGAGGTCTACAGCACCGGGATGACCGGCGTAAAGCTCGCCAGCGATGATCCCCAGGTGGTGTCCGTGAATTCAAAGAAGGGCACGCTGACCGCCGTGGGCCTGGGCCGGGCCACCGTCATCGCCGTCAATAAGAAGGGAGAGACGAGAACCGCCGTGATTGAGGTGCTTGGCGCGCCGCCGGCGTTGGGCCTGGATGTCGAATCGCTGAAGCTGGGCAAGGGCGAGACCCGGCTGCTGCAGATCGCGCTGCCGGAGGGCACGGCGGCGGGCCGCGTCGCCTGGAGCAGCAGCAAGAAGAGCGTGGTCAAGGTCAGCAAGTCCGGCAAGCTGACCGCGAAGAAGACCGGCTCCGCGACCGTCACGGCCATGGCCTACAACGGCGCGAAGGCCTCGGTGAAGGTAAAGGTGGTGAAGGCCCCCTCCAAGCTGGGCCTGTCCGCAAGCAAGCTGGTGCTGGCCGCGGGTGAGGCCGGCAGCCTTGCGGCGAAGCTGCCCGATGGCTCCGCATCCGTCATTACCTGGAAGAGCAGCGACGAAGCCGTGGTAAAGGTGGATGCCGATGGCGTGCTCCAGCCCGTCGGCCCGGGCACGGCCAGCGTCACCGCCAGGACCTTCAACAAGAAGGAGGCCTCCTGCAAGGTGGCGGTGCTGGACGGCGCTTCGCCCACCAGCCTGTCCCTTGGCGCGTCGACGCTGACCCTCGGCAAGGGGGAAACGATGCTGCTGCAGCCTGCCTTTGGCCCGGGGGAAAGCGCGCTGCTCAGCTGGTCCAGCAGCAAGTCGTCGGTGGTGAAGGTGTCCTCCAAGGGCAAGTTGACCGCAAAGAAGACCGGCTCGGCAAAGATCACCGTCGTGACCCACAACGGCCTGAAGGCCACGGTCAAGGTGAAGGTGGTCAAGAAGCCCTCCGGGGTGTCGCTGTCCGACAAGACCCTGACCCTCGAGGCGGGCAAGACCGCCCGGCTGACGGCGAAGCTGCCGTCGGGCACGGCCTCCGCCCTCGCCTGGAAGAGCAGCGACGAGGCCGTCGCCAAGGTGGACGACCAGGGCGTGGTCAGCGCCGTCGGTCCGGGCACGGCCAGCATACAGGTCAAGACCTTCAACAAGAAGACCGACAAGTGCAAGGTGACCGTCACCGAGGCCGTGGAGCAGCCTGATCCTGGCGATCCCGCCGCCGCGAAGCTGGCTGCGCGGCTGAAGAGCGCCTCGTCCCTCGGTGGCAAGCGCGATGCCATCGCCAGCGTGGTCCAGCTGCTGGTGAACGCCGGGTTTGAGCCCGCTTTCGCCGCGGGCGTCGGCGCGAACGTGTACGCCGAGGGCACCTACGGCCTGTTCGAAAGCAGCAAGTACATCAAGAACTATCAGAAGCGCCCCCGGTACTTCTGCTACCTGGACGGCGGCGATTATTACACGAAGGTGGACGGCGAATACAAGCTGACCGCCGTGTACCTGGCCGCGGAGGATGTGGAGAAGTATACCGGCAAGGCCGAGGCGCGCCCGCGCTACGGCGCGGAGAACTACTATCGCGACAACTTCTCCGGCAGGCATGTGCAGAACATCGATCTCAAGGACCTGGAAGCCCTGGTGACCTCGCTGGCCGCCGGCGGATGGCAGGGCAAGTTCGGCCTGGGCATCGTGCAGTGGACCGGCGCGCGCACGAAGACGCTGGTTTCCATGTACCGCAAGCATGCCGACGCCGACGGCAATCTGACCGCCAGCCAGGTGGCCGCCGCCGAAAACGAGATGATCCTCTACGATTTCAAGGGCAGCTATGCCAATGTGTACGCCGCCTGGAAGCAGGCCAACGCCAAAAAGCTGACCGGCGCGGAGGCCGCCCGCAGCGCCGGCGCGCTGGTGTGCACCCGGTACGAGATCCCCGCGGACAAGGAAGCCAAGGCCGTCACCCGCGGCAGCAAGGCCGTGGAGATCTACAATATCATGATGGGGGATTAGAGTGTGTTTCCAAAATGCCTGAAGCGCATTTTCGGCGTCTTTGACTGCATTTCTGCGTTGATTCCCCTTGATTTACCGCCAGTAAACCTGCATTCCCCTTGATTTACCGCCAGTAAACCTGCGGAGAATCGCCTTGAAATGCAGTCAAATCCACTCGAAACTGCATCTCCCGGCATTTAGAAACACACTCTAGAGCGTTGTTTCCAAAATACCTGAAGCGCATTTTCGGCGTATTTGACTGTATCTCCCGGCATTTAGAAACACACCCTATGTGAATAGGCAATAGGGACATCGAGCGCCCTGAAAACAGTCCAGTGGACTGTTTTCAGTGAGATGGGGCCGGCAGGCCCTGGCAATAGGCAATAGGATTGGCCGAGGGAACAGGGAACAGGAATGGCCGCGCCACATTCCCCGCGCCCGGCAACGCAAAGATCCTTCGCTCCGCCCGGGATGACAGCGCGTCGTTGCGTTCA
>CACYWI010000094.1 GCA_902778045.1 uncultured Eubacteriales bacterium
ACCAACGCCTCCGGCAAGAGCGGGCTGGGCGTCAAGCTGGCAGAGCGCTACGGCGGGGAGATCGTCTCCGCCGATTCGCGCCAGGTGTTCCGGGGGCTGGACCTGGGCAGCGGCAAGATCACCCCGGAGGAGACCCGGGGCGTGCCCCACCACCTGATCGACGTGTGCGAGCCCGGGGAATTCTTCTCGATGCACGACTTCCAGAGGCTGGCCTACGCGGCCATCGACGGCATCATCGCCCGGGGCAGGCCGCCGTTCCTGGTGGGCGGCACGGGGCTGTACGTGGCCTGCGTGACCGAGGGCTACGAGATGAGCGACAAGCCGCCGGACCTGGAATACAGGGAATACCTGGAGACCTTCGATACGCCGGCGCTGTACGAAATGCTGGTGAAGGCCCTGCCGGACACCGACGTGGAGCCGAAGAACCGCAACCGGGTGATGCGCCTGCTGGAGAAGCTGCACGCCGGGGACGACCACATCCCCCGCCGCAGCCCCCGCTACGAATGCCTGAAGCTAGGCGTGACCTGGGACCGGGAAACCCTGCGCCGGCGCATCGACGAGCGGCTGGAGCGGCGGCTTCGCGCGGGCATGATCGACGAGGTCAGGGGGCTCATGGACCAGGGCGTCAGCACCCAGTTTTTGATGAAGCTGGGGCTGGAGTACCGCTTTATCACCCAATACCTGACCGGCGAGATCTCCAGCGAGGCGGAGATGACAGAGCTGCTGTCCACCGCCATCAAGCAGTTCGCCAAGCGACAGATGACCTGGTTCCGCCGGGACGCGGACATCCGGTGGCTGGACATGGCTGCGGACCCGCTGGCCCGGGCCTGCGAGGCCATCGACAGATTCTTGGAAAAGCACTGATACGGGATCAAAACATGGCGGCGTCTACGCAGCCACAATGTCGGCCCGGAGGCCACCGCTACAATTTGAAGGGACTGTCTCAAAATGATTCGAGACAGCCCCTCGTTTTATTCCCCGATCTCCGCCAGCAGCGTTCCGGCATCCGTAAGCGGCTTCACATAGCCCTCCAGCAGCTTTGCCTTCGCGGCAAGGCCCCGGGAGCGGGGATTGTAGTAGATGCGGCACTTCCTGCGGGCGTTCTTCGCCTCCTGCAGCAGGTTCAGGGCGGCGGAGTTGCCGTCGAAGGCGATCAGGGCCGAGGGCGTGCGCTTGAAGATCTCGTAGGCGAAGCTCTTGTACAGCCCCATGCCGGAGCTTTCGATGGATACCATCACACCGACCCCGGTCTCTTTCAGCCGCGCGAGCTCGCCCCTGGTCAGCCGGTTGGGCACGATGGCGAATATCGCGAACCGACCCGCCGCCTGGCGCACCAGATACCCCTCCTGCCCCGTCAGCGTATGACCCACCACAAAGCAGACCCGACCGGGGTCTGTTTTTTCAAGCAGCGCGTCGATGAAGGCCCGGTTGCCTGTGCTGACGGTGGTGCGATGCTGGCTGTTGTTGAAGCTGCCGCCCGCCACCACGATGGGAAACAGCCCCTTGGGCAGCGAAGCCAGCCGGTCCTTCAGCGCCTCCTCGGCGCTCAGCTTGCCCTCGCCGCGCCACAGATCCTTGGGGGCGTTGCCGCCGTCCTCCATGCGGGCGCGGTAGTACAGCTCCGCGTCGCCGGCGGGGCAGGCCTCGCGAAACGCCGCCACGCGAGCATCGAACACCCGGCGGCTCGCCGCCAGGATCTCATCCTCCGCAGCGCGCATGCGGCACAGCTCGTCGTGATTGAGGCCCAGCAGCTTCTCCAGGCTCAGCTCCTCGTCGATGGAATTGGTGCCGTACAGCGCGCAGCCGTCGGTGCCCTGCACGCAGCGCACGCCCGCCTTCAGGTAGCGGCGCAGCGGGTGGCGCTCCAGTCGGCTCAGGTTGTTCAGGCGCACATTGCTGGTGATCTGGAATTCCAGCACCGCGCCGCTGGCGCGCATATCCTGCAGCAGCTTCCTGCCCTTGGCGCTGCTCAGGTCGCAGGTGTACAGCCCGTGGCCGATGCGCAGCGGCGGCATGGGCTGCCCCGGCCCCAGCGCCTCGGTGACACAGCGGATGCTGTTGGCCACGTTGTCCCGCAGGCTGTCGTTCTCGCCCGCGTGGATGCGGATCACAAAGCCCGGGTGCTCGCCGGCCAGGGCCACCAACTCGCGGATGACGCTCTTGAGCTCCAGAATGTCGTTGATCTCCTCGCCGATGATGTCGCTGCCGGCCACATAGGGGTCCCCGGCGATCACCCGCAGGCAGCGCAGGTTGTCGGCCAGGTAGTCGTTGGGCGTCACATGGTCCTTCACGATGGTCAGCGGTATGCGCCTTATGCCCGCCAGGAACCGCAGCAGCACGCCCGTCTCCCGGGTGATGGCGGGCATGATCTCGTGGATCTGCCGCAGCCGCGCGGGGGCCTCCCGGCGGTTCAGCAGCGCCGTATCCGAGATCTCGGCGTACTCGATGCCCCGCTTCTGGTACTCCCGGGCGATCCACAGCAGCAGGTCCTGGTACAGCGTGTTGGCGCGGTAGCGGTCGTCCTCCCGGTCCCGCGTCATCTGGGCGGCGTAGGCGGCCACCTCCCGGTCCGGGATGCCCTCCAGGTTGATGCCGGTGAAGGGCGTGTCAAAGGTCTGGCCCTTGGTGAACACATAGCGGTACAGGTACACCTTTTCCAAATCCGCGAACACCGCCTGGCCGTCCTTGGGGATGGTCAGGGAGTTGCGGATCTTATCGATATTGGAGACGGCGTCCGCCGGGTTGCCCAGAATCAGGTCGGCGAAGTTGATGAAGGTGTAGTCGTCGATGCGGCGCTCCCGGTGCCGCCCGGTCAGCGGGATGTCGCCCAGGGCCTTTTCCGCCTCGACGCGCCGCGCCTCCAGGGCCGCGATCTGGTCCAGCGTGCAGCCCAGGCCCAGCTTCTTGACGTAGTAATAGGGATAGCGCAGCTGCCGCGTGATGCCCAGGGCGATCAGCGCGTCCGGCGGCAGTATGCCGTTCATGTGGGTGTGCAGGTCCGTGCGGAACTTGCAATCGCTGCGCAGATAGGTCTTGACGATGGTCTTTTCGACGCCCAGCCGGTAGTCCTTGGTCTGGCTCATCAGCGTCTTGGAGATGGCGGGGATGGAGGCCTTCAGCTCCACGCTGCCGTCGGGGTAGATGTTGGCGATCTTCGTGTTGCCCAGCCGCAGTATGTACATGCGCCGATTGTCCCCATCGAAATAGCAGGGGATCTCGCCCCGGATCACCTTCAGGCCGCGCTCGTCCAGCGTGGTCTCCAGGCCGCACAGCCGGGCCAGGTTGGTGATCAGGTTGCCGGTGTGGTGGTTGGGCGTGCGGATCACATGGAAAAGCCGCTGCCCTTCCATGTACAGCTCCACCACGATGTCCTTTTCCCGGTCCAGATAGAAGCGCTGAAAGAAGATCATGCCGCCCCTCCTCTCAATAGCTCCCCTCGGTATTGATGGTGATATCCCTGTCCGCCTTGCTGCGGGAGGCCTCGCAACGCTTCATCAGCATGTCCCGGAACAGCGCCTCGTCGATGGGCAGCGCGACCTCACGGCCCAGCCACGAGGACAGGTGCATGGCGTTTGAAAGCATCAGCCCCCGGATGCCCTCCCTGCCGTCGGCCACCAGCGGATCGCCCCGCAGGATGTGGGCGGCAAAGGCGTTCAGCACCCCGACATGCTGGGGGTTCAGGCCGTCCGTGTCCACCGGCACGACCTCAAACGGCGGCTTGGCGAAGCCCTCCTTGGATTCGGCGCACCAGGTCCGCTCGTCCGTGCCCAGCCGCCAGAAGGTCAGCCGGTCGTTTTCGCACACCACCTTGCCCTTCGTGCCGGTGATCTCCAGCCGGTTGGTGCCCGGCGCGTCGCCGGTGGTGGTGACGAACACGCCGGTGGCCCCGTTTTCAAACTCCAGGTAGGCGGTCACGTCGTCCTCCACCTCGATGTCGTGCCACTTGCCCTCGTGGCAGAAGGCCCGCACCTTCACCGGCAGGCCGCACAGCCACTGCAGCAGGTCCAGCTGGTGGGGGCACTGGTTCAGCAGCACGCCGCCGCCCTCCCCTGCCCAGGTGGCCCGCCAGGCGCCGGAATCATAGTAGAACTGGGTGCGGTACCAGTCGGTGATCAGCCAGGACACCCGCTTCAGCTCTCCCAGCTCGCCCTCCTCCAGCATCCGCTTCAGCCGGCGGTACACGCAGTTGGTGCGCTGGTTGAACATCATGCCGAAGGTGAGCTCCGGGTGGGCGTCCGCCGCGGCGTTCATCCGGCGCGCCTGGAGCGTGTACACATCCGCGGGCTTTTCCACCATGGCGTGCTGGCCGTGCCCGAAGGCGGCTATGGCCAGCTCCGCGTGCTGGTAGTGGGGCACGGCGATCAGCACCGCGTCGCACACGCGGGCCGCGATCAGATCGAGGCCCTCCTCGAAGACGCGGACGCCCGGCAGCGCCTCCGCGGCCCATTCCCGGCGGCTGGCCCGGCGGTCCGCCACCGCGACGACCTCGATCTCCGGGCAGTCCCCCTTCAGTATGTTGCGGATGTGGCCGCTGCCCATGTTGCCCACGCCAATGACGCCCAGCCTGACCCTGTTCATATCAAAACGCCTCCCGTCTGACTCATGTTGCCGTATGACGAAGATTCTTCGACTTCGCCCGGAATGACTGCGACCGTACGTCTCCCTCTGTCATTCCGGGCGGGACGAAAAATCCTCTTGTTCTGCGAATCCAATTCATTTTCGCCAGTTGGACAGGTTGTAGTCCTCCGCGCAGCGCAGCAGGCCCTCCAGCGTGCTGCTGAAGGCGACGCCGCCGGCCCTCAGCCTGTCGCAGTTCATCGAAAAATCGTGTTCCCAAATGTCGCCCGACAGCCTGACCTTCAGGTCCAGCGCTTCGGCGAAGCGCCGGGCGGTCTCAAAGGTCGTCAGGTCGTTCTCGCTGCCGTAGTTGTACGCGCCGCCGGGCAGCCGGAGCGCCGCTTCGATGTTCGCCGCCACCTCGCGCACGTAGGTCAGCCCCCTGTACGCCCTGTCGGAGAAGGCCAGCGCGTCCCGGCCCAGCATCATCGTCAGGAAGTTGGGCCGGTTCGGCGTGCCGTACCGGGGCATGTCGTACATCCAGGTGGCCCGCAGCAGCACCGCATCGGGGTTGACGGAGAGCACCCTCTCCTCCATCTCCAGCTTTTCCCGGGAATACAGGTTCTCCGGGCAGGCGTCCGATTCCACATAGGGCCCGGGCTTTATGCAGCCGCTGTACACCTGGTCACTGCTGAAAAGCACCGCCTTCACGCCGGTCTCCGCGATCCAGACGGGGATGTCCACGTTGGCCCGATACGAGCCCTCCGGGTCCGCGGCGCACTCGCCGATGTCCGATACCGCCGCCGTGTGCACGATGGCGTCGGGCCGCTCCGCGTCGATCCAGCGGCGGATGTCGTCCCGCGTCATATCCCTCAGCGAAGGCGCGGCCTGCGCCCCGTCCAACACGTCCATGATCCGCGCGCCCACAAAGCCCCGCGCTCCGGTGACCAGTATCTTCATGGCACATCCCTCCTGTACTGTCATTATAAACCATCCCGGGCAAAAACACAATCCATTCCATTTAACCCTCGCGGCATTGACGCGATAACCTGCTTCGGCTATAATCATGCGCAAAAGGAACGCGAGGTGACGGCTATGGCGGGCATCAAGGCCTTCCTGAAGCGCAAGGACATCCAGATCTCCCTGCGGCGCTACGGCATCGACGCCCTCGGCGCGATGGCGCAGGGGCTGTTCTGTTCGCTGCTGATCGGCACGATCATCGACACCGTCGGCACGCGGCTGCATGTGCCGTTTCTGACGGCCACGGTGGCCACAGTGGCGCGCGTACCCTACACTGTGGGCGGCATCGCCTCGGCCATGAGCGGGCCGGCCATGGCGGTGGCCATCGGCTACGCGCTGAAGTGCCCGCCGCTGGCGCTGTTCTCGATGATCTCCGTGGGCTTCGCGGCCAACGCGCTGGGCGGCGCGGGCGGTCCGCTGTCGGTGCTGTTCGTGGCGATCCTCGCGGCGGAGTGCGGCAAGGCCGTGTCCAAAGAGACGAAGGTGGACATCCTGGTGACCCCGCTGGTGACCATCGGCGTGGGCCTGCTGCTGTCCTGGCTGATCGCGCCGCCGCTGGGCAGGGCGGCCATGGCGGTGGGGCGGCTGATCATGCTGGCCACCGAGCTGCAGCCCTTCCTGATGGGCATCGCGGTATCGGTGCTGGTGGGCATGGCGCTGACGCTGCCCATCTCCTCGGCGGCCATCTGCGCCGCGCTGGGGCTGACCGGCCTGGCCGGCGGCGCGGCGGTGGCCGGCTGCTGCGCCCAGATGATCGGCTTCGCCGTGATGTCCTTCCCGGAGAACGGATGGGGCGGGCTGGTGTCCCAGGGGCTGGGCACATCGATGCTGCAGATGGGCAACATCGTAAAGAACCCCCGGGTGTGGATCGCCCCCACGCTGGCCTCCGCGATCACCGGGCCGCTGGCCACCTGCCTGTTCCGGCTGAAGATGAACGGCGCGCCGGTGTCCTCCGGCATGGGCACCTGCGGGCTGGTGGGCCAGATCGGCATATACACCGGCTGGGTGAACGACGTGGCCGCCGGCGCGAAGGCCGGGATCACCGCCTTCGACTGGCTGGGCCTGGTGATGATCTGCTTCGTGCTGCCGGCGGTGCTGGCCCCGCTGATCCACGTCGCGGTCAAGCGCCTCGGCTGGGCGCGGGACGGCGACCTGAAGCTCAAATAAAGCGCGACGCCGAAGTCCGACGGGCTTCGGCGCCATTGTTTTTGGGGGTCAGTCTATGGCCGCGTAGATGGCGCGCACGGCCTCCTCGTACCGCTCCTCCGGCACGCCCACCAGCAGGTTCAGCTTGCCCGCGCCCTGGTTGATGGTGTTGATGGGCACGCCCGCGCCGGCCAGCGCCCGCAGCACACGCACGTTGGCGTCGCAGGCCTCGGTGCCCCGCTCGCCGATCACGGCGATCATCGACTGGCGCTCCGTCAGGCCCAGGTAGTCCGGGTTCAGCTTCCGGCGGATCTCGTCGAACAGGTCCTCCTTCCAGGGCTCCAGCAGCTCGCCCCGGATCACCAGCGTCACCGTGTCGATGCCCGTCAGGCACTGCTCGAAGGGCAGCTGGCGGTTCTTCAGCATGTCCAGCAGTATCGCGGTAAAGCCGGATTCGTCGCTGACCATCAGCTTTTCCACCTGGATCACCGACATGCCGGACTGGCCCGCCACGCCGATGATGGGCGCCTTGGTCTCGCCCTCGGGCAGCTTGCGCACGATCATCGTGCCCGGGTCGGCGGGCCGGTCGGTATTGCGGATGTTGATGGGGATGCCCACGTCCGACACCGGCAGCACCGCGTCGGTGTGCAGCACGGAGGCGCCCATGTAGGAAAGCGTGCGCAGCTCGCGATAGCTGACGTACCGCACGGTGCGCGCCCCGTCCACGATGCGCGGGTCCGCCGCCAGCAGGCCGGAGACGTCCGTCCA
>CACYWI010000095.1 GCA_902778045.1 uncultured Eubacteriales bacterium
CCGCGGCATGGAGATGATCTTCGTCACCACCGCCAAGACCGACGAGGAAGCCAGGGAACTGCTCCGCCTTCTGGGCATGCCGTTCCAGCAGGCTTGATTGAAGGAGGAAATTCAACGTGGCTAAGACAAGCATGAAGATCAAGCAGGCTCGGCCCGCTAAGTTCTCTACCCGCGCCTATACCCGCTGCCGCATCTGCGGTCGGCCCCACTCCGTGCTGCGCAAGTACGGCGTGTGCCGCATCTGCTTCCGCGAGCTGGCCTACGCCGGCCAGATCCCGGGCGTTCGCAAGGCCAGCTGGTAATCCGGCAGTTTAAGGAGGTAACGAAATGGCTGTTATTAATGATCCCATCGCGGATATGCTGACCAGGATCCGCAATGGCCTGATTGCCAGACACGACAGCGTGACGGTGCCCTCTTCGAACATGAAGAAGGCCATCGCCAAGATTCTGCTGGACGAAGGCTACATCAAGTCCGTTGACTATGTCGATGACGGCGTACAGGGACAGATCAAGATCGCCCTGAAGTACGTGCAGGGCAAGGAATCCGTCATCAAGGGCCTCAAGCGCATCTCCAAGCCCGGACTGCGCGTTTACGCCAGGAGCAACGAAATCCCGAAGGTCCTGGGCGGCCTGGGCATCGCCATCGTTTCCACGTCCAAGGGCGTGATGACCGACAAGGAAGCCCGAAACGCGGGCGTCGGCGGCGAAGTTCTGGCTTATATCTGGTAATGAAGTTGGAGGTGCAATAGAATGAGTCGAATCGGTAGACTTCCGATTCAGGTGCCCGCCGGCGTGACCGTGACCATCGCGGACGACAACACCGTGACCGTCAAGGGCCCCAAGGGTGAACTGAGTCAGAAGGTAAATAAGGATATCAAGGTCGAACAGGTTGGCGCCGAGGTGCTGGTGTCCCGTCCGTCCGACAGCAAGCCCCACCGCTCGATGCATGGTTTGTACCGGTCTCTGATCAACAACATGGTCACCGGCGTGACCAAGGGTTTTGAGAAGGGCTTGGAGATCCAGGGCGTCGGCTGGCGTGTCGCTGAGTGGAACAAGAACCAGCTGACCATCGCGATCGGTTACTCTCATCCCGTGATCGTGGACGCCCCCCAGGGCATCGAGTTCGACGTGGACAAGAGCAACGTAAAGATTACCGTTAAGGGCATCGACAAGCAGCAGGTCGGCGCCGTGGCCGCGGACATCCGCGCCATCCGCAAGCCTGAGCCCTATCACGGCAAGGGCATCCGTTATGACGGCGAATACGTGCGTCATAAGGAAGGCAAGGCCGGCAAGAAGTAATGAGGAGGTTAACCGCACATGTTTAATAAGCGTGATCGCAACGAGGTTCGCAAGATCCGTCATGAGCGCGTACGCAGAAAGATCAGCGGGACGCCCACTCGTCCCCGGCTTTGCGTATTCCGCAGCAACAAGCACATCTACGCTCAGGTCATTGACGATGTGGCCGGCAATACCCTGGCCGCGGCGAGCACCGTTGAAAAGGAAATCGCCGCCCAGCTGGGCGAGGTCGACAAGAAGGGCGAAGCCAAGCTCGTTGGCAAGATCGTGGCTGAGCGCGCCATCAAGGCCGGCATCAAGGAAGTTGTCTTTGATCGCGGCGGCTATATCTACACCGGTCGCGTGGCCGAGCTGGCAGCCGGCGCCCGCGAAGGCGGTCTGGACTTCTAATTAGGAGGAAACATTGCAATGCAGCGCAGAGAAGAAGACAACAGATATTTGGAAAAGCTGGTTGCCGTGAATCGCGTATCCAAGACCGTCAAGGGCGGCCGCAACATGCGGTTCTCCGCACTGATGGTGGTGGGCGATACCGAGAACCCCGGCACCGTGGGCTGCGGCATGGGCAAGGCGGTTGAAATCCCCGAGGCCATTCGCAAGGGCCTGGAGGACGCCAAGAAGTCCATGATCACCATCCCGCTGAACGGCACCACGATCCCCCACGAGGTGGTCGGCGTGTTCGGCACCGGCAAGGTGAAGATGCTGCCCGCTCCCGAAGGTACCGGCGTTATCGCCGGCGGCCCGGTGCGCGCTGTCCTGGAAGCTGCTGGCATCAAGGATATCGTGACCAAGAGCATCGGCTCCAACAACAAGATCAACATGGTTCGCGCCACCCTGGCAGGACTCAAGCAGCTTCGCAGCGCCGAGCAGGTTGCGGCCATGCGCGGCAAGACGGTTGAAGAGCTGCTCGGTTAAGGGGGTACAACGATATGAAGCTTAAGATTACGCAGACCAAATCCACCATCGCGTGCCTGAAGGATCAGATCGCCACGATCAAGGCGCTGGGTCTCCACCATGTCGGCCACACGGTCGAAAAGGAAGACACCCCGGCCATCCGCGGCATGATCTTCAAGGTCAAGCACATGGTCAAGGTCGAAGAGATTCAGGAATAAGGAGGTCCGCCAAACATGAAACTTCATGATCTCAAACCCGCCGTGGGCGCTACCACGGCCCCGAAGCGCCTGGGGCGCGGCACGGGTTCCGGTCTGGGCAAGACCTCCGGCAAAGGCCATAAGGGCGCGAAGGCCCGCTCCGGCGGCGGCAAGCGGCCCGGCTTCGAGGGCGGCCAGATGCCCCTGACCATGCGCCTGCCCAAGCGTGGTTTCACCAACAAGTGGCGCGTGGAATACGTGACCGTGAACGTCGATCGCCTCAACATCTTTGAGGACGGCGAGGTCGTGTCCCCCGTCGAGCTGATCCAGGCCGGCATCCTGAAGAACGTTCAGGACGGCGTGAAGATCCTCGGCAACGGCGAGATCACCAAAAAGCTGACCGTGCAGGCGAACAAGTTCACTGCGACGGCCAAGGAAAAGATCGAGGCGGCAGGCGGGAAAGTCGAGGTGTTCTGATATGCTTGAGACATTGAAGAACGCCTGGAAGATCGCAGACCTTCGCAAGAAGATCCTGTACACCCTGGGAATGCTGCTGATCTACAGGTTGCTGTGCTACGTGCCCACCCCGGGCGTGAATACCAGCCTGATTGCCTCGGCGCTTGAGCGCTACTCCCTGCTGGGCTTCATCAACTCGATGACCGGCTCCGACCTTTCCAACTACACCATCATGGCGATGGGCATCACCCCGTACATCAACGCGAGCATCATCATGCAGCTGCTGTGCGTGGCGATCCCGAAGCTGGAGGAGATGCAGAAGGAAGGCGAAGAGGGCCGCAAGAAGATCGCGCAGATCACCCGTTACGTCACCGTGGGCTTGGGCTTCATTCAGGCCATCGCGCTGACCATCGGCCTGCACGCCAACGCCACCAACGGCTTCCTGGGCCTGCTGACCATCGGCTTCTGCCTGGCCGCCGGCACCGCGATCGCCATGTGGATGGGCGAGCGCATCACCGAGAACGGCGTGGGCAACGGCATCAGCCTGCTGATCTTCGCCGGCATCATCTCGAACCTGGCCCGCAGCGTGGGCACCAACGTCTACAACATCTTCACCCATCCGGAAGCCGTCAGCATCCCCGCTGTCATCGCTTCCCTGGTGGTCTTCATCATCCTGGTGGTGGGCATCGTGCTGGTGGACCTGGCCGAGCGCCGCATCCGCATCCAGTATGCCAAGCGCATGGTGGGTCGCAAGATGTACGGCGGCCAGAGCACCCACATCCCGCTGAAGCTGAACGCTTCCGGCGTGCTGCCCCTGATCTTCGCCAACGCGATCATGCAGTTCCCGGCCACCATCCTGGCGTTCTTCCCGAATTCCGGCGCGAATGCCTGGTGGACCGCGCACGTCAGCTCCACCCACCTGCTGTACCAGCTGATCTTCGCCCTGATGATCTTCGGCTTCACGTTCTTCTACTCTGAGATTTCCTTTAATCCGGTGGAGATTGCCAAGAACATCCAGAGCAACGGCGGCATGATCCCCGGCATTCGCCAGGGCAAGCCCACCAGCGACTACATCAAGAAGATCACCCGTCGCATCACCATGTTCGGCGCCATCTACCTGGCGGTGCTGGCCGTGATCCCGATGATCATCTACGCGATCGCCGGCGTCAGCCTGCCGTTCGCGGCGTCCTCTCTGCTGATCGCGGTTTCCGTTGCGATGGAGACCATGCGTGAGTTGGAGAGCCAGATGCTGATGCGTCACTACAAGGGCTTCCTGAACTGACCGACCCCTTTGGAGGAAACCGCATGAAACTGATCTTTCTGGGCCCTCCCGGAGCCGGCAAAGGCACTCAGGCTGCCGGCGTGAGCGCGCATCTGGGCGTGCCTCACATTTCTACGGGCGACATGTTCCGCTCGGCCATCAGCAACCAGACCCCCACGGGCCTGGAGGCCAAGCGCTACATCGACGCCGGCCAGCTGGTCCCCGACAGCGTGACCATCGCCATGGTGCGCGAGCGCCTGGCCATGGACGACTGCAAGGCGGGCTATCTGCTGGATGGTTTTCCCCGCACGGTGGAACAGGCGATTGCGCTGGATGAAATCAGCGCGCCCGACGCCGTTGTGGATATCGACGTTCCCGACGAGCGGCTGCTGAGCCGCTTGACGGGGCGCCGGATCTGTGGCAAGTGCCATGGCACCTTCCACATTTCCAAGCTGGCCGACGCGCACACCTGCCCCGTATGCGGCGGCGAGGTGTACCAGCGCAGCGACGACATGCCCGAGACGATCGCGACGAGGCTCAAGGCGTATCACGAATCCACCGAGCCGCTGATCGGCTACTACACGGGCCTGGGCAAGCTGCGCCGCGTGAACGGCGACAATCAGCTGGAGGAGGTCTTCAAGGCCATCCTCGCGTCACTGGAGTAAAGCATGATCACGATCAAGAATGAATCGCAGATTGCGAAGATGCGCGCGGCCGGAGCGCTTCTGCACGAGGTGCTGGAAAAGCTGCGCGGGGAGATCGAGCCCGGCGTTACCACGCATTACCTGGATCAGATGGCCGAAAGGCTGATCCGCGAGGGTGGGGGAATCCCCTCCTCCAAGGGGTACAACGGCTTCCCGGCTTCCATCTGTGCTTCCGTCGACGATCAGGTGGTTCACGGCTTCCCGAACAAGACCAAGCTGCGCAAGGGTCAGCTGCTGTCCGTCGATTGCACCTGCATACTGGACGGCTGGCAGTCCGACAGCGCGTTTTCCGTGGTGGTGGGCGGCGGCGAGCCCGCGAAGCAGAAGCTGGTGGAGGACACCGAGCATTGCTTCTGGCTGGGCGCGCAGCAGGCCGTGGCGGGCAACCGCCTGGGTGACATCGGCCACGCGGTGCAGGCCTACGCCGAGGCCCAGGGCTACGGCGTGATCCGCGACCTGTGCGGACACGGCATCGGCACCGAGATGCACGAGGATCCCAACGTGCCCAACTATGGCAACCCCGGCAGGGGCGTGCGCCTGCAGAAGGGCATGACCATCACCATCGAGCCGATGATCTCCATGGGCACCTGGAAGGTGTACCAGGAGGACGACGGCTGGACCATCGTCACCCGGGACGGCAGCCCCTGCTCCCACTACGAGCACACGTTGCTGATCACCGACGGCGAGCCGGAGCTCCTTTCGTGGCCCGGTAAAAAGGTATCGGAGGTCCTGAAATGATGCACGCATTGCCGATAGAGATTGGCAGCATCGTCATTTCAAAGGCCGGTCGCGACCGGGGAAGGCTCTTCCTGGTCGTAGCGGAAGTGGACGACGATTTCGTGATGGTCGCCAACGGCGCCCTCAGGAAGATGGATCGCCAAAAGAAAAAGCGCCGCAAGCACCTGAAGCCCACGGGTACGGTGGTGCCTGCGATACGCCAGAGGCTGGCCGACGGCCTGCCGATAGAGGATCATGAATTGCGCACCTGGTTGAGCGAGGAGGAGGAAAAGCTTGTCCAAGTCTGATGTTATCGAAGTAGAAGGCGTTGTCACGGAAGCCTTTCCGAACGCCATGTTCGAAGTCCAGCTGCCCAACGGGCATAAGATACTGGCGCATGTCTCCGGCAAAATGCGCATGAACTACATCCGCATCTACCCCGGCGACAAGGTTACGATTGAGCTCTCGCCCTATGATCTGACCCGCGGTCGCATCACCTGGCGCTCGAAGAGCTGAGGAGCATATTGGTTTGGCGCTTTGCGCCTGACAAGCAAGCGCGCATAAGCGCCGAATGAGATAGGAGGTAATATCATGAAAGTGAGACCTTCCGTAAAGCCCATCTGTGAGAAGTGCAAGATCATCAAGCGCAAGGGCCGTGTCATGGTCATCTGCGAGAATCCCAAGCACAAGCAGAAGCAGGGTTAATTGACCTGTCCGGCGGGAGAGCAATGCTCTCCCGCCGCTGTCGTATTATGATTATGTCGGAGATTCTTCGCCGCGCGCCGGATGACGCCACGCGCCAGTCATACATCCTGCGCACAGGCTCAGCCAGCGCCGTCATACTGATCGAAGGCTTCGCCCGGCGTTGTCATTCTGAGCGGAGGCGAAGCCGGAGTCGAAGAATCTTCTGTTATCTTTTTTCCATTGCACCCTGCGGAGGGAGGGCTTCTCCATGAAGATGAAACTGTCTGCAATGATCCTCGCGCTGGCGCTGCTGCTGTGCGCGCCGGCTCTGGCGGAGGATTACCACATCAGCGAGGACAACATGACCAACTTCTCGAACCTGCTCACCGGTATGATGCTGGCCTACGAACAGCCCTCGGAGGGCGACGACGCCTTCTTCGACATGGCGCTGGAGGCCATCGGCTCCGTCAGCGATACCGACCTCGAGCTCGCCACAGCCATACTGGATCATTGGAGGTCCGTCTACCTGAACCCGAATTACCCCCTCTACCTGTATCAGGGCGAGGAAAGCGCAGAGACCCTGGCGGTGACGAACATCCCGGACAGCCCGACCCACGCCTTTGTGGTGCTGGGCTACGAGCTGAAGGACGGCGAGATGACCGACGAGCTGATCGGCCGCTGTAACGCCGCCGCCGCCGCGGCTCGGGCCTATCCCACAACGATACTGGTCTGCTCCGGCGGGGCCACCGGCGACAACAATCCCGAGATGCACACCGAGGCGGGCATGATGCGCGACTACCTGAGGGATGTGTGCGGCATCGACGAGGCGCGGATATACACCGACGAGCGGGCGATGACCACGCTGGAGAACGCGGTGAACACCTTTGCCATCCTGCGCGAGCAGGGGGTGCAGACGCTGACCGTCGTCACCTCAGCCTACCACCAGCGCTGGGGCCAGGTGCTGTACAACGCCATGGCGGCGCTGCAGCGCCTGGGCAGCGGCTATTCCGCCGAGCTTGTAGGCAACTACAGCTTCCCGATCGAGGCCCCGGAGCAGTTCAGACAGGACGACCGCTTCGCCCTCAGGCAGCTGTCCTCGATGCTGGGCCTGCCCAGGGAGGAGAAGCCGAAGCGCTGACGGTTCCCCTGGTTTCAGAACGCACGTCATCGGCAAGGCGACGACCTGTGCGGCATATCGCACGGATTGCCGCCCTGCCGATATATTTACTGCATGATTTCCTGCAAATACAGCCCCACAAATCGCCCGAAA
>CACYWI010000096.1 GCA_902778045.1 uncultured Eubacteriales bacterium
GTCCAGCGTCACGCGGGCGGCCTTTTTGTCGCACACCAGGCGATAGCGGCTGTTCCCAAAGGGCACCGTCACGGACACACAGGGCCAGTCGCCCAGCAGGGCGTTCAGCTTCACCCTGCCGCCCCTGCGCTCGTAGCCCAGCAGAGCCAGTATACAGGTATACATCCAGCCCGCCGCGCCGGTGTACCAGGTCCAGCCGCCCCGGCCCACATGCCCCGCGTGGTCGTACACGTCCGCCGCCATCACATAGGGCTCCACCCGGTAGATTTGCGCCTTCTCCGGCGTGTCCGCGTGATTGAAGGGCAGCAGCATTTGAAGTGCCCTGTGGGCCCTGTTCCCGTCCCCCATGCGGATCAGCGCCAGCAGCAGCCACAGCGCGCCGTGGGTGTACTGGCCGCCGTTCTCCCGCACCCCCGGCGGGTAGCCGCGGATGTAGCCCGGGTCCGCCGTCTTTCCGTCGAAGGGCGGGGTCAGCAGGCGGATGAGGCCCGCCTTTTCGTCCGCCAGCATATCCCAGGCGGCATCCATCGCCAGACGGCAGCGCGCGCCGTCCAGCCCGGAGAGCACCGCCCAGGCCTGGGAGATGGCGTCGATGCGGCACTCCGCCGAACCCGCGCCGCCGATAGGCGCGCCGGCGTCGTCGTAGGCCCGCAGGTACCACGCGCCGTCCCAGCCGTGGGCCTCCAGGGCGCGGCGCAGCCGCTCCGCCAGCGCCCACAGCCAGGCCCGCTCCTCGGCGTCGGCGATCAGAGGGCGGTAGGCGTCGGCACAGGCGACGGCGAATTCCGACAGCCACACGCTCTCGCCCCGACCCTTCGCGCCGACGCGGTTCATGCCGTCGTTCCAGTCCCCCGCGCCCATCAGCAGCAGGCCGTGCCCGCCGGTGTGCGCCGCCCTGCGGAAGGCCCGCATGCAGTGGTCGTGCAGCGTGCCCACCTTCATGCCGGGCCGCATGGCCTGGAACAGGTCCTCCCGGTCCTCGGGGATGGCCGCGCCGTGAAGGTAGGGCACGCGCTCGTCCAGCACGCCGGTGTCGCCGGTATGGGTCACATAGGCCGCCACCGCCCAGGGCAGGAACAGCATGTCGTCTGAGATCCGGGTGCGCACGCCCAGGAAGGGCTCGTGCCACCAGTGCATCACGTCGCCGGCCTCAAACTGGTGGGCGGCGCAGCGCAGCAGGTGCGCCCGCGCCCTGTGAGGCTCCGCGTGCATGAGGGCCAGCATGTCCTGCAGCTGGTCCCGGAAGCCCCAGGCCCCGCCGGGCTGGTACAGCCCCGTGCGCCCCAGCACCCGGCCCGAGCGGACCTGGTGCAGCAGAAAGCCGTTGGCCAGCGCGTTCAGCGCCGGGTCCGGCGTATGGATCACCGGGCCGCGGACCCCGGCATGGGGCACTGCCGGCGCTTCCGAGCGCAGCGCCCGCAGGCGCTCCCTGGCCGAGGGCACGTCCCTGGCCCAGCCCAGCACAAAGCGCAGCGCGCAGCGCTCGCCCCGTCCCAGTCGCAGCGGCACGCGCAGGGCCCAGCCCTCGCCGGTGGCCGAGCCGGGATCTTCCGGCGCGTCCGGGCTGCCCCGCCCGATGAAGGCGCAGCGGTTCCCGCCGGATTGGGCATAGGCGTTCGCCGCGGCAAAGTAGCCCGCGCCGCCCATCGCGCCGGTGGCCAGCAGCGCGCCGTCCTCGAACCAGCAGCTCAGCAGCGGGCGGTCGGCCCCGTCCGTGCCCATCAGCCAATCCACAAGGGCCGACAGCGCGAAGACCTCGCCCCGAAGGGCGCGGTTCTCCAGCACCACATCAATCTGCGCCTCCGGCAGCTGCGGATGCATGGCAAAGCGCACCCGGCCGGCGATCCGGCGGGCCTCGAAAGCGTATTGGATCTTTTTGTCGTCATAGCGCGCCCGGAAGGGCAGGCGGGGCCGCTGGCCGGGCAGCAGCGGCAGCAGCTCGCCCCGGTCGATGTCCACCAGGAACAGGCCAAGGCCGCGCCCCTCCCGCCGGGCGTCGTTGCCGTAGGGCGTCAGCCGCCCGCTGCGGCTGTTGTCGGCCCAGAAGAAGCCGCCGCCCCGCTCGGACAGCAGCAGCCCGCCCCGGGCGTTGGCCAGTATGTTGCACCACGGCGCGGGCGGCAGTCGCCCCGGCCCCGGCTCCACCAGGTAGGCGCAGGCCTCTCCGGGCTCGAAGCCGCCATAGCCGTTGTCGGCCAGCTTTTGGACCGGCCTCAGCGTGGACGCGCCGACGGTCATGGGCCTCAGCGGCTCTCGACGCGGCGACGACAGCGCCGCCAGCAGCCCGCGGATCTGGCCGTACAAGTCCGTATTTCCGGCGAACCAGGCCGACGCGGCCCGCCGCAGCGCCCTCCGGCCCCCGACGTCGAGGTTCGCGCCGTCGATCAGCCACACGCCCCCGGTCTCGCCGCGCAGCCGGTTCAGGGGACCGGCGGCAACCAGCGCCTCCAGCATATCCCCCACGGGCCGCGCGTAGCCCGGCTCGCCGTCGTCGATCAGCGCCAGGTCCACCGGCAGCCCCGCGGCGCGGTAGAACCCGTGGGCGCGGATCAGCGCCCGGACATTTTCCCCGTCCTCCGGGCGGGACGCAGCCATCACGAGGATCGGCCGGTCCCCGGAGATGCCCAGGGGCCATAGGTCCTCCCGACTGACGCCCGCCTCGCCCCGGCGCGAGCCCCGGGCCTGGGGCGGAAGCGTGCCGTCCGCCAGCAGCGCCGCCATGCGCTGCAGCGCGTCGGCCTGCCCCGGCGCAAGGCCGAGGTAGTCCAGCTCCGCCCGGGCGCGCACGCCGGCCAGTCGCACGGCGCGGCTCCACGGGTCGGCCCCGCGCCACCGGGCCAGCCAGGCCCCGGTGGGATCCCCCGCCTCCGGCAGGCCCAGGGCAAAGCCCACCCGCGCCTGCTTGCCCGGCTCCAGCGTGAGCTCCACCCGCAGGGCGCCGGCCGGGTCCAGCGTCGCCCCGAGGCCGCCCGCCAGCGGCGCGTCGAAGTCTGCCGGGTCCGCCCCGTCCATGCGGCCCGCCAGCTTATCATAGTCCGTCTCCCAAGTGATCTCCCCCGGCCCCACGGCCAGGTGCAGCAGCCGCGCGTCCTCCGCGCCGCGGCTGCCCGGCCTGCGGGAGAAGCACAGGGCGTCGTCCCCAAGGCCGCGGCTCTCCACGAACAGGCTCTGGAACACCCCATGGGCCCTCCAATCGTCACGGCGGCACAGCGCCACCGGCACCACGTCCGTCACCGCGCAGCGCACCGGGCGGTCCCCAGAGTTGCGCAGCCGCACCAGGCGCAGCAGCGTGCCGTCCTCCGGGGACACGCAGGCGGTCAGCTCTGCCTCCAGCCGGCCCAGACGCGCAAGCCATCGGGCCACGCCGGGCTCGAACACCGCCGGCTCCGGCCCATCGCCGAAGGTCGTCCACGCGCCGGTCTCCACGTCGTTGATACAGATCCGAGCCTTGTCCCGGCGGCCCTGCAGCACGCCTTCAAAGCGGGTGGCCCACAGGTCCCCCCGCCGGTAGTGGATCGCGCCGTCGGCGGTGCACAGCGCCGTCGCCCCGCCGCCGGACAGCAGCTGGGTCTCCGGGACCGACGCTTCCGGCGCGCACCGGCGGGCCAGCCTGGGCCGGTGCGGCACCGCTTCGGCCCTCTGACCCTCCGCCCTGCGTCGCGGCCCCGGCAAGCCAGGCCGCTCCTCCAGCAGCAGCGACAGCGCCCGGGCCTCGGGCCGGCTCATGAAGTCCCGACGCAGGCTGTCCCCGGTCAGCACGTTGCACAGCGCGCACAGCACCATCCCCTGGTGGTGGGCCATGTGGCTGACCACCAGCGAGGGTCCGCCCTCGCCGTCCGGGCGCAGGTAGTCCGCCGCCTCGTACAGACCCCATTCCCCGGCCCAGCCCAGGGCGCGCATCCGGGCCAGATTGTCCGCCGCGGCCTGCGGCTCCACCATCGCGGCCAGCATCGAGGCGTAGGGTGCGACCACGCCGGGCCGGGCGTCTCCGTCCAGCGCCAGCGAGGGCAGGCCGAAGGCGTGGTACTGGTAGTTCAGCGCCGCATCCGTGGCACAGTATCCCGATTCCGACACGCCCCAGGGCCGGCCCGCGCGCCGGCCCTGTTCGATCTGCGCGCGGGTTGCCGCGCGGACGCCCTCGCCCAGCAGCGTCAGCGGCGGCTCCTCCAGAAGCGTCCACGGCAGCAGATATTCGAACATCGTGCCGCTCCAGGACAGCGGCGCGACGCCGCCGCCCACCCGGGCGCAGGCACGGCCCAGCCGCCGCCAGTGGCGCGTGGGAACCTGGCCCAGCATCATGGCCACATAGCTGAGCAGCCGGGCCTCCGAGGCGATCAGGTCGTACCGACCCTCGCTCAGCCGGCCCGACTCCACATCCATGCCGATGAAGAACAGCTCCCGCCGCGCATCGTACAGCGCGGCCAGGTCCATCCCCCGGGCCAGCGACTCCATGCGCGCGGAGAGCGCCCCGCCCAGCTCCCGCGCGGCGGCGCACGCCAGCAGCGCCGCCGCCAGGTTGCCGCTGTCCACGGAGGACACGGTGCGGGGCCGCAGCGGGGCGAGGGTGTCGATGTCATACCAGTTGTACAGCTGTCCGCGCCACTTCTCCATGCGCTCCAGGGCGTGAAGGGTCGCTTCCCAGCGACCAAGCAGCGCCTCATCCCCGATCAGGCCCAGCCGGCGCGCCGCCAGGCAGCCCAGCAGGTACAGGGCGATGTTCGTGGGCGACGTGCGCCGGGCCGCGCCAACGGGCGGGTCCAGCTGCACGTTGTCCGGGGGCAGCGCGCCGCCGGGCCACGGCACATTCTCCTCGAAGAAGCGCCAGGTCTCGCCGGCGAGGCGCTCGAAGGACCGGCGGGCCGCCGCGGACAGGGGCTTCGCCGCGCCGGTGCGCTCGGCCTCCATGTCCCGGATCCAGCCCGGCGCGATCCAAAACAGCGCGCCCAGGGCCAGCGCCGCCGGCGCCCAGCCGGGGACCAGCAGCCCGGGCAGCGCCAGCAGCGCCGCCGCGCGACAGGGCAGCTTGATCGCTCGGTCCGGGGCGGCGGAGGTCTCGGCGTCCGCCGCGGTCACCCAGCGCATCAGGTTCTTCCCGGACACAGCCAGACGCCACAGCGTGCGCAGGACGGCGTCCAGCGCGTTCCAGGCCGTCGTCGGCAGGATCGCCAGCCGCGCCGTGGCCCTGCGCCACTTCAGGGCGTCGCCGTCCCCGGGGCGCAGCAGGGGCTCCAGGTAATTGACGATCAGCGCCGCCAGCAGCGCGCCTGCGCCGCCTGTCCACACCGCGCCCAGCAGCAGCGCCAGCAGCGCCGGGGCCTCCAGCGAGCGAGCCAGGTTGTCCAGCATCCTGAACCGGTCCGCCGCGCAGAGCCCGCGGTGCTTCAGCAGCGGCAGCAGCTGCCAGTCGCCCCGGGTCCAGCGGTGACGGCGCTTCAGGGCGGAGGCCAGCGTGGCCGGACCGCCGTCGTACAGCGCCACGTCGTCCACAAAGCCCGCGCCGGCCAGCGCCCCCTCGATCAGGTCGTGGCTCAGCACCCGGCCCTCGGGCAGCGCGCCCTCAAGCCGGGCGTGAAAGGACGCCACGTCGTAGATGCCCTTGCCCGCATAGATGCCCGTCCCCGTCATATCCTGCCACAGGTTCGACGCCGCCACGGGATAGGCGTTCATACCGCCCGCGCCGGTGAACAGCCGGGCAAAGGCGTTCACGCAGGCCGAAGGCAGCGGCTCCATCCTCGGCTGCAGCACGGCATAGCCCCGGTTCAGCGGATGGGCCATCGCGCCGATCAACCGGCGCACGTCCCCGGCCAGCAGCCGCGTGTCCGCGTCCAGCGTCACCACATACGCAAAGCGCCCCCGCAGCCGCGGGCAGGCGCCGTCCTCCAGGGTAAAGGCGGCCTGGCCTTCGCCGGCGCCCAGCAGCAGCCGGTTCAGGTCCATCAGCGCGCCGCGCTTCCGGTCCCGCCCCATCCATACGCCGTCTGGCTGGAGCAGCGCCCTCGGGCGGCACAGGAAGGCATACTTCTCCCGTCCCGCCCGGGCGTTCATGGCGGCGACGCGCGCCCTTGCACGGGAGAGTATCGCCCCGTCGCCGGGCATGTCCTGTCGCGGCGCGTCGGCCAGGTCCCCCAGCAGCAGGTATTCGATGTTCGCATCCGGCTCCAGGCAGCCCAGCGCCTCCAGCTGGTCGCACACCGCGTCCACCCGCTCTGTGCCGGACAGCAGCGCCGGCACGGTCACCAGCGTTCGGCAGTCCTCCGGCACCGATTCCATATTCAGTTTCAAAAGCCGCGCCGGCGGCGCGAAGCGGGCATAGAAGCGCCCCGCCAGCGCGTCGGCGCAGGCCCAGCCCAGCAGCGCGCAGGCCGGCCACAGCCAGGCCGTGCCCGCGGCGGTGGCGATCAGCGCGGCGATGGCCGTGGCCAGGCCCGCCGTGACGGCCATCGTGCGGCGGCCCGCGGGATCCGGGACCATCCGCCTCAGCCGAGCGCCGCCGCGACCCATGCGCTCCAGCAGCGCCTCGCGGCCCTGATCGTCGTACAGCCACCAGCACACGGTGCCCTGCGGCCCCTCGCAGCCCCGGGCGGCATCCACCGCGGCGCGGGCCACGGCGGGCTCCGGCAACTTCAGGCGACGGGCGATCTGCGCCAGCGCCCGCCGCACAGCGTCCCTGGAGTCTTCGTCCATGCGGGCATAGATCCCGGAGGCCTCGCCGTTCAGCTCCGCCTCCACACGGGAGAGCCGTTCGAAGCTCTCGCGCCAGTCCAGCGCATTCAGCATCCGCAGAGCGGCCGCCAGGTTCTCCAGCCGCAGCAGATTCGCCGCGCCCGCGGCCTGATCGGCGGCGATCACGGCCTCCTCGGCCATGCCGCGCCGCGCCAGCAATGCCTCCAGGCGGCGGCGCGCCTCCGGCAGGCCCTCCTCCCGGGCCAGCTGCAGGGCGCAGGCCATAAAGCCGTCGCCGCGCCCCGGCAGCCGTTCCGACGGCGCGTGGACCCAGCCCATGGCCTTGGACGCGGCGCGGGCACGGATTACGATCGCCCCCGCGACCTCCGCCAGCGCCTCGGTCAACGCCACGCGCAGCGCCTCCGGCACGGCCCACAGCTCCGCCTGGACCAGCGGTCGGGCAACGTCCAGCTCATGAACGGCGGACAGCAGCCTTTCGCGGGACAGGCGCTGTGCGCCGCCGGCGCACAGCGCTCTCAGCGCGACCAGCAGCCGGGGCGCGCCGGCTCCGCCGGGCAGCATCGCGCCGCCCTCCATAGCCGCCCGGTCGGCACAGGCACGCAGCGTGGGGGCCAGGCCGTCCAGCCGGCACAGCGCCTCATCCGCCACGCCCCGGCGCCGGCGCAGCCTGCGGGCCTCGCTCAGGCGGGCCGCAAGCCGTTCCGCCGTCCGTCGGGAAAGCCCCAGCCG
>CACYWI010000097.1 GCA_902778045.1 uncultured Eubacteriales bacterium
AGGGCGTCGATCAGCGTGAACCGGACCTCCGGCAGCATGATCGCCAGCGGTATGCCGGGAAAGCCCGCGCCGGAGCCCACGTCCACGGCGCTTTCCACCTTGGGAAAGCCGCCCGCCAGCACGGCGATGCAGTCCAGGTAGTTCCGGTCCGCCGCCTCAGATTCGTCCTCGGGCACCCGGGTCAGGTTCATCCGCCCGTTGGCCTCGGCCAGCAGCTCGTGGTAGCGCTGGAATTGCGCGGCCTGCCCCGCGGTCATTCCGATGCCCATGGCCGACGCGCGTTCAAGCAGAATATCCTTAAGCATTTGTACCTCCAAAGCAGCTTATTTGCCGGGGGTATCGGGGGGCGCGAACGCCTGGAAAGCTTGCCAGCGGCAAGTTTTCAGTGAGCGCATGCCGGTAGGCCCATGGAGCCAGCGCCCCGATTTCAAATCGGCCCCGGCGACATGCGCGGCGGGGCCGAAAGCTTTTTTTGCAGGGAAATCCCATTGTTCCGTAGAAAAAATGGTTTCCTTGCGGATTTGCCGCCCGGAAATCGTTTGCGATTTCAGGCAAATCCGAAGGGGGTGGCAATGGCGGGGGAAGCAGGTCCTCCGCCATAACCTCATCGTGCCGTCGATCCCAGGTACGCGTCCCTGACCCGCTGGTCCGCCAGCAGCGCCTCGCCGGTGCCGGACATGGTGATGCATAGGCCATGTCGGCGCAGCGCAGGGCGGCGTTGGCGTTCTGCTCGATCAGCAGTATGGTGATGCCCTCGCTCTTCAGCTCGCGGATGATGGAGAAGATGTCCTTCACCACCAGCGGCGCGAGGCCCAGGCTGGGCTCGTCCATCATCAGCAGCTTGGGCCTGGCCATCATGGCGCGGCCCACTGCCAGCATCTGCTGCTCGCCGCCGGACAGCGTGCCCGCCAGCTGCCATTCCCGCTCCTTCAGGCGGGGGAAGCGCTGGTAGATGTCCTCGATGCCGGCCTCGATCTCCTCCTTGTCCTTGCGCAGGTAGGCGCCGATCTTCAGGTTTTCCTTGACGGTCAGGTTGTCGAACACGCGCCGGCCCTCGGGCACCATGGCGATGCCCTCGGCCACCACCTGCTGGGCGTTGAAGGGGATGATGTCCCGGCCCAGGAAGTTGATCGCGCCGGACTGGGTCTTCACCAGGCCGGAGATGGCCCGCAGCGTGGTGCTCTTGCCCGCGCCGTTCGCGCCGATCAGCGTGACGATCTGGCCCTGCTCCACGTCGAAGCTGATGCCCTTCAGGGCCTCGATGCCGCCGTAGTTGACCTTCAGGTCCTTCACCTTCAGCATGCTTGCCTGTGTCATTTACTGCACCCCCTTCCCGCCCCGCGTCTCCACTTTCAGTGGGCCGCGGGCTTCGGGCGGCGCAGCCGGTGCGCTCGCCCTCGGGCCTTCCGAAGGAAGGCCGCTTTCGTCCTCGTCCACGCCCAGGTACGCCGCGATCACGGCGGGGTTGTCCTGTACCTCGGCCGGGGTGCCCTCGGCGATGTGCTTGCCGAAGTCGATCACGTAGATGCGGTCGGAGATGCCCATGACCAGGTTCATGTGGTGCTCGATCAAAAACACCGTCAGGTCGAACCTGTCCTTGATCTGCTTGATAAACGCGCCCAGCTCCTCGGTCTCCTGGGGGTTCATGCCGGCGGCGGGCTCGTCCAGCAGCAGCAGCTTCGGCTGGGTGGCCAGGGCGCGGGCGATCTCCAGCAGCCGCTGCTTGCCGTAGGGCAGGGATGTGGCCATCTCGTCCTTCAGGTCGTACAGGTCCACCTCGCGAAGCAGCTTCTCCGTCTCCTCGCGCATATGCTTTTCCTCGGCGGCGTTCAGCCGGAACGTAGCCGTCAGGAAGTTGCTGGTGCGGCGCAGATGCTTGGCCGTCAGCACGTTGTCGAACACCGTCATGCTGGAAAACAGGCGGATGTTCTGGAAGGTGCGGGCCACGCCCAGCTTCGTGATCTCGTCCGGGCGCTTGCCGGTCACGTCCTGGCCGTTCAGCACCACCTTGCCCTCGGTGGGGGTGTACACGCCGGTGACCATGTTGAAGGCGGTGGTCTTGCCCGCGCCGTTGGGGCCGATCAGGGCCACGATCTCGCCCTTGTTGATGTCCATCGAAAGGTCGTTCACGGCCACCACGCCGCCGAAGCGCATGGTCAGGTGATCAAGGTGAAGTACGTTCTCGCTCATTTGGCCCGCGCCTCCTTAATACCACCAGCCTGAAGCCGTTGCGCAGCAGCGGCACCTCAAAGCTGCCGATCATCTGCTTCTGGTCCAGGAAGCGCAGCCACCATTCGCTGGCGGCCACGAACAGGAACGAGGAGATGCAGCTGCCCGTCACCGAACCGATGCCGCCGATGACCACGATCAGCAGGATCTCGTAGGTCATAGCCGTGGTGAAGCCCTTGGCCTGCACGGTGGTCTGGTACATGGCCAGCATCGCGCCGCCCACCCCCGCGAAGAACGAGGAGATGCAGAACGCCAGGCGCTTGTGGCTGGCCAGCCGGATGCCCATGGCCTCGGCGGCGATCTCGTCGTCGCGGATAGCCTTCAGCGCCCGGCCGAAGGTGGAGTTGATCAGCAGTATGATCACCCCGATGCACACCCCGGCGATCAGCAGCGGCACCAGCGTGGACAGGTACACCACCACATGGCCGTCTGCGGCGCGGATGTTGAAATCGTTGAACGACGGGAACAGCCGCAGCATGTTGGAGCCGTTGGTGATCGGGCCCAGCTTGTCCCACTGCATCACGGCGCGGATGATCTCCGCGAAGCCCAGCGACGCGATGGCCAGGTAGTCGCTCTTCAGCCGCAGCACCGGCATGCCGATCAGGAAGGCGAAGAACGCCGCCACCAGGCCCGACAGCGCCATGGCCACGAACCAGGGCAGCACGAACTGCACAAGGCCCCCGTTATAGTACTGGTACACATTGATGCGCTCGGCCACGGGCACGGTGAATATGCCGTACACATAAGCGCCGATCAGCATGAAGCCCGCCTGGCCCAGGCTGAATATGCCGGTGAAGCCGTTCAGCAGGTTCATGGACACCGCCACCAGCGCGTAGGTCGCGCCCTTCTTCAGCACCGTGAACAGCATGGAGGTCGGCGCAATGAACTGCTCCGCGACGAAGGCGGCCACATAGATGCACAGCACGATGACCGCCGAGATGATGGTGGCGGAATCGATCTTCTTTCTTGCGATATTGTTGCTCATTCCGCTCACCTCACACCTTGTCCGTAGTCTTTTCGCCGAACAGGCCCGTGGGCTTGACGGCCAGTATGACGATCAGCAGCGCGAAGGTAAAGGCGTCTGAGAAGGTCGCCAGCCCGATCGGCGCGGCGATCACGCCCAGCTTGAACAGTATGATGTCCAGGCCCTTGATGATGTTTTCTGCGATACCGATGATGAACGCGCCAACCACCGCGCCGGGGATGGAGCCGATGCCCCCGAACACCGCCGCCACGAAGGCCTTCAGGCCCGGCATGGCGCCGGAGGTCTGGATGACGGTGGTATAGTTCGTGAAATAGAGTATGGAGGCCACGCCCGCCAGGAAGGTGCCGATGACGAAGGTCATGGAGATGACGGAGTTGATCTTGATGCCCATCAGCTGGCTGGTCTCAAAATCGCGGGACACCGCGCGCATGGCCATGCCGATCTTGGTGTGGTTGATCAGCAGCACCAGCGCCACCACCAGCAGTATGGTCAGCACCGGCGTGACGACGGTGACCATCTTGGTGGTCGCGCCGAAGATCGTCACGGAATCGGAGATCCACGGGATCGTGGGGTACAGCTGGTTCAGGCCGCCGGTGATGTAAAGCACCAGGTTCTGCAGCGTATAGCTGACGCCGATGGCGGAGATCATGGCGCTCATGCGGGGCGCGTTGCGCAGCGGCTTGTAGGCCACCCGCTCGATCAAAAAGCCCACCAGCGCCGTGACGATCAGCACCAGGGGCAGGCACAGCCACAGGGGCAGGCCGCTGGCCGCCATGTACACCATCACGATGCCCGCCACCATGAACACATCGCCGTGGGCGAAGTTGATGAGCCTCAGTATGCCGTACACCATCGTATAGCCGATGGCGATCAGCGCGTACTGGCCGCCCACCGATATGCCCGTCAGCAGATAGGGAAATATGGTATTCCACATATTGGGATACTCCTTTGTTCAGGGATTGTTCGCAGAGGGAACAGGCAACAGGGAACAGGGAACAGGATCGGCCGCCGCGCTGTCTATTGAAAGAATCCAACAGAAACGGCGACAGTCGCTATTCCTGTTCCCTGTTCCCCGCTCCCTGTTGCCTGAATAAACCGACAAACGGCGGAGGCGAAGGCCTCCGCCGATGTGGGGGATCGCAACGATCAGTCGACGGTCTGCTCGGTCAGGAACTCCCAGTCGCCGGTCTCGTTGTTCACGGTCTTCACATAGGCCGTGGTGCGCACCGCGTCGCCGGTGTCGTCGAACTCGATGTGGCCGGACACGCCGTCATAGGTCACGGCGGGCAGGGCGGCCATCACGGCGGCGGAATCGGTGGAGCCGGCGGCCTTCAGGGCCTCCAGGGCCACATAGTAGGCATCATAGCCCATGGCGGTAACGCCGGCGATGATGTCGTTGCCGCCGTTGTTGGTCAGCGCCTCGCCGTCCTCAGCCAGCCAGGCCTTGAAGCCGTTGTCGAAGTCGGCGTTCGCACCTTCCTGATAGAAGGTGGTGACCACGACGTTCACGTTGGTGCCCTTGGCCGCGTTGGACACGACGTTGCTGTCCAGCGTGTCGCCGCCCAGGATCGGGAAGGTCGCGCCCTGGCTGGCGGCCTGCTGCACGATCTGGGTGGAGTAGGCGATGGACACCGGGCAGAAGAACACCTGCGCGCCGATGCCGGCCGCGTTGGTCAGGTAGGAGTTGAAGTCCGCGGTGCCGGTGGGGAAGTCCTCGTGCATCACGGTGCCGCCCAGCGCCTCGAAGGCCTGCTTGAAGTAGGTGCACAGGCCCTGGTCATAGTCGTTGCCCAGCTCGCCCAGGGTGTAGGCGACGGTGGCGCCCAGCTCCTTGGAGGCGTAGTTGGCCAGGACCGTGCCCTGGAAGGGATCCAGGAAGCACACGCGGAAGTAGTGGCTGTTGCCCGCTGTGACCTGCGGATTGGTGCAGGTGACGCCGATGGCGGGGATGTTGGCGTTCTTGAAGATATCGCTGCCGGCGATGGAGACGCCGCTGCCGTAGCTGCCCAGCACCACGGACACGCCCGCGTCCACCAGAGAGTTGGCGGCGGAGGGCGCCTTGGTGGTATCGGAGCCGTTGTCCGCGTAGACCAGCTCCACATCATAGGTGGCGCCGCCGATCTCAACGGTGGGGGTCTCCTTGTTCGCGTACTGCATGCCCAGCATCTCCTGCTTGCCGCCCGCGCCGCTGTCGCCGGAAGCCGGCTCGAACACGCCGATCTTCACGGTCTCGGCCATGGCCGCCGAGCACAGGACCAGCATCAATGCCAATGCGATTGCCAAAACCTTTTTCATAGGAAAGTACCTCCCTTTTTTGGATAGGGCTATTATACAGTTTTCATGCAGGAAATGCAACCCCAAATTTGTTTATTTTGCAGTGATCGCGCCCGTTTTTTGCGATTCCGCCACACAAGTCCGCCATACACGGACAAATTCAGGCCATTTTTGCAGAATCGCCGCCCGAATAATTCAGATAGGCGGCTTACTGCCGGCAAGTGAATAACTATTCATTACCGAACCGGCCCGGATGGGGCTGCATAGTATGGGCCGGAGCAAGGCTCTCC
Organism: uncultured Eubacteriales bacterium; assembly: GCA_902778045.1. Taxonomy (GTDB): domain Bacteria; phylum Bacillota; class Clostridia; order Christensenellales; family Aristaeellaceae; genus UBA2862. The sequence continues at coordinate 5,779 of CACYWI010000097.1, forward strand.
CCGCCCCCGCCGCCCCTGACCCAGGCGCGGCGGGAAAGGGGCTTTCCTGCCGCAGACAGTGCGATTTCACACAAACTTCCCTTAAAATCTGCCCGATTGCCACGCATTTTTCACGCATAAATATTACAATTCGTTGACATAATTTGCAGTCTGTGGTAAAATATCATAAAGTAGAATGCTATGCCTTGTTTGGGTTCTCAAATAATCTGGAGGAATCTGAATCATATGAAGCGATGTATCAGCATGGCGCTGGTCCTCGCGCTTCTGACGGCGGCGTTCCCGCTCCATTCCCTGGCGGAGGAAGCGGAGATCGTCAGCGAATTCGTGGAAACCGAGGTTGCCCCGGCCGAGGCCGCGGGCGACACGGGCCTGACGGTGGAGGGCGAAGCCCCGGAAGCGGAGCCGGCGCCGGAAGCCGCGGAAGCGACACAGGAACCGCCTGCATTTGAGGAAGCCCCCGACGACTACGCCCGGATCAGCGCCGCCGCCGTACTGTACGGCGATACCGACGGCGCGGCGCCGATCGCCGAGATCGACGCCGGCAGCACGGTGCTGGTGACCGAGGAAGGCCCCCTGACCGGGATCGCCCTGTTCACCGAGCGCGGCGTCATCGCCGGCTATGTGGACGCCGCCTGCCTGGAGCGCATGGACGCGGCGGCGACCGCCGCCTATATGGACGCCGCGGCAGAAACCGCCGTGGCGCTGTATGAGGACGACCTGAGCAAGCCCCTTGTGCTGTGCGGCTGCGTTTTCATCGACAGCCCCGCCGCGGTGCAGGCCGAGGCCGACGCCCAGATCGCCGAAGAGGCCGAGCTGGCCCTGACCGCCGCGGACAATACGGAAGACGCGGAAAACACGGAGGACGCCGGTGAGGCGACCCCGAAGGCGGCCACCGCCATCAAGCTGAGCCTGACCGCCGTCAGCATCGGCGTCGGCGAAAAATACGAGGGGCTGAGCGCCACGGCATCGCCCGCGGACAGCAGCCTGACGGAGATCACCTGGTCCTCCAGCGACAAGACGGTCGCCAAGGTCAGCTCGAAGACCGGCAAGCTCACCGGCGTGAAGGCCGGCGAATGCACCGTGACCGCGAAGACCGCGGACGGCCTGAAGGCCAGCTGCAAGGTCACCGTGGCAAAGAAGCCCAAGAAGGTCAGCCTCAGCGAAAGCGAGCTGGCCCTCTCCGTGGACATGAAGGCGCGGCTGACCGCCTCCGTTCCCACGGGCTGCGCCTCCGGCAAGCTGACCTTTGAAAGCAGCAAGCCCAGCGTCGTGTCCGTGAGCGAAAAGGGCAAGCTCGTCGCCCTGAAGAAGGGCAGCGCCACCATCACCGTGACCACCTACAACGGCAAGACCGCCACCTGCAAGGTCACCGTAACCAAGGCGCCCGCCAGCCTGGCGTTCTCCGCCGACAGCCTTTCCATCGCCCCGAAGCAGAAGGTGACCCTGAAGACCACCGCGAAGACCGCGGCCGGCGACACCACCCCCGCGAGCATCACCTTCGCCATCGACGAAACCTCGCCGGACGCCGGCTGCATCAAGCTGGACGCCGCGACGGGCTCCGTCAAGGGCGTGCGCAAGGGCCAGGCCATCGTCACCGCCACCACGCACAACGGCCTTGTAGCCCGCTGCACCGTATCGGTGGACGTGGCCCCCAAGTCCGTAAAGACGAACCTGTCCAGCGTATCCATCGGCGTGGGCGAAAAGTATGACGGGCTGAGCGCCAAGCTGACCCCGCCCTCCGACTCCACCACCTGCGCCACATGGATCAGATGGTCCTCCAGCAATAAAAAGGTCGCCAAGGTGAACGCCACCACCGGCGTGATCACCGGCGTGAAGGCGGGCTCCGCCACCATCACCGTGACGGCCGCCGGCGGCAAGACCGCCACCTGCAAGGTCACCGTGGCGAAGAAGCCCAAGAAGGTCAGCCTCAGCGAAAGCAAGCTGACCCTGACCGTGGGCATGAAGGCAGCGCTGACCGCCTCCGTTCCCAAGGGCTATGCCTCCGGCAAGCTGACCTTTGAAAGCAGCAAGCCGAAATATGTGTCCGTGGACGGAAAGGGCAACCTGGTCGCCCTGAAGAAGGGCAGCTCCACCATCACCGTGACCACCTACAACGGCAAGACCGCCACCTGCAAGGTCACGGTCAAGAAGGCCCCCGCCAGCCTGACGCTGTCAAGCGAAAAGATCTCCATCGCCGTGGACCAGAAGGTGGTCCTGAAAGCCACCGCGAAGTCCGCCTCCGGCAACAGCACCCCCGCGGACATCACCTTCGCCATCGACAAGAGCTCGCCGGACGCCGGCTGCATCAAGCTGTATACCTCCAGCGCCACCATCAAGGGCGTGCGCAAGGGCCAGGCCATCGTCACCGCCACCACTCAGAACGGGATCGTGGCCCGCTGTACCGTCACGGTGGACGTGGCGCCCAAGTCCGTAAAGGTGAACCAGTCCAGCGTATCCATCGGGCTGAACGAAAAGTACAAGGGCCTCGCCGCGGTGCTGACCCCGCCCTCCGGCTCCAAGACCTGCGCCACCACGGTCAGCTGGTCCTCCAGCGACAAGAGCATCGTGAAGGTGAGCGCCTCCACCGGCACGATCACCGGCATGAAGAAGGGCACCGCCACCATCACGGTGAAGACCCCGAACGGCAAGACCGCCACCTGCAAGGTCACGGTCAAAAAGGCCCCCACGGGGCTGACCGTGAAGCCGGAGAACGGCGCGCTGAAGGTGGGCCAGACCGGCAAGTACGAGGTGTCACAGTCGCCCGGCGACTGCGCCGGCCACCTGACCTACAAGTGCAGCGACGAGACGATCGCCGACGTGGACGACGAAGGCTATATCACCGCCCTGGCGCCCGGCAAGGTCACCATCACCGTGAGCACCTACAACGGCATCAGCAAGAAGGTCTCCCTGGAGGTCAACGAGAGCAGCGACGATGACGGCGATGTCGGCAGCGACCAAATCGCCCCCTCCGGCAACGCGAAGAAGCTGGAATACGTGATCACCATCGCCCTGACCCAAAAGGGCAAGCCCTATGTGTACGGCAGCGGCTATTCCAACGACCCCAACCCCCGCGGCTTCGACTGCAGCGGCTTCGTGTACTGGTGCTACCTGCACATCGGCATACGGCTGAAGGATTCCGCCTACAAGCAGGGCTACGATGATTCTCTGAAGAAGATCACCGATAAGGATGACCTGCGCCGCGGCGACCTGCTGTACTTCAACACCAACCACGGCGACGACGACCTCAGCGACCACGCCGCCCTGTACCTGGGCGATGGAAAGTTCATCCACGCCTCCTCCAGCAAGGGCGTCATCGTCAGCGATATGTCCGTGAGCGGCAGCTACTATGACCGCGTGTTCTCCTGGGGCAGAAGGGTGCTGGAGTGAGTGGTCAGGGAATAGGGATTAGGGAATAGGGATTAGGGAATAGGAATAGTGGCTGCCGCATGTATGGCGATTCCATTCCGCGCATAACAGGGCCAATAAGACAGACGAAGATCCTTCACTTCGTTCAGGATGACAGCGATACGAGATGATTGTCATCCTGAGCGCAGCGAAGGATCTTCGCATATTCCAGATACATGTTATGGTGCAGGACGGAATCAGTGTCTGCGGCAGCCACAATCCCTAGAGTGTGTTTCCAAAATACCTGAAGCGCATTTTCGGCGTCTTTGACTGCATTTCTGCGTTGATTCCCCTTGATTTACCGCCAGTAAACCTGCCGCGCTTCCTTCCGCCTCTCGTTCTTGATGTACATATACAGCGCGTCGAATGGCGCGATCACCGCGCAGACGATGGCCGCGATCACATACCAGGGCATGGCCGTACCTCCTTTACCCGATCGGTGTGTAGATCATGCCGGCCTTGCCCCGGTCCGAGCGCATCAGCACCGCGCGCTCCGCCCGCATGCCGGCTTCGGGCACGGCGATCTCCACACTGGCCCGCGCGGGCAGCTCCGCCCGACGCACCAGCGTGATGTGGGGGCTGAAGCGCTTCCGGTCGAAGGGGATCCCGGCTTCGGCCAGGGCATGGCGCAGCCGCCTGACATAGCCCTCCAGCGCCTCGCAGCGCTCAAGGCCCAGCCACCACAGATCCCCGAAGGCCCCCAGGCCCCGCAGCTTCAGCGCCACCGGCGGAAAGGGCACGCCGTCCATGGCCAGCAGCACGTCCTCCGGCTCCGGGTATTCGCCGATGAACGCCAGCGTCAGGTGCATATTCTCCGCCGGGGTATAGTTGCCCCGCACCCCGCGCCGCGAAAACTCCCGCTGCACCGAAAGCGCAGCCCGCAGCATTTCCCCGTCCAGGGGGATGGCGATGAACAGCCGCATCATTACACTTCCTTTGATCCAACAAACGGGAAACCCTCCAACAAGGAACAGCTATCCCTGTTCCCTGTTCCCTGTTCCCTGTTCCCTGTTCCCTGTTCCCTAATCCCTAATCCCTAATCCCTAATCCCTAATCCCTAATCCCTAATCCCTAATCCCTAATCCCCATTATACCCTCCCGATGCGAACTTTACATTAATTATAGCCCCCTCCGCTTGACTTTTACCGCTTTACCGCTATAATAGATTAAAATGAAAGATCGATAGAGGCGCGGGATCCATCAGTACCGCCGCCGAGCCCATCCAGGGGCGCGGACGCGGTGGGAAAGGGGCTACCGCCGAAATCCGGCCCGACTGGAGGCCCGCCGGGTTGGGGGATCGCGAAACACGCGGTTCACTGTCACAACCCACCGTTGTGGAGCGCTATCTCTGATCCCAAATCCCGTTGCCCCTGGGGCGATCGTTTGTGACCGGAGTATAGGTACTTCGGTTTTTTCATTGAATAATCATCAGGAGGTTATCACCATGAAGAGAATCATCGTCACCCTGCTGGCCGTCGCCATGCTGCTGTCCGCCTGCGCCATTGCCGAGGGTACCTTCCGCGTGGGCATGGAATGCGATTATCCCCCCTTCAACTGGACCCAGGTGGAGGCCGACGAGAACAGCGTGGCCATCGACGGCGGCTTCGGCTATGCCGGCGGCTATGACGTGGAGATCGCCAAGAAGATCGCCGAGGGCCTGGGCAAGGAGCTGGTGGTCTGCAAGATCGAGTGGGACGGCCTGATCCCCGCCCTGAACAGCGACCAGATCGACGCCGTGATCGCGGGCATGTCCCCCACCGCCGAGCGCAAGATCACCGTGGACTTCACCGACGCCTACTATAACAGCGACCTGGTGGTCGTGGTGCGCAAGGACAGCGACCAGGCCAACGCCGCGACCCTGGCCGATTTCGCCGGCGCGAAGATCACGGCCCAGCTGAACACCTTCCACTACACCGTGCTCGACCAGCTGGAGGGCATCGACAAAATGCCCGCCATGGAGACCTTCCCGGCCATGATCACGGCCCTGAACTCCGGCGCCATCGACGGCTACATCTCCGAGCGTCCCGGCGCGGTTTCCGCCGTGGCGGCCAACGACGGCCTGACCTTCGTCTGATCGAGCAGATCAACGCCATCCTGGCCGGCATCAGCGCCGATGACCGCAACGCCCTGATGGACAACGCCGTGCTGAACCAGCCGGTTTCCGCCGAATAAGACCCAAAACTCCATAGGGGCGTCGTCGCGACGCCCCTATCTATCTTTGTCTGAGGATGTGATATCATGCCGACCGCTCAATCCGGCTTCTTTGAATGGGTATGGTTCTTCCTGAAGACCTACGGCGGCCTGTTCCTGCAGGGCGCGGGGATCACGCTGCTGATC
>CACYWI010000098.1:0-18915 GCA_902778045.1 uncultured Eubacteriales bacterium
CTAGCCAACTGTGCTAATGCCCCACGGCACGATGTTCATCACATCGAACGAAGGATATTATAGCATGGGTACGGGGAAAAAGCAATAGCCGGGAATGTAAAATTTCGTCTGGGAAAAGGGAACAGAATGGTCGGTTGGGCCTTGACAGGGGCCATGAAAATGAAATACAATATTGTCGGTGGTATGGGCCCTGGAAAAGGCCCGCAAATCCCGGTGAAAGGTCGGGCGGCGATGTTGAACACGGCGCGGTTTATTCGGCGATGGGCGGCCCTGTCGGGGGCGCTGCTGATTTGCTGTGCCATGCTGTGCCTGCATGCGATCGCGGAGGCGGCGCCTGGCGCGCCGGCGCTCTCCATCGAATTCAGCGTACAGCCGGCGGCCATGGTGGCCCCGGGCGACGTGACGATGACCTTCGTGCTGCAAAACAACACCGACAGCGCCGTGCAGAACATCGTGCTGGTGTCCGCGGACGGGCTGCTGTCGGAGCCCATCGGGCAGCTGGGCCCCGGCGAGAGCCAGACGCTGGTGCGGCCCCACGCCGTGACCGACGAGGAGCTGGACGCCGGCGGGATCGCCTACACCATCAGCCACGATGCCCTGGAGCCCGGCGGCGAGCGGACCAGCTACGCGCTGAACGCCGCCATCGCCAAGGGCGAGCCCCAGCCCGGCGCCAGCTTCACCCGGCAGCTGTCCTCGGACTATGTGACCCGGGGCGGCCTGGTCACCGTGACCTACAAGATCGTGAACACCGGCAACGTGGCGCTGAACGCGCTGCGCATCCGGGACAGCCTGGGCGACTTCACCGGCCGGCAGGAGCAGCTGGCCGTGGGCGACGCCAAGACCTTTATCAGCCGCGTGACGCTGACGGAGGCCGCCGAATCCGCGCCGGTGCTGGAGTACACCGTGCCCTCCGGCGAGGCGTTTACCCGCAGTCTGGACCCGCTGACCGTCAACATCGCCGACAGCGCGCTGGACATGTCGTTTTCGGTGGGGCAATCCGTGTTCGACCGGGACACCGCCGACGCCATACTGATCCTGACCAATGCCGGCAACGTGGATTACACCGGCATCACCGTGGTGGACGACGTGTACGGCGGCGTGATCGCGGACGCCGTGTCGCTGCCCAGCGACTCCGGCCCGGTGGAGATCGCCCACACCTATCCCCTGCGGGGCGAGGGCGAGTACCGCTGGCGCATCACCGGCATCAGCGACGCCGGGGAATCGCTGGATCTGCGCACCAATACGCTGACGGTTTCGGCCGCCGCCGTCGATGAAAGCGTGAGCATCACCCTTCAGGCCGTGCCCCGCACGCCGAAGATCAACCGGGCGGGCCGGGTGACCTTTGATTTTTCCATCGCCAATACCGGCAGCGTCATGGCCCGGGACGCCGCTCTGTACGAGGTAAACCTGGGCGAGATACGGCGCCTGGCCGTGCTGCCCGCCGGCGCGCCCACCCTGTGCAGCGCCGAGTTCGACGTGGCCGCGGACGCGCAGTTCACCTTCTACCTGAATTATTCTGACGCCCAGGGGCACCAGCGCACCGTCACCAGCGCCCCCGTGGACATCACCATCGCCCCGGACGGCGTGGACCCCAACCGCGCGGACGTGCTGAACGCGACCCCCTCCGGCCAGTCTGTAAAGCCGAAGGGCAACAGCGCCACGTTCATCGTGCTGCTGGTGATCGCAGGCGCGGCACTGGTGGTGATGGTGACGCTGCTGGCCGTGACATCGCTGCGGGCAAGGCGCGAACGGCTGAAGCGCCTCGCCGCCGAAAAGCAGCGCATCAAGGCGGAGATGGGCAAGACCGGCTCAATCCCCGCCGTGAAGCTCCCCGCAAAGAAGAAGAAAGCCAAAAAACAGCCGTGACGACACGCGGCTGACAGCAAAGAGAGGTATTTATGGATACAGACAGTACAAGATGGTCCAAATTCAGGAGCGGCTCGGAGGTTCGCGGGCCGGAGGCGCTGTTGACGGACGCACGGGTGGAGAAGCTGGGCTATGCCTTTGCCTGCGAGCTGGCCCGGCGCGAGGGCAAGACCCCCGACGCGCTGCGGCTGGCCGTGGGTCGGGACGACAGGCCCTCCGGCGAGCGCATCATGGCCGCGCTGATCCGCGGCATCACCGCGGCGGACAGCGACGTGCTGGATTGCGGCCTTTGCCCGGCCCCCGCGCTGTTCGCCACCATCGCCACCGGCGAAGCGCCGGCGGACGGCGCCGTGATGGTGACCGCCAGCGCCGTGAATCCCGGGCTGAACGGCTTCACCTTCGCCTCGTCCCGGGGCGGTCTGAAGCCAGCCGAGGTATCGGAGCTGCTGGAGCTGGCGGCCAAATCAGAGGTGCCGGAGCGCCTGGTGGCGCCCCGCGACGCCGTCTCCCCCTACTTTGAGGGGCTGCGCCGCGTCGCCGCGAAGTACCTGGAGGACGATGCGCTGAAGCCGCTGCTGGGCATGCGCGTGGTGCTGGACGCCCGGGGCAGCTTCGGCCGCGCCTGCGCCGATTTCCTGGACGGCCTGGGCGTGGATACCGAGGGCAGCCTGATCCCCGCGGAAAATGAAGCGGACCGCATCACCACACCGGAGGACCCGGACACGCTGCAGGCGCTTTCCCGGGCGGTGCTGGACAACCGGGCCGACATGGGCGTGGTGTTCAGCGCCGACGGCAGCCGCGCGGCCATCGTGGGCCCGGACGGCAGGGCCGTGACCGGCAACCGGCTGATCGCGCTGATCGCCGCCATGCTGCTGGATGAACGCCCCGGCTCGACCATCGTCACCGACAGCGTCACCAGCTCCGGCCTGTCGTCGTTCATCGCGGAATGGGGCGGCATCCATTACCGCTTCAAGCGCGGCTATCGCAACGTGATCGACGAAGCCATACGCCTGAGCGGAGAGGGCATCGACTGCCCGCTGGCCATCGAAACCAGCGGCCACGCCGCCTTCCGCGAAAACGGCTTCCTGAACGACGGCATGTACCTGGTCACCCGCGTGATCTGCGAGGCGTTGAACCGCAAGCGCGAGGGGCTGAACCTGTTCAGCCTGATCGACGACCTGAAGGAGCCTGTGGAGAGCGTGGAGATCCGCCTGCCCATACTGGATTATCAGGATTGGGAGCCGGAGGAAGAGGCCCAGGAGATCGTGGAGATCATACTCTCCTACACCCTCGTCCACCCCGAATGGAAGCGCTCACCGGACAACCGCGAGGGCGTGCGCATCACCTTCAACCTGGACGGCGACGTGAACAACGCCTGGTTCCAGCTGCGCATGTCGGTCCATGACCCGATGATGGTGCTGAACGCCGAAAGCGACGTGCCCGGCGGCGTAAGAACAATGCTTTCCCAGCTGTATCTGCTGCTGCACGACGTGAGAATGCTGGACCTCTCGCCGCTGCAGAAGGCGCTGGAGGCATAGATGAAGAACGCAGGGGCGATCCTTCGATCGCCCCTGCGTTAATGTATGAACGGAAGCGCCTTCGCTTCGATCAGTACGACAGCGTGATGCCTGCCATACCGGACAAAGCGAAGGCGCTTTCAGCTTATCGCCGCCTTGAGAACAGCGCGGTCAGCCTCCGGGTGGCCTTCTGCCGCTGGGCGTCCTCGAGGGCGCGGGCGTACTTCACGCACTTCGGCTTCTGGTGCGCCGCCACGGAGAGGTAGATCAGCGCCTTGTCCGTCTCGCTGAGGTTCATCAGCACATAGCCGAACAGGTAGTTCCACTCCGCGCAGCGGGTGTCAAAGCCCATCAGCAGCTTGCGGGCGGACTGGTACTTGCCGTCGTCGATCAGCGCCTGCACCTGGCGGAGCGCCTCGTCCTCGTTGTCCACGGCAAGGCGCGCGTCCTTCAAGCCATCCAGGCACAGCCGGTAGGCCGCGTTGATCTTTGCCATGCGCTCGTTGGCCCAATCCCGCTCCGGCCCCGGCAAAAAGCGGTCCGGATGCCAGCGGCGGGCCAGATCCCGATAGGCCGTGCGGATCTCCTCCCGCGTGGCCGTCTTCGGAATATTCAGCACCTCATATCCATTCAAGGCCATTCACCTCGTCATCCGCCCTGTGGCCCTCGGCGCGGCGGAGTCTGCAGAATCATATGAAAAAACCATAATAATATGCGCATTATAGCATCCGGCCTCTGGCATTGTCAAGATTTTGTCGATTAATATAAAGTACAGCTTGCGTGGCGAAGCTGTGTTCTATGCATCAGAGCGCCTTAATATGATTTCAAAATTGTTAAATTTGTTTCATAATTGAAATTTCTTCTCTTTTGCTGTTTACTCTTTTGCAAAAATCGGATATAATAATGACGGATCCAAGGGAATTATGTCATACTTTGTCGATAAGAGGTCGTGATTGACTTGAAAATACCGAATCCCTCCAAAAAACCCCGCCGTCCGAAGGCCAAAAAGCCGCGCGCGCTGGATCGCGGCACGCTGAAGACGGCGCTGTGGCTGCTGGTTCCCCCGGTGGGCCTGACGATGATGTGGCGGCCCGGCTGCCGCTGGCACATCGGCGTAAAGGTGGGCATCTCCGCGCTGATGGCCGCGGCGCTGATCGCGGTGTTCGTCATTCCCGCCCCCACCACGGCGGCGAACGGCGGCGTATCGCTGGTCAGCAGCAAGCCGGAGGTCGAGGTGTACGGCCCGGACCTGCCCAACTTCATCGTGCCCGGCTACACCAACGACCAGACGGAATCCATCATCATGCCGGCGGTAGAGAGCGACGTGCACTATGTATATGCCGCGGACGGCGCGAAGTGCTACCACGAATACAAGTGCAAGTTCGCCTTCGCCAGTTCCCAGCGACTGACGGTGTACGAGGCCTACTTCCTGGGCTTCCAGCCCTGCAACCGCTGCAAGCCCCCGATCTACGATCCCGTCACCAACACCGTCACCCAGCAGGAGCATGACGACAAGTACGATCCCAGCTGACGGCGGATGAAGGCGGCGGAATCCAGCTCGCGCACGGGAATCACCGGGGCGTGACCCAGCAGGCCGCCGAACTCCACGTTGTCCCCCACCCGCTTGCCGGGGGCGGGGATCACGCGCACGGCGGTGGTCTTGTTGTTGACCATGCCGATGGCGGCCTCGTCCGCGATGATGGCGGCGATGGTCTGGGCCGGGGTGTCTCCGGGGATGGCGATCATGTCCAGCCCCACTGAGCACACGCAGGTCATGGCCTCCAGCTTCTCAAGGGACAGCGCGCCCTTCTGGGCGGCCTGGATCATGCCGATGTCCTCGCTGACGGGTATGAACGCGCCGGACAGCCCGCCCACATGGCTGGAGGCCATCACGCCGCCCTTCTTCACCGCGTCGTTCAGCAGCGCCAGCGCCGCGGTGGTGCCGTGTGCGCCGCAGACCTCCAGGCCCATCTCCTCCAGGATCGCGGCCACGGAATCGCCCACCGCCGGGGTCGGCGCCAGCGAGAGGTCCACGATGCCGAAGGGCACGTCCAGCCGGCGGCTGGCCTCCCGGGCCACCAGCTGGCCCACGCGGGTGATGTGGAAGGCGGTGCGCTTGATGGTCTCGGCCACCTCGTCGAAGGGCGCGTCCTTCACGCCCTCCAGCGCCACCTTCACCACGCCGGGGCCGCTGACGCCCACGCTGACCGCGCAATCGCCCTCCCCCGGCCCGTGGAACGCGCCGGCCATGAAGGGATTGTCCTCCACGGCGTTGCAGAACACCACCAGCTTTGCGCAGCCCAGCCCGCCGTTGTCGGCGGTACGCTGGGCGGTGGCCTTCACCGTTTCGCCCATCAGGCGCACGGCATCCATGTTGATGCCGGCGCGGGTGGAGCCCACGTTGACGGACGAGCAGAGGAAGTCCGTCTCCGAAAGCGCCTCGGGGATCGACTCGATCAGCCGCCGGTCCGCCTCGGTGATGCCCTTGTGCACCAGCGCCGAATAGCCGCCGATGAAGTCCACGCCCGCGGTCTTTGCGGCGCGATCCAGCGCCCGCGCGACCTTCACGGGATGGCGGATCGCCCCCGTCACCAGCGCGGCGGGCGTGACGGAGATGCGCTTGTTGACGATGGGCACGCCGTAATCGCGCTCGATCTCCCGCCCCACCTTCACCAGGTTCTCCGCCCGGCGGGTGATGAGGTCGTAGATGTTGTCGCACAGCCTGTCCTCGTCGTCAGTGACGCAGGAAAGCAGCGATATGCCCATCGTGATCGTGCGCACGTCCAGCTTCTGGTGGTCGATCATGTTCAGGGTTTCGAGTATCTCGGAGGTGTTTATCATGTGCATAATTTTCACCTCCTATATTTGGTGCATCGCCTCGAAAATCTCGCTGCGCTGGATGCGGATCTGCACGCCGATGCGGTCGCCCAGGGCGTCGAGCTCGGTCTTGAGCGCGTCGAACGAGCAGTCCGCCGCCGCGATGTCCGCGATCAGTATCATGCTGAACAGCCCGGAGACGATGGTCTGGGAGATGTCCAGTATGTTCGCGTCGTTCTCATAGAGGATGCGGCTGACCTGGGCGATGATGCCCTTCTTGTCCGTGCCCAGCACGCTGATGACCGCCTTTTTCATTTCGTTCATGGGATGACCTCCCGCGTTTATTGATGCGCTATCATTTTAGCGTCCCTTTGCGTGAGAATCAACGAAGAATGGATAAACTTTTCTATTCGACGTCGCTCACAGAGCGCCGTATCAGGCCGCAGACCGTCCCGTCGGTCCCGTGCGTGAGGATGTACTCGCGCACCTCGCGCCAGGACAGCGCCCTTTTCATCAGATCCGGGTCGTAGCGCGCGAACGCCTCCGCCATGTCCCGCTTGGTCGCGGCGTTCAGCCGCTTAACCAAAGTGGCGTCCGCGGCCTTGCGCGCCGCGTCCTCGGGGGGATAGCCGCAGCCGAAGTCGCCCTCGAACAGCTTGTCCAGCACGCATTGCAGGTTGATCTGACCCAGCCAGCCGTAGTTGAGGCCCAGCGGCACGGACGCGGCGTTGCCGCCGTTGATCCTGCCGAAAAGAAAGGCGTCCTGCGGCGTCTGGACGAAGCCGCACAGCACGCCGGGGAGGCTGTTGCACGCCAGCATCATCCCCTGGCCCGACGAGCAGCCCGTGACGACGAAGTCCACTGCCCCACTGGACAGCATAAGGCTGATGCACATGGCCGTCTCCACATAGGAAAAGGCGGCGTCGGAGCCTGAGAACACGCCGAAATTGATTACCTCGTCCCCTCGCCCGCGACGCTCGACGGCTCGCGCGGTGCAAGCGTACAGCGCCGCGTTCTTCTCCCGCTGCGACGAAGCCTGTATGACGCCGATTTTCATTGTAGTCACCTGCTTTCTCTGGCTAGAGTATAGCATGATTGCGAGGGGTTGGCAAATCAAAAGTTGCAATCCCTCCGATTCCCCGCTATAATAGAGCCATCAAATATTCATCGGAGGATCAATATGCTATCCGAATACCTGATGATCGGCGAGATCACGAAGCCCCAGGGGGTGCGGGGGGAAGTGAAGGTGCGGCCCTGCACCTGCGACCCGGAGCGCTTCGAGGGGCTTGAAACCGTATATGTTGAGAAAAACGGCGGCTACGCGCCCATGTCCGTCGTCGTGAACCGCCTCTCGGACGACGCGGTGTACATGAACGTGGTGGGCGTGACGGACCGGGACGCGGCGGAGAGGCTTCGGGGCACGAAGCTGTACATCGACCGGGCCCACGCAGTACGGCTGGACGAGGACACCAACTTCATCACCGACCTGGTCGGCCTGCGGGGCCTGGCCGACGACGGGCGGGACCTGGGCCGACTCGTCGACGTGATGCAGCCGGGCGGCAACGACGTGTACGTGTTCAAGGGGCCGCTGGGCGAGGTGCTGGTGCCCGCGCTGAAGAGCGTGGTGCTGAAGGTGGACCTGGAGGCCGGCGAGATGCGCCTGGACGGCAAGCGCCTGGACGAGGTGGCAGTGTTCGATGAGGATTAAGGTCTTTACGCTGTTTCCCGACATGCTTCGGCCCATGCTGTCCCAGTCGATCCTGGGCCGGGCCGTGGCGGCGGGGCTGATCGACGTGCGGCTGATCGACATTCGCGAATACTCCGCTGACAAGCACCGCAACACCGACGACTATCCCTTCGGCGGCGGCGCGGGCATGGTGATGAGCGCCCAGCCCATCGTGGACGCCTTCGCGGCCAACCTGCCCGGGGACTTGGATCAGCGGATCGTCGAGGAGCTGGCGAAGGAGGAGGAGCTGGTCCTGCTGTGCGGCCACTACGAGGGCGTGGACCAGCGGGCGCTGGACGCCGTGATCGACGAGGAGCTTTCCATCGGCGACTACGTGCTGACCGGCGGCGAGCTGGGCGCGCTGGTGGTGATCGACGCCGTGGCGCGGCTGGTGCCCGGCGTGCTGGGCAGCGACGAATCCAGCGAGGACGAGAGCTTCACCACCGGCCTTTTGGAGTATCCCCAGTACACCCGGCCCGCGGATTTCCGGGGCGACAGGGTGCCGGAGGTGCTGCTGGGCGGCAACCACGCGGACATCACCGCCTGGCGTCGGGAGCAGTCGCTGGCGCTGACGCTGGAGAGGCGGCCGGAGCTGCTGGACACCGCGCCGCTGACGGACGCCGACCGGGACATGCTGAAACGGCTGAGGCGGGCCGGGGAGGTCGAGGCCGCCATGCCCGGCGCCATCCGGCTGGACCTGAAAGCCGCGGACGCGTTCCCCAGGCGGTGGTTCAACGCCTTGTTCAACGCCTTCGTGCCGGAGGAAAACCGCAAGACGGCGAAGCGGCAGTGCTTCTCCGGGCGGCGGCACGTGGGCTATTTGTGGCAGGCGTTCAGCATGGGCTTCATCCCGGGATTTATCGAGGGCGAGGCCGCCCGGGAGCGGTGGAACGCGCCGGAGGGCGGCCTGCTGTTCCTGCCGGAGAGCGGCCTGCTGTACCGCGTTTCCGGCGGGGCATTGCCGCCCCTTGAACCGTTCATACTGGTGGATGAAGCGCTTACCCGCACCCTCGTGGCCACCGGCAGGCCCGGAGCAGGGCCCTACTACCGGGAAAACAGCGCTTCGGAAGGCAAAGTTTAACCTAAACGTTCCTTGTCTTCCGCCCTTCCCCGTGTTATAATGGACGAGTTGAATTCGGACGGTCCGCTGCCACAGACTGGTTATGAACGTCCTGGTGAGGAAAGGAGGAACATCCCATGAATGAGATCATCCGTTCCATCGAGAGCGCCCAGCTCAAGAAGGACATCCCCCAGTTCGCGGTCGGCGATACCGTGCGCGTTCAGGTGAAGGTTGTCGAAGGCTCCCGTGAACGTCTGCAGGCCTTCGAGGGCGTGGTCATCGCCCGTCGTAACGGCTCTGTCCGCGAAACGTTCACCGTTCGCCGCAATTCCTACGGCGTCGGCGTCGAGCGCACGTTCCCGCTGCACAGCCCCCGTGTGGACAGCATCAAGGTTGTCCGTCGCGGCAAGGTCCGTCGCGCGAAGCTGTACTATCTGCGTGAGCGCAGCGGCAAGGCGGCCAAGGTCAAGGAGAGGACTTAATCCCATTGACCCATCACGGGAATCGCATCTGTTGCGATTCCCGTTTACTATTTGAAAGGAACTTCACCATGCCCAACGATCGCATCAACTGGTATCCCGGCCACATGGCAAGGTCCAGGCGGCTGCTGCAGGACCAGCTTCGGGCCGTGGACGCGGTGATCGAGCTGTGCGACGCCCGCGCGCCGCAGGCCACCCGCAACCCCGACCTGCAGAAGCTGACCCGGGACAAGACCCGCATACTGGTGCTCAACAAGGCCGACCTGGCCGACGACAACCAGACCGCCCGCTGGCTGGAGCGCTTCCGCCGCGAGGGGCTTGTCGCCATGCGCTTCAATTCCAACGGCGGCAAGGTCAAGGAGATCCTTGGCCACATCGAGGCCGCGTCGAAGCCCGCGCTGGAGCGCTATGCCGCCCGGGGCGTGCGCAAGACGATCCGCTTCATGGTCATCGGCATCCCCAACGTGGGCAAGTCCACCTTCATCAACCGGCTGCACGGCTCCGCCATCGTGAAGGCCGGCGACCGGCCCGGCGTGACCCGCGCCAACCAGTGGGTGAAGATCGGCCCGTTCCTGGAGATCCTGGACACCCCCGGCATGCTGCCGCCCCGCATGGACGACCAGGAGGGCGCGCGGCTGCTGGCCTGCCTGGGCTCCATCAGGGACGAGATCATGGACACCGAGGACCTGGCCGGGGGCCTGATGGCGCTGCTGTACGATCTGAACCCCGCGGCGCTCTCCGCGCGCTACAAGCTGCCCGAGGGCTGCGACGCCGCGCCCCACGCGCTGCTGGAGGCCGCCTGCAAGGGCCGGGGCTGGCTGCTGTCCGGCGGCAGGTACGACACCGACCGGGCCGCCGCGCTGGTGCTGGACGAGTTCCGCGCCGGCAAGATCGGGAAGATCACGATTGAGAGGGCATGACCATGCAGACAGATAAGCCCCGGAAAAAGAGGGAAACGCCCCAGGAGAAGCTGGAGCGGCTGACGACCATCGAGCGCAAACTGTGGGCCGAGGGTCATGTGATCGCGGGCATCGACGAGGTGGGCCGCGGCCCGCTGGCGGGGCCGGTGGTCACGGCCTGCGTGTCCATCCCCATGGACCGGCTGGTGCCGGGCGTGGACGACTCCAAGAAGCTGTCGGAAAAGCGCCGCGAGGCCCTGTATCCCCTGCTGTTGAAGGCCGCGGACTACGCCGAGACCTGCTTTATCGGCCCGGAGGTCATCGATGAGATCAACATACTCAGCGCCACCAAGCGGGCCATGGAGACCTGCGCGGCGGGCTTTCGGGGCAGCATGATACTGATCGACGCGGTGCAGGGGCTCGCCCTGCCCTGCGAGGCCCGGTCGCTGGTGCACGGCGACGCGCTGAGCTACATGATCGGCGCGGCGAGCATCGTGGCCAAGGTGGCCCGTGACCGCTACATGATCGAACTGGACGCGAAGTACCCGATGTACGGCTTCGCCCGGAACAAGGGCTACGGCACCGCCGAGCACATCGCCGCGCTCAAAAAGTACGGCCCCTGCCCGGAGCACCGGCGCAGCTTCATCGGCGGCATACTGGGTGAACGGCATGAATAAACGGCGCTTCGGCGGCGAGGGCGAGGCCGAGGCCCGGGCGTTCCTGGAGCGGAAGGGCCTGAAGATCCTGGAAATGAACTACCGCCGCCCCACCGGCGAGATCGACATCGTCGCCCGCCACAGGAGGGCGGTGGTGTTCGTGGAGGTCAAGCGCCGCTCGTCGCTGCGCTTCGGGCGGCCTTCCGAGGCCGTGGACCGAGCCAAGCAGCTGCACATACTGCGCACGGCCCAGCTGTATCTCCAGGAGAACCGGCTGGAGGACATGCCCGTGCGCTTCGACATCGTCGAGGTCCTGCCGGGCGAGATCAACCACATCGAAAACGCCTTCGACGCGTCGGCGTTGATGGAATAAAGCAAAAACGCTTTATCCATGTCTGTCACGAGAGAGCTTCCCGTTACACGCTTTCGCCCGGGGTCACTCCGCGATCTGCACCGCAAAGCCCCGCTCCTCGCAATACTTCTGGGCGTAGGAATCCCTGGGTACCTCGAAGGTGGCCTTGCAATCCTCCGGGAAAGCGTCGGCGGCGATGGCGGCCAAACTGGCGGGCAGCGACACACGCCTCAGCGACGCGCACATCATGAAAGCCTGACTTCCAATGGACGCGACACCTTCGCCCAGCGTCACCTCCCTCAGGCTCAGGCACCCGGCGAAGGCCGCCATCGGAATCGAGGAGATATACCCCGGCACCGATACCGACGCCAGTGACCGCGCCTGGCTGAAGGCCCCCATGGACAGGCCCGTCACGGCGTGCCCGTCCACCAGCAGCGGCACGGTCAGCTCCTGCGCGCTGCCGTTGTACTTCTCGATGGTGGCCAGCCCGTTGTCCCACAGCAGATACTGATACTCTCCCGAAGGGTCGGTGGTCTTTGGATCATCGGCCTTTTTCTCAAACAGTTGCGGCAGTCCCAGTCCGTCCAGCATGTGTCTCAGCCTCAACTGCTGCCGCATGGGCAGCATGGTGACGACCACCGCCAGCGCGGCGCAGACGGCGATCCAGGCCACCGCGAGCTTCAGCAGGCCGCCGCCGTCCCGGTTCAGGCCCTCCCGGGACTCGATGTGGAACTGCGCGGGATCATCCGGATCATAGCGCACCTCCACGCCCTCGCCCACCGACGCGGCCTCCGGGTTCGCCGGGGCCTCCAGGCGGTAGAGCCTGCCCTCGGCGGTGAATTCCACCACGGGCTGCCTGCGGCCGCCCTTCATGGTGTCAGAAAACGCCACGATCTGCCCGGTGGCGCGGCCCCGCCGGGCCTCCTCCACCGCCTGGATCCGGCGGCGCCTGCGCAGGGCCGCGAGCAGGCATATCCATCCTCCCGCCGACAGCAGCACAAAGCCCACGATCACGACCATCGTCATATCCCGCATCCGGCATCCCTCCGCGTCCCACAACTTACCTCATTTTATTGTATCAGAAAAATCCTGTCCGCTCAATCCATGTGTCGCCATTTCAGCCCACCTATCCCAAAACTATCCCTTCATTCGAGCGAAAACAGCGCGCTTGTATCTTGTTTTGTTTGTGTTAATTCATATATAATAGTGCTATCCGATGGACCCCGCGACCGATGACCGAAAGGAGGCTTCCCATGCGCAAACTGATGACCCTGCTGCTCACCCTCCTGCTGCTCGTGCCCGCGTTCGGCGCGCAGGCGGAGGGCGCCGTGACCTTCACCTGCGACGAGCAGGGCTATTCGACCCTCGTCGACCCCGGCTGGCGCTGCGAGTGGGTGGACGGCGACGGCGTCTACTATCACTTTGGCGAGGACAACATGCCCTACGTGCTGGCCTGGGTGAACGCCTCGGACAAGCGGATCACCGACGCCGGGGCCTACCTCGACGACGAGCTGCCGGAGCTGCAGGAGAACTACAGCCAGAACGGCGCGGTTTCCATCGCGCGATACGGCAGTTTCACCGTAGCCGGGAGGCCCGTGGCCGCGGCGGACATCCAGTACAAGAACAGCCAGGGCTACCGGATCTACCTGCTGATCGTGGTGGACGTGCGCGAGGACTTCACCGCGATCTTCCGCTGCCGCTATCTGGAGGAGGCGGGCCGGCAGCAGGTGCTGGACGCGCTGGACCTGATCGACGGCAGCCTGACCCTGAACGCTGCGCCGCAGCCCCAGTCCTCCGCGCCCGCCGGCGGGACGGCCTTCGCCGTCACCGACATCGAATATGACGGCAGCGTGCTGGGCCGCTGCATCGCGCCCGTGGGCTACCAGGTGACGAGCCAGCCCACCTGCAGCGTGATGACGCTGGGCGCGGGCAACCCGTGGCTGCTGCTGATCGGCGCGCAGTCGCCGGACGGCGCGACGCTGCTGACCTATTCCTCCGCCCGGAACTACATGGCCAGCGCAACCGGCGACACCCCGGACGAGCAGTTCAACTCCGATTACTTCACCCCGATGCTCCACTACATGGACGCCGGGGAATACTGCGACTACCGGGCCGCACAGCTGAGCGACGTACAGCGCATCATCCTGGTGGATGAGGACGACTATCCCGCTTTGCAGCCCACCCTGCGCCAGAAGGAGGCCGCGGCCGTGCAGGCCCAGTCGGGCATGCTGGGCGGCGTGGCCCTGAGCGTGGACAGGGCCGCCATTTCCATGGCCACCCGGCGCTACCGCGTGGAGACGACCACCGGGCTGACCTGCTGCCTGTGCGTCACCGCGGTCACCGAGGGCGTGTGGTACACGGCCTCGCTGCCGGGACCGTACGTGGACATCAACAATTCCTACATCCTGTGGGACGTGCCCTGCGTGTACATGCTGCTGTGCCCCGAGGCCCAGGCCGACGAGGGCATCGCCGCCTTCACCGCCTTCTCGGAGAACACCTCCGTCAGCGACCAGTTCCTGCTGGCCAACCAGCGGCTGTCAAACGAGCTGTGGAACATCATCACCGGCCGCGGCGGCACCTACGGCGACGACTACAGCGACCGAGTGATGAAGGAGGAAACCGCCAAGGGCGACGACTATGACGACGAACGCTTCACGGACTACCTGTTCGACCAGAACGACTACACCCTGTCCGGCGGCAGCCACGTGAAGGTGTCCACCGCCTACGACTACGTGTACGAGGGCGACAACGGCACCGTCTACTACTCGGACAGCGCCTTCGCCGAGCCCGGCGGCAGCACCCGGCTGACCCCGAACCGATAAGGAGAATAAGCGATGAAAAAGACTGTCTTCGTCCTGACGCTGGCGCTTGTGTTGTGCGCCCTCGGCGTCGCGCCCGCGTACGCCGAGGACCTGTCAGCACGGGATGACTTTTCCGAGGGGGCGCTGGCGGATTTGCTTGGCCCGTCCGGAAGCGGCTTCGATCCCGCGCCGACCTACGACGCGCTCCTGCTTCAGTGGGAGGGCTATAGCGTCCAGCTGTTGAACTACGAAATCTACAAATCCGCCGGCGGCGCTGCCAGCCTGAACCTCTACGCCAGGGTCGTCAACGGCACCGACCTCAAGCTCTCCCTGTGGCTGAACGACGCCACGGTGGACGGCGTACCCGTGATGGCCGTGCCGATCCTGGGCGTCGAGCCCCATACGGATACCGGCACCGATGAACCGGAAAAGTTCTATGTGTTCGCCCAGAAGGAGAACAAGCTGGCCGCCTCCGACGCCATCTCAAGCGCCCGCCGGCTGCACGGCACGCTGCTGTTGAGGGAAGCCGAAAAGGACGAAGTGCTGCTTCTGAAGGAGGTCACCCTCGACCTTTCAGATCTCGAAGGCATTCGTGACATCAACACGCCGCGGCCCACCGCCGCACCGACGCCGGCCCCCACGGCACAGCCCGTCTTCGAAACCTATGCGCCGGACCGGGAAACGGCCCCAGTCTATACCCCCGCGTCCTACGACTTCAAGACCCTGAAGCAGGGCAGCAAGGGTCAGGCAGTGCGCGACCTGCAGCAGAGGCTGACCGACCTGGGCTTCCTGAACGACAAGGTGGACGGCGCCTTCGGGCGAAACACCACCACGGCGGTGCGGTCCTTCCTCAGCCAGCACGGCATGCCCGTCGCCAACGAGGCCACGCCGGAGATGCAGTCGCTGCTGTACTCCGCCCGCGCCGAGTACTACGTGGAGCCCTGGCTCCCGCTGGTGATCGGGGCGACGTATACGCAGCAGACGCCCCGGCAGACCGGCCTGGGCACCATGGGCATGATGAATATCATGCTGGTCAATCGCTCCTCTGCCCGGGGTATCCGGGGCTATGTGCTCAGCTACTACCAGACGGACATGTATGGCAACCGCCTGGACCTCGACCCGGACGGACGCGGGCTTTTCCACATCGAATTCGACGAGATGAACTACATCGAACCCGGCCATTACAAGGACGCCTTCTCCTACGTGATCCAGAACTACTATGGAACCTACGCCGTGTACGTCGGCGTCCAAAAGCTGGTGTTCGACGACGGTGAGATCCGTGAGATCGACATTGACGACGTGACATACTACGAGTGCGCGATCCAGCGCTGACCGCGCCATCCCAATCAGTGAACGGAGGTATGAACCAATGAAAAAACGCATCACGCTGCTCCTGATCCTGCTGCTTCTGGCGCTGCCCGCCGCGCTGGCGGACGGCTTGGACTTCACCACCGACACGCTGGAGGACGGTTCGCTGGTGTTCTACTTTGACGACCTCTCCCTCACCCTGCCCGCGGGCTGGGCGGAGAAGGTGCTGGCCATTTCCCACGACGGCGGGGTGTCCTTCTACCAGCGGGAAAGCTACGAGCGCTACGAGGCCGAGGGCATCGAGGGCGGCGGCTTCCTGTTCTCGCTGGGGGCCAGCGTGAACGGCAGCTTCAGCCAGCTGCCCGCGTTCAAGTACCTGGGCTACAGCGAGAAATCCGCGATGAACTACTACTTTGTCCTGCCCACGGACTACCCCGGCGTGACCCTGGAGCAGGCCCGCTATCACTTCGAGCACAACGCGCTGCCGCGGTACTTCTACGACGATCCGGCCAACATGATCCAGGTGCTTTCGGACCGGGGGATCTACGCGCTGTGGGACGCCTTCGCCCGGGAGAACGGCGTGTCCTATCCCTACGCCGAGGAGGACTACCGGGTGCGCCGACACGACATGGCCGACGGCACGGCCATACTGCAGATCGAGCTGCCCGCGCCGGACGCCAACACGCTGTGCTACCGCATCTACCTGGTGCACAACGCCGCCACCGGCTCGGCGGGCTACTACACCGTGGAATACGACAACCTGCTGGGCGAGACCGCCTTCCTGTGCGGCTGGTCCCAGGACCACACCCACACCAACTACAGCGGCGCGCCCACGCTGGGCCGGGAAGACGCGGGCTATGAGCAGGCGCTGGCGGAGGAGCTCGATCAGGTGGCGGCGCTGGCGGGCGTGTCCGCCCAGGCCGCGCCCCAGGCCCCCGCGCCTCTCGACGACGGCCTGGTCGCCGTCGAGTGCCCGCAGTTGGGCTTTTCCACCAGGATCGACCCGGGCCTCAGCTGGACCTACGAGGAGGGCACCGGCATATATATCTACACCGAGCACGAGGGCAGCATCCCATACGCCATCGTCTACCACATCGGCGACGTGATCGCCGAGCCGCTGGAGTACATCCGCGAGCAGTTCACCCCTCACATGCAGAAGGACTACGGCGACGACCTGGTGGCCGTCAACGAGCTGGAGGTCTACGACATCGGCGGCAGGCAGCTGCCCGCGGGGCTGTACACCTACCGGCTGCAGGGCCACCTGGTGGACATGCTGCGCATCTACGACATCACCCAGGGCGGCACCTTCATCTACACCGCCAAGTACCTGGACGCCCAGGGCGAGGCCACGCTGAAGGCCCTGGACACAGCCATCCGCAACCTGAACCTGGATTGACCGGATGCCTTTCCCGATTCCATCCGCCCTGCGAGGGACGGATGGAATTTATTTGTCATGCAGGAATTTGCGCTTCGGGTGTGGAAATGATATGGGTTATCGTTATACACATCAAGGAGAACCCGAAATGAAGAGAGCCTGCTGCGTCATACTGGCGCTTGTGATGATGCTGTCCCTCGCCGCCTGCGCGCTGGCCGAGGAGGAGAACCTGCTGGTCAACGGCGATTTTTCCGAGGTCAGCGGCGATCTGCCCCAGGGCTGGCGGCGGGACATGTGGCTGACCGACACCGGCGTCAGCCTGCTGACCGTGGACGAAGACGGCTATGAGGGCGGCTGCGTGACCGTGACCAACGTGGACGAGAACGACGCCCGCTTCGCCCAGACCGTGTCCGTGGAGCCGGATACGCTGTACCGCATCTCCGGCATGATCCGCGCCGAGGGCTGCGACGAGGGCGGCTACGGCGCGTCGCTGTCGCTGGAGAACGTGTTCGTGTATTCCGACGCCGTGTACGATACCGACAGCGAATGGCAGTACGTGGAGCTGTACGGCCGCACCGGCCCGAACCAGACCAGCATGACGGTGTTCGCCCGCATCGGCGGCTACGGCATGCTGGCCAGGGGCCGCGCCAGCTTCGACAACCTTTCCCTGGTGCGGCTGGACGAGGCCCCGGAGGGCGTGCTTGTGAACGAATTCTTCCGGGAGACCACCCAAGCCGACGACAGCGACGACGATGACGACGGCGAAGACGGCGACGCCATGCCCGAGCGCAACACGGAGAGCTGGCTGCTGTTCACCTGCGCGTACATGCTGGCGGTGCTGGGCCTGGCCCGCAAGCGCCAGCGCGCCGCCATCCCCGCCCGGGACAGCAGCCTGCGCCTGGTATTCTTCGCGGGTCTGGCCGCGGCGCTTGTGCTGCGGCTGATCCTGGCCGCCCGCATCCGGGGCTACAACACCGACATCAACTGCTTCACCGGCTGGTCGGAGCGCATGTTCAGCCAGGGTCCCGCCCGCTTCTACAGCCCCGAATACTTCTGCGACTATCCGCCGGGATACATGCTGCTGCTGTGGCTGGTGTCCGCGCTGCGCAGGCTCTTCGGCATGGAGACCTCCGGCGGCGCGTACCTGATCCTGCTGAAGCTGATGCCGATACTGGCCGACCTGGGCGGCGCGGCGCTGGTGTGGCGCGTGGCCCGCAGGCGCATGGACGAGGGCGCCGCGGTGGCGCTGGCGCTGCTGACGGCCTTCAACCCCGCCGCCATGGCCAACAGCGCGGCCTGGGGCCAGATCGACGCGGTGCTGGCGCTGGCCGTCGCGCTGTGCGCGCTGGAGGCCGCCGAGGGCCGGACCGTACGGGCGCTCGTATGGTTTGGCGCGGCGGCGCTGGTGAAGCCCCAGGCGCTGCTGTTCGCGCCGGTGGGCCTGGCCGCCATACTCTGCGGCATCGCCGGCAAGCAGGGCGACGAGCGCAAGAAGGCCGTGCGCCAGGCGCTGATCGGCGTCGCTGCATGCCTGGGTCTTCTGTACATGGTGGCCTTTATCTGCTGCGTCGGCCGCGCCGAGGGCGTGGGCCAGGCGCTCACGCTGCCCGTCACCTGGATGATCGAGCTGTACTCCGGCACGGTGCAGGGCTATCGCTATGTCACCGTGAACACGCTGAACCTGCACTACCTGCTGGGCATGAACTGGGCCAGGGCCGAGGATCACGCCTTCGTCACCGCGCTGGCCTGGGCGCTGTTCGGGCTGTCCTACGCCTTCTGCATCGCGCTGACCGTGATCGGCCGGGCCAGGCCGCGCCGCCTGCTGCTGACCGGCGGGCTGCTGATCGTGCTGGTGTGCACCTTCGGCCCGATGATCCACGAGCGCTATGTGTACCCGGGCCTGCTGCTGCTGACGCTGGCCTTCGCCCATGAGCGCGACCGCCGGCTGCTGGTCGGGCTGACGGTGCTGACGGCCACCACCTTCATGAACGAGGTGCTGGTGCTGCAGGGCGGCATGACCGCGGCCAACTACGGCCACCTGTACAGCGGCGAGCACTGG
>CACYWI010000098.1:18935-24268 GCA_902778045.1 uncultured Eubacteriales bacterium
GGCTGGGCGGCGGCGGACATCTGCCTGCGGGACAAGGTGTGGCCGATGCCCGAGCTGCCGCGTTCGGAGACGCCCTCCGGCGCGTATACGCTGGCCGAGGAGCCCAACTGGCGCATGAACCTGAAGCGGGTGGACGCGCTGCTGATCGCCTCGGTGACGCTGCTGTACGCCGTGCTGACCTTCGTGAACCTGGGCGACACCCAGGCGCCCCAGACCGGCTGGACCGCCAGCCAGTCCGGCGAGAGCGTGGTGTTCGACCTGGGGCAGACGCGCACCTGGCAGATGACCTATTACGGCGGCATCTGCAATTCCACCTTCACGGTGGAGCTGTCCGACGACGGCGAGACCTGGAGCACGCCCCGCTATGCCCAGTACAACCAGGGCGAGATCTTCCGCTGGCTGTGGTTCGCGCCGCTGGACGAGAACCTGAACGATCTACATCGCCCCCGACGACGACGACCCGGAGGCCGCGGCCTGGCAGTATTCCGGCGGCGGCGACGGCCACCCCCGGCAGACCGCCCGCTACGCCCGCATCACCGCCCAGTCCGCCGGCCTGATCCTGTACGAGGTGGCCTTCCTGGACGGCGAGGGCGCGCCGCTGCCCATCGCCGGCGTCAGCCAGAGCGGCCAGCGGGACGATTCCGCCACCAGCGCGGCGCTGCTGATCGACGAGCAGCGCACGGTGTACCACGCCCGCACCGCCTTCGAGCACCTGCACGCCATGAACGCCTACGAGTGGACCCACCCGCCGCTGGGCAAGGTGCTGATGATGGTGGGCATACAGATCTTCGGCATGACGCCCTTCGGCTGGCGCTTCATGGGGGCGCTGGTGGGCGTTTTGATGCTGCCGCTGATGTACCTGCTGGCCAAGCAGCTGACCAAGGACACCCGGCTGTCCTTCATCGCCATGGCCCTGATGGCGCTGGATTCCATGCACTTCACCCAGACCCGCATCGCCACCATCGACAGCTACGCGGTGTTCTGGATCATGCTGATGTACCTGTTCATGTTAGACGCTGGTGCCCCTGGGGCTGTGCGGCGTCACGATGGGCGTGGCCTGGGCCACCAAGTGGGTGGGCCTGTACGCCTCGGCCGGGCTGGCGATACTGTTCTTCTGGACGGTGTTCCGCCGCCTGCGGGAGATGAAGCACCTGAAGAACCGCGTGCAATCCATGAAGAGCCTGGTGATCACGCTGCTGTTCTGCGTGCTGTTCTTCGTGATCATACCGGTGCTGATCTACTACTTCAGCTACTACTGGTTCCTGAGGGCCGAGGGCGTGCGGAACTTGGGGGACATGCTGTCCCACGAGCGCATCGACCGGGTGGTCACGCTGCAGAGGAGCATATTCAACTATCACGCGGGGCTGGGCGGCGACACCCACTACTTCCGCTCGCCCTGGTACCAGTGGCCCATCATCTGGTGGCCCATGTGGTACTACTCCGGCACCGGCTTCATGCCCGAGGGCATGATCTCCTCCATCAGCTGCATGGGCAACCCGGCGGTGTGGTGGTTCGGGCTGGCGGCGCTGATCTTCGTGACGGTGCGCATGTGCCGGCAGCGCCGCGCCCACCGGGCGGACGTGATGGTGGTGATCGGCTTCGCATCCCAGTTTTTGCCCTGGGTGATCGTGCCCCGCTCCACCTTCATCTACCATTACTTCGCCAGCGTGCCCTTCATCATACTGGCCTCGGTACTGCTGCTGGACGCGATCCGGCAAAAATCGGAAAGGGCCTTCGCCATCACCTCCGGCACGCTGCTGGGGGCGGCGCTGGTGCTGTTTGCCGCGTTCTACCCGCTGGAGAGCGGCCTGCCCTGCGCCAGGAGCTACGCGAAGTACCTGCGCTGGTTCAAGTGGTACAATTACTGATATGAGACACGATGTCATATATTCTGACATCCAATTCCGCGACAGGGGGTTGCCGTGAACGCCTACAGCCTATCAGACCCACAGGTTCGCCAGGGCCGCTTCTGGCCCAAGGTGGAGGCCTGCTATTCCCGCACCTGGGACCACTATGACATGCCGCCCCACTTCCACAACCGGGCGGAGATCATGTATGTGCTGAAGGGCGAATGCCTGGTGCACCTGTACGCCTACAGCGCCGAGCCCGGTGGCCAGCAGATCACCGTGACCCGCCACCGGCGCGAGCGTCTGCGCCCCGGCGAATTCATACTGCTGGACCAGGAGGTGCTGCACGACATCGAGGTGCCGGAAACCAGCTACATGCTCAACGCGGAGTTCCGCGTCTGCCGGGACGAGGAGGCCCTGCTGTCCCTCGCGTCGCTGGCTTCATCCTCCCACGCGGTGGCCGCGTTGCTGGAGGGCGAAAGCCGCGTGCTGCGGGGGGTGGACCGCTCCGGCGACGTGCTGCACGCGCTGGAGAAGATCGTCGAGGCCTTCTCCCAGCCCGGGGACAGGGCGCTTTTGGACGTACTGCTGGCGGAGCTTTTGCTGCGCGTGGCGGACATCGCCCAGGACGACGCCATCGCCCCCAACGCCCGCAGCTATGTGCAGCAGGCCATGGATTACATCGCCGAGCACCTGTGCGCGCCGCTGCGCGTGGGCGAGATCGCCCGGGCGGTCAACATCGCGCCGGCCTATCTGCAGCGCGTCTTCAAGCAGACCATGGATGTGACGCTGGTGGAGTACGTGAACCGCCAGCGCGTCGAGCAGGCCAGGCAGCTTCTGATGTTCACCGACGACGCCGTGGTGGACGTGGCCGTGGCCACCGGCTTCAACAGCCGCCAGCACTTCTTCCGGGTGTTCAGTGCCGTCACCGGCATGTCCCCCCAGCAGTTCCGCAAGGAGCACCGGGCCCGGAGCCTTCCCCAAACCTTCCTGTTCGACAACGCCGTGGATCATTCCTACAGCGAGCTGGACCGCCGCAGGGCGAAGCCGCAGTCACAAATCACTGTTAACTGAAAACGTTTCAGATGTCACAATATGTTACATACATGCCGGGTGATGCTGCAAAAGGGTACGCATCGCCCGGCATGTTTGTGTTATAGTGCAATTAAGGGATTAACCTGAAATTCCATTCAAGGGGGTCTCATCATGGCGTTCAAGCTGACCATCATCGGCGCGGGAAGCCTGACCTTCGCGCGCACGCTGTTCACCGACATCATGACCGTGCCCGAGCTTCGCGGCATCGAGGTAGCCTTCACCGACATCAACCCCGACAACCTGGATATGGTGACCCGGCTGTGCCAGCGCGACCTGGACGCCAACGGCATCCCCACGAAGATCATTGCCACCACCGACCGGCGCGAGGCGCTGAAGGGCGCGCGCTACATCGTGAACTGTGTGCGCATCGGTGGCCTGCCCGCCTTCGAAACGGACATTGACATCCCGCTGAAGTACGGCGTGGACCAGTGCGTGGGCGACACGCTGTGCATCGGCGGCATCATGTACGGCCAGCGGGGCATCGCCGCGGTGCTGGATTTCTGCAAGGACATCCGCGAGGTGGCCGAGCCCAACGCCCTGCTGCTGAACTATTCCAACCCCATGGCCATGCTGACCTGGGCCTGCATCAAGTACGGCGGAGTACGCACGCTGGGCCTGTGCCACGGCGAGATCCACGGCGAAATGCAGATCGCCGACGTGCTGGGCCTGAAGGACCGCAAGGAGCTGGACGTGATCTGCGCCGGCCTCAACCACCAGACCTGGTACCTGTCCGTAAAGCACAACGGCGAAGAGATGATCGACAGGCTGCTGGAGGGCTTCGAGAAGCACCCCGAGTACAGCCACACCGAAAAGGTGCGCATCGACGTGCTGAAGCGCTTCGGCCACTATTCCACCGAATCCAATGGCCACCTGTCCGAGTACGTGGCCTGGTACCGCAAGCGCCCGAACGAGATCGAGAAGTGGATCGACCTTTCCAGCTGGATCAACGGCGAGACCGGCGGCTACCTGCGCCAGACCCGGGAGAGCCGCAACTGGTTTGAGACCGAGTTCCCGAAGCTGATGGCCGAGCCGCCGAAGAAGTACGACGGCGGCGAGCGCAGCAGCGAGCACGGCAGCTACATCATCGAGGCGCTGGAGACGGGGCGCACCTATCGCGGCCACTTCAACGTGATGAACCACGGCGCGATCGGCGCACCTATCGCGGCCACTTCAACGTGATGAACCACGGCGCGATCTCTAACCTGCCTGACGAGTGCGTGGTGGAGGTGCCCTGCTATGTGGACGGCAACGGCATCAGCGTGCCCCGGGTGGGCGACCTGCCCCTGGGCTGCGCCGCGGTGTGCAGCCAGTCGGCCTGGGTGCAGAAGCTGGCCGTGGAGGCCGCCGTGTCCGGCGACGCCACGCTGCTGAAGCAGGCGGCGCTGATGGACCCGCTCACCGGCGCGGTGTGCAACCCGCCGGAGGTGTGGCAGATGGTGGACGAGATGCTGATCGCCCAGGCGGAGTGGCTGCCCCAATATAAAGAAGCCATCGCCGAGGCGAAGGCGCGCTTTGAAAAGGGCGGCCTGATCCCCACCAACGAGGGCTACCGCGGCGCGGTGCGCCAGCGCGTCAAGACCGCCGAGGAGGTCGACGCCGAGCGCAAGGAGCGCGAGGCGAAGGCCAAGCGGGAATAAAACCACATCATCAAAGCAAGTGAGGTGAACGTACCATGATCATTGAACTCAGCGAGGGCAGGCTGCACGTCCGTTTTCGCGTGAACGACGACCGGACCGTGGAGCTGGTGGACTTCTCCGCCCTGCCGGATTCCAGGGAAATGCCGATGATCGCCGCGCGGCCCGAGGCGGGCTTCTTCGCCCCCTTCAAGCCCCGCCAGTTCCTGGCGGTACAGGTGACCGGCGAGTGCGCCGGCGGCTTCCACGCCAATAAGCACGACGTGGGCAGCGTGTCCGCCCAGTGGCGCTACGTGGGCCACAGCATCGAAAAGAACGAGCGGGGGCAGCTTTTGAAGCTGAAGGTGGACGCGCCCAACGGCCTGGTGGCCGAGTATTGCCTGCAAACCTATACGGGGCTGACCGTCGCCCGGTGCCAGACCACGCTGACCAACACCTCCGGGGAGGACCTGGGCGTCGAGTACGTCTCCTCCTTCATGTACGAGGGCGTGGGCAAGGACCGCACCGGCGAAACCTACGACCGCCTGGAGTTCCACATCCCCCACAACGGCTGGGCCAACGAGGCCCAGTGGCAGAGGTGCGACGCGGTGGACCTGGGCCTTTCCCACATGCCCTCCTTCGGCTACAGCCTGCCGGACAAGGGCAACAGCCGCTTCCACTACGGCAGCCGGGATTCCTGGTCCACCAGCGAATACCTGCCCATGGGCATCGTGCGCGACCCGGAGAGCGGCGAGGTGTTCTTCTTCCAGATCGAGCA
>CACYWI010000098.1:24321-26669 GCA_902778045.1 uncultured Eubacteriales bacterium
TGAAGCCCGGCCAGAGCTTCACCACCGTGCCCGCGGCCTTCGGCGCGGACGTCGGCGGCATCGACGAGGCCGTCGGCCAGCTGACGAAGTACCGCCGCCTGATCCGCCGCCCCAACCCGGACGACGAGCAGCTGAACGTGGTGTTCAACGACTACATGAACTGCCTGTTCGGCGACCCCACCGACGAAAAGGAGCGGGAGATCATCGACCGCGCCGCCGCGCTGGGCTGCGAATACTACTGCCTGGACTGCGGCTGGTACGACGCCGGCCCCTGGTGGGACAAGGTGGGCGAATGGCGCGAGAGCCCGGAGCGCTTCCCCAAGGGCCTGAAAAGCGTGTACGAATACGCCCGCGGCAAGGGCCTGAAAATGGGCATGTGGCTTGAGATCGAGGTCATGGGCACCGAGTGCGACCTGCCGAAAAACCTGCCCGACGACTGGTTCTTCTGCACCAACGGCAAGCGCCGGATCGAAAACAAGCGCTACCTTCTGGACTTCCGCAACCCCGAGGTGCGCAGGTACTGCACCGAGGTGGTGGACCGGCTGGTCGCCGACTACGGCTGCGAGTACTTCAAGATCGACTACAACTGCACCACCGGCACCGGCAGCGACTTAAACAGCGACAGCCGGGGCGACGCCATGCTGGAGCACTACCGCGCGCTGTATGACTGGATCCGCGAGATCTACCGCCGCCACCCGGGCCTGGTGATCGAGAACTGCGGCTCCGGCGCCCAGCGCATGGACTACGGCATCCTTTCGCTGCACAGCCTGCAATCCACCAGCGACCAGACGGACGCCGTGAGCAACGCCTATATCGCCGCCAACGTGGCCTCCGCCGTCACGCCGGAGCAGGCGGGCATGTGGGTGTTCCCCTACAAGGACGAGCGGGAGCACGTGATCTTCAATATGGTCAACGGCATACTGCTGCGGCCCTACGTCAGCGGCATCGTGTGGAGCATGTCCGATAGCAGCATGGCCATACTGCGGGAGGGCATATCCACCTACAAGGCCATCCGGAATGATCTTAAGCAGATGGTCCCCTTCTTCCCGCTGGGCTTCGGCCGGGTGAACGACCGGCAGCTGGCCTACGGCGTGAAGGGCAATGGCAAGGCCTACCTTTCCGTGTTCGCCATCGGCAGCGGCTGTGCCGAGATCCCGCTGGACAGCCTGGGCGAGGTCAAGGGCGTGAAGGTGATCTACCCCGCAAGCGAGAGCTGCGCGTATGCCCTTGAAGACGGCGTGCTGAAGGTGAAGCTGCCCGCGGAAACCTGCGCGCGGCTGTTCGAGATCACGCTGGCGTAATTGTTAATGTGCAGGGCTTTTTTTCCAGCAGAATGCATAAATACATTCCCGCCAAATTAGCCCAAAAGACTTGACAAATCGGCGTTTTGTGTTACAATAATAACATTCAAGAGGTCCTGTGGAATTTGACGCCGAGCGGCGTTCAGATTAAATAAAAAAGGAGGTTATCCAATGAAGAGACTGATCACCCTGGTCTTGGCTCTGCTGATGGCGCTGTCCTGCTTCGGCGCGCTGGCCGAGTTCAAGCCCATCCCGATCGGCGAGGTCGGCGACGCCACCCGCGAGTACGTCGAGCCGCCGGAGGGCGACTGGCTGCAGCCCTATGATCCGGTCATCAACATCCGCATGGCGAAGGGCCAGGGCTCCGACGTCGTGTTCGAGGCCGGCGAGGACCAGACCAACAACGAGTGGATCCGCGCCTGGTACGACAAGCTGGGCATCCAGGTTTCCTACGACTGGATCGTGGATTCCGGCGAGTACACCCGCAAGCTGAACAACACCATCGCCACCGGCAATCTGCCGGACTGCTTCCGCGTGAACTACGTGCAGTTCCGCCAGCTGGTGAAGGCCGGCCTGATCCAGGACATCACCGAGGTCTATGAGAAGTACACCTCCCAGCGCGTCCGGGATTACGAGAAGACCGACCCCGACACCATCAAGACCTGCATGGTGGATGGCAAGCTGTACGGCGTGCCGATCTACTATTACGGCGTTATCGACAACCCGCGCTACATGTGGGTCCGCAAGGACTGGTATGAGGAGGAAGGCTCCCCCGAGATCAAGACCGTCGAGGAGTTCGAGAACCTCTGCAAGACCATGATGGACAAGCACGGCTGCTACGGCATCGCCGTCGCCAACAACTTCGAGCACCTGTTCATGACGGGCCCGATGTTCAACGTGTACCTGGGCAACCCCGACCAGGGCTCCTACTTCTGGTACAAGGACGAAGAGGACGGCATCATCAAGCCCGGCATCGCCCACAAGGAGTTCAAGACCGCGCTGGAGTACTGGGCCAAGTGGTACCAGGAGGGCATCCTGAGCCCCGAC
>CACYWI010000099.1 GCA_902778045.1 uncultured Eubacteriales bacterium
TCCTTCAGTCCCGAGCTGGCCATGGTCTCCAGGATCTGGCCCTGGAAGCAGATGAACAGCACGATGGGCACCAGGATCACGATCACGGTGGCCGCGGCGGCCTGGCCGGTGCGGGCGATGCCGCCGGCCTGGATCTGCTGCAGCGCGTAGACCAGCGTCTTCTTGGCCTCGGAATAGACCACCGTGGCCGCGTTGGCGTTCCACAGGCTCTGCACCGAGAAGATGGTCATGGTCAGCCACGCGGGCTTCACCACGGGCATGATGATCGTCCAGAAGATGCGGAACTCGCCCGCGCCGTCGATGTGGGCCGCCTCGATCAGCGCCGTGGGGATGCCCTCCATGAACTGCTTCATCAGGAACAGGCCGATGGGCGCGGCGAAGGCCGGCAGGATCACCGCCCAGTGGGTGTCGATCATCTTCAGGCGGCTCATGATGATGTAGTTGGGAATGCCGGTCACGTAGCCGGAGAACATCAGCGCGGTCACGACGACGCTGAAGAACAGCTTTCCGCCGGGGAAGTCGTACTTCGCCAGCACGAAGGCCGCCATCGAGGCGATGACCAGATGGCCCAGGGTGCCGATCACGGTGATCAGCACGGTGTTCACAAAGTAGCGGGAGAAGGGCACCCAGCTCTGCCCCATGGTGACGAACAGGTCGCTGAAGTTATCCAGCGTCACGTGCTGGGGGAACAGCCGCGGCGGGAAGCGGAACAGCTCGTCCAGGGGCTTCAGGGACGAAGCGACGGAGAACACCAGCGGGAACGCCATGGCCGCCGCCACCAGGATCAGCAGCAGGTACACGCCGATGTCGCCCCACACGCTGCGGTTGGGCTGGCGGCGCTTGGGGCCGATCAGCCGGATCACCGTGATCACGGCGAAGACGGCCGCCGCCGCGATGCCCAGGATCTTGCCCAGGCGGTAGAACACGGCGTAGGGCGCGTCCTTGGGCAGCTCCATATCGCCGGCGGAATTTGCCTCGGCCAGCAGCAGCTGCGCATCCACGTAGTTCAGCCGCAGCGCGCAGAAGGTGACCAGTCCGCCCAGCAGCGCCAGCACGATCACCGCCACGATCAGTATGCGCTTGCGGTCCACCGGGGCCTTGGATTCGATCAGCTCCGAGGTCGGGATGGGCTCGACAATGGATTTGTTGCCGTATTTCGCGCTCATGTGCCCAACCTCCTCAGCATGGATTGAATGGCCTTGTTGCACAGGATCATCACCAGGAACAGCACCGTGGCGATGGCCGAGGCATAGCCCATCTCAAAGCGGGAGAAGCCGTAGTCGAACAGGTGCGTCACGATGGTGCGGGCGGCGTAGTCGGTGCTGGGATAGCCCGCCAGCACCCGGGGCACGTCGCACACGTTGAAGGCCTGGGTGATGGACATCACCGCGCCGAACAG
Organism: uncultured Eubacteriales bacterium; assembly: GCA_902778045.1. Lineage (GTDB taxonomy): Bacteria > Bacillota > Clostridia > Christensenellales > Aristaeellaceae > UBA2862. Next base: position 1,400 of record CACYWI010000099.1, read on the forward strand.
CAGCATGGGCTTCATGCTGGGCAGGGTGATGTAGTACAGCTCCTGCCAGCGGTTGCGGATGCCGTCCACATAGCCGGCCTCGTACATCTTCTTGTCCACGCCCTGCAGGCCGGCCACGAAGGACAGAAAGCCTGTGCCCATGCTCATCCACAGTATGACGATGATCAGCACCGGCATGATGTACTTCGGGTCCGTCAGCCACAGGATCGGCGCGTCGATGAAGCCGAACTGCATCAAGAACGAGTTCAGGTAGCCGTACACATCGCCCTTGAAGATGATGGCGAACACCACGAAGGCGTTGGCCGCGATGGAGGGCGCGTAGAATACCACCACCGCCACCGCGCGCAGCCACTTGGGCAGCTCGTTGATGAACCAGGCGAACAGGAAGGACAGCATGTAGCCGATGGGCCCGGTGATCACCGCGATCACGAAGGTGTTCTTCACGGCGGTCAGGAACACCTGGTCCTGCAGGATCAGGTTCACGTAGTTCTGGAAGCCGATGAAGCGCGGGGGCTCCAGGATATTGTAGTACGTGAAGCTGTAGTAGATCGACGACAGTATCGGCAGGATGTAGAACGCGAAGAACAGCACCGCGTAGGGCAGCAGGAACAGGTAGCACACCTTCATCCGCTTGGCCCTGTCCCATCCATAGCGCATGTTGTCGCGCTTGAGCTTCATGTATTTACCCATGAACGATTTCATAGCAGCTCACTCCTTTCCCTCCGTATTCCTCAGTCCAGCGGCAGGCCGAATTCCCTGCGCTTGACGCGGATCTCGTCGTTGATGGTCTTGGCGTAGGTCATCAGCGTCTCGCGGGGATCCTCCTTGGCGATGATCACCCGGCGGATGGCGTTGGTGATGTGGCGCGTGGTGGAATAGCCGCCGGCGATCTCCCGGAAGCCCACGGTGTGGGCCATCTGCTCGGTGAGCACCTTCAGCTGGTCTGCGCTCCAGGCCAGCTGGGAGAAGGCCCTGCGGTTGGCCGTGGCGTAGCGGGCCGAGGAGCCCAGTATGCTTTCGATCTCGCGGCCAAAGCGCACCTGCGCCTCGTCGCTGACCCACCACTTCATGAACTCCCAGGCGTTCTGCTTGATCTTCTCGTCATCGGTGGCGATCATCATGCAGCACAGGCCCTGGGCGTGCACCGACCGGTCCACGCTGCCGTCCGGCTGAAGCGTGCCGGGGAACAGCGTGAAATCCCACAGCCCGCGGATCTCCGGGGCCGAGACCACCAGCGTGTTGTACACGCTGTAGGAGGCCACGCCCATGGGCATCTCACCGGAGCGGAAGCGGCTGACGAAGTCGAACACCGTGGGCAGGCCATAGTCGTTGTACAGCGAGGTATACTGCTTGAAGGCGGCCACGCCGCTCTCGTTGTCGATCAGCGTGCGCTTGGCCTCGTCGTCGTAGATCTGGCCGCCGTGCTGGTACACCAGCGAGTTGAACACCGACATGTCCACCGTGGCGATGTCCGGGTAGGGGATGCCCACCGACAGGTTGTTGCCCTGGATCGTGGGCAGCGCGGCGATCAGGTCGTCCCAGGTGTCGGGCGGGTCGATGCCCAGCTCGTCCAGGATGTCCTTGCGGTAGAACAGCACCGAGTATTCCTGGGTCTCCGGCAGGGCGTACACGCCGTCGTTATAGGTGAGGGCGGTCAGCGCGCTGGGGTAGAAGGGCTCCACCACCTGGGCGTAGTCGTCGAACTGCGTCAGGTCCTCCACGGCGTTGCGCATGGCGTAGTTCACAGGGAACCAGCTGCCCAGCGACAGCACCACATCCGGGCCGTTGCCGGCCACCACGGCGGTCAGCAGCGTTTCCGCCACCACCAGCTTCACGTTCACGCGGATGCCGGTGGCGGGGGTGAAGGTATCGTCCACCATGGTCTTCAGCACCGTGCTCTGGTCGCGGCCGGTGACGATCCAGACCTCGATCAGATCGTCCGCCTGCTCGTCGAACTTGTCGCCCAGGGCGTTGTAATCCACGAAGAAGGAGGCGATGCACGAGCGCGCCTCGTGGGCGGCCTTCTGCAGGAAGCCGTCGTGCACCTTCGGCAGCTTCGCGTTTTCGCCGCCGATGATCAGCATGTCCACGTCCAGCTTGGTCTCCGACATGTTCTGCATGGCGGTGCCCAGGCTGGTGATGTTGTCTTTGAAGTTGGTGAACTGCTGGGTGATGCGCTCGTTGTAATTGACAAAGGATTCCAGCTGTACGGCCAGGGTTTGGGCCACGGCCACGCGGTCGCTCTTCTGGCCGGTGATGGCCACGGTGTCGTCCACCAGCTTGTACAGGCGCTTGCTCTCCAGGTCCATGGCCTCGATCACGCCCGGGTACACCTTCGCCAGGTTGTAGTCGCGGAAGCGGTCCGGGTTCACGCCGGTGAGCACCAGTATCTTTCTGTAGATCAGGTTCAGGCGGTAGATGCTGTCCTCCAGCTGGCGAAGGATCGTGCCCATTTCGCCCAGCGTGGCCTCCAGCCGCACGGTGTGCGCGCCCTTGGTAAGGTAGAACTGATAGGGCGTGCCCGCGTCGTCGGACAGGGTGAGTATGTTCCAGCTGGTGTTGTAGCCGAAGGATACGGCCTTGACCTCGTCGAAGGGCACCACGCCGTCGATGTACAGGCTGCGGGCGGAGACCGCACCCCGCTGGTAGGCCTGGCGCGCCTTCACGGAGATGGTGTAATATCCGTCCTCCGGCACCTCGAAGGACCACTGGATCCACTGGCCGGCCTTGTTCCACGGGTCGCCGCCGATGTAGTTGAGGATCGTATTGGTCACGCTGTAGGGCTGGGTGTCCGGCGAGGACCGGTCGTAGCGCGCGTACAGCGAGGGGGAGGAGCGCAGCTCGGCGGCCTCGCCCTGCAGGATCGCCTGGAAGCCCTTGCCCGCGTCGCTCATCTGCACCTCGGGCTGACTCGCGCGATAGTCGGCATAGCTGAGGACCTCGCGCACCGGGGTCAGCGTGATGGCGCGCAGGGTCATCGGCTCGTTCACCGCCCGCAGGGACAGCGTGTTTTCGCCCTCGTTGAAGTAGAACTGATAGGGCTCCACCACATAGCCCATGTCGTCGGTGCACCAGGCCTGCTGCCAGTCGAACCGCTCCACCTGGGAGGGGCGCACGTCGTTGCCCTGGTTGTCCTTGCGCACCGGGCCGGCGTCGGTCCACAGGCGGGAGAAGGTCAGCGTGCCCGCGCCGGTGAAGGGCAGCTCGCCGTTGATCTTCAGCTCGCGCTCCATGTCCACGCCGCGGGAATCCACCGTCAGGTAGTCCAGCTTCAGGTTGTACATGCCGGCCTGGGGCACATTCACCTTCCAGCTGACGGTGGAGCCGTCGGGCGTGTACACGCAGGGGGCGCCGGCCTCGTCCTGGCGCAGCTCGCCCTCGCCCTCGAAGGCCGCGATGTCCACCGGCACCTGGGCGTCGCCCGTGCCGGCCCCGGCATGGGCCTGCAGGTAGCCCTCGTAGGTGTTGCTGCGCCCGAGGCCGCTGACCTCCGCGGTGAGGTCCGCGCCCTCGTACTTCTTCTCAAAGCTCTGGCTGCCGCCGTTCAGCAGCGCGATCAGCGCCACTGCCGCCGCGATAAAGAGCAGGAAGAACAGTATGCCGCGATGCTTTTTGAACATTTGCCCACCTCATTGACGGTGATGATGATTGAAGAACGGTCACAAATTGACACATATACAAAATAATTATATTTTTGCCTGCCTGATATGTCAAGAATTTTCGGCTGAGTTTATGGCATTGTGCAAAAATTGTTGCAAACTGTATTGAAATTTGATACATGCTTTACAGGTGAGAAAAAGCTGGTATAATGGTAGGAAATAGGAGAAGGGAGCGATGAGCCATGGCACAGGGCAGGGGACCGGGCGGGCGCTTTTCCAGGGGCTTCATGACCGAGGAGGAGAAGGCCAGCCAGCCAAAGGTGACAAAGGCGCTGCTTGCGCGTGTGTTTTCCTATTTAAAGCCCTATTCCGGGCGGCTGGGCCTGGTGGTGCTGTGCATCGCGGCCTCGTCGTTCTTCACGCTGCTGCCGTCGATCCTCACGGGCCGCATCATCGACGAGGGCCTGGTGAAGCGGGACATGAAGGCGCTGGTGCTGTACATCGCGCTGTCGCTGGGGGTCACCTTCGGGGCGAACCTGATCGGCGTGGCGGAGAGCTACATCAACACCTGGATCGCCCAGCACATCACCTTTGACATGCGCAACCAGATGTACCGGCACCTGCAGAAGATGTCCCAGCGCTTCTTCACCACCAACAACCAGGGCGACGTGATCACCCGCATGACCAGCGATATCGACGGCGTGCAGCAGGTGATCACCAACACCTTCACCAGCATACTGTCCAACGTGATCACGCTGGTGATCGCCATGGTGGCCATGTTCCGCAAGAACTGGATCCTGGCGCTGATCGGCATCGTGGTGGTGCCGCTGTTCACGCTGCCCACCCGGCGCGCGGGCAAGACCCGCTGGAAGTTCGCCAACGAATCCCAGGCCTGCAACGACGAGATCAACGGCATCCTGAACGAGACGCTGTCCGTTTCCGGGCAGCTGCTCAGCAAGCTGTTCGTGCGGGAGGATTACGAGTACCAGCGCTACGAGGAGGCCAACGGCCGGATGATCAAATTGAACATCCGCGAGGGCATGGCCGGCCGCTGGTTCCGGGTGATCCTGTCCACCTTCACCAGCATCGGGCCGATGCTGATCTACCTGGTGGGCGGGTATCTGATGATCCGCCGGGGCGACAGCCTGACCATCGGCGATATCACCGTGCTGGTGGCGCTGCTGGGGCGGATGTACATGCCGGTGAACAGCCTGCTGAACATCCAGGTGGACTGGATGCGCTCCATGGCGCTGTTCAGCCGGATATTCGATTACTTCGACATCCCGGTGGAGATCGAAAACGCCCCGGACGCCGTGACGCCCGCGAGGGCCGAGGGCAATGTGAGCTTCGACCACGTGTCCTTCGGCTACGAAAAGGACCGCCCCGTGCTGAAGGACGTGAACTTCGAGCTGAAGTCCGGCCACAGCGTGGCCATCGTGGGGCCCTCCGGCTCCGGCAAGAGCACCATCATCAACCTGATCCCCCGGCTGTACGACGTGTGGGACGGCTGCGTGCGCTTCGACGGCACAGACGTCAGGAAGCTGGATCTCTCGTTCCTGCGCGCCCAGGTGGGTGTGGTCAGCCAGGAGACCTACCTGTTCAACGGCACCATTCGCGAAAACCTGCTGTACGCCCGGCCCGACGCCACCGAGGAGCAGATGGAGGCGGCGCTGAAGAAGGCCAACATCTGGGATTTTGTGCTGAATCAGCCCGAGGGCCTGGACGCCATGGTGGGCAACCGGGGCCTGAAGCTGTCCGGCGGCGAAAAGCAGCGGCTGTCCATCGCCCGGGTGCTGCTGAAGAACCCCACGATATTCGTGTTCGACGAGGCCACCTCCGCGCTGGATTCCATCTCCGAGCAGAAGATCCAGGAGGCCATCGACCCCATCATCCAGAGCCGCACCAGCATACTGATCGCCCACCGGCTGTCCACGATCCTGGCCGCCGACGAGATCCTGGTGGTCCAGGACGGCCGCATCGTGCAGCGCGGGACCCACCAGGACCTGGTCAGCCGGGAGGGCGTGTACCGCGAGCTGTACGAGACCCAGTTCTCCAAGGCCCTGATGCCCGAACAGGAAAGCGGCGTCAGCCCGCTGGA
>CACYWI010000100.1 GCA_902778045.1 uncultured Eubacteriales bacterium
AGCATCTGGTCGATGAACTTGCCGATCATGCTGTGCTCGCTGGTGCCGATCAGGTACAGGTCCTCGCCCTCGATCTTGTACATCATGTTCTCCATCTCGGCAAAGCTCATCACGCCGGTCACCACGTTGCCGTGGATCATGAACGGCGGCACATAGTAGGTGAAGCCGTGGTCGATCATGAAGTCCCGGGCGTAGCTGAGGATGGCACTGTGCAGCCGGGCGATGTCGCCCTTCAAATAATAGAAGCCGTTGCCGCTGGTGCGCCGGGCGGCGTCCAGGTCGATGCCGTTCAGCCGCTCCATGATGTCCACGTGGTAGGGGATCTCCCACTCCGGCACCACGGGCTCGCCGAAGCGCTCGTTCTCCACGTTCTGGCTGTCGTCTTTGCCGATGGGCACGGATTCATCGATGATCTGGGGGATCACCAGCATGCGCTTGCGGATCTCCTCGGCGAATTCAGTCTCCTTCTGCTCGATGGCGGCCAGCTCGTCCTGCATGTCCTTGACCTGTTGCTTGGCGGTCTCGGCCTCGTCCTTCTTGCCCTGGCCCATCAGCGCGCCGATCTGCTTGCTGATCTTGTTGCGCTGGGAACGCAGGTAGTCCGCTCGCTGGATCGCCTCGCGGTTGGCCTTGTCCAGCTCAAGCACCTCGTCCACCAGGACCAGCTTGTCGTCCTGAAATTTCTTTTTGATGTTCTCACGCACCAGATCGGGGTTGGTACGGATCAGGTTGATGTCCAGCATGTCGGGTTTCCTCCTTCTTCATTGGGCCGGAAAAAGAAAAGACCTCCTGTCCCACGCTCTGGGACGGAAGACTTCCGCGGTGCCACCCAGCTTGCATAGCACGCTATGCCGCTTTGAAGCTGTAAGGGGCTTGCCCCTCCGGCTCTTCGCCGGATGCTCGGAAAGCGGAAGCGCAGGGCCCGCGCCGCCGGTTCGCACCCGCCACCGGCTCTCTGCCGACGCATGACCGAGGCCTTTTTCCTCGTTCGCAGCCTGTTCGATTGCAAACATTATATTACTTTTGAACGCGCATTGCAAGTAAAGAAATGGAGAGGCGCCGGCGTCGCCTTCAGGTAAAAACAAAAAAAGCAAGATTTGACCGGTTTGTGTATTGCAATTTGGTTGATTTGATGGTAATATTATAGTATATAGTAGCGCATTTCGGACTTGAAAAGTGCACAGAATGATGCAAATTGTTGCGTATATGACCGCTTGCACGGCATGCCTGGGACGCGCAGAAATGAAAGGAGGATATCCCGCTTGAGCAGATCCGCCAATCTCACCCCGTCGCAGGCAGGCATGAAGCAGGCCAACTTCAGGTCCTACATGCGCAGATACGGCACATTGTATCTGCTGCTGATCCTGCCGATCGCGTTCTTTATCATCTTCCGCTACATCCCCATGGCGTGGATACTGGGCGCGTTCAAAGAGAACAACATCTTCAAAGCGCCCTGGGAGCTGCCCTGGGCCAAAAACAACGGCTTTGAGTTCTTCATCAAGGCCTTTAACGACCGCACCTTCATCAATGCCCTGCGCAATACGATCACGCTGAACCTGCTGGACCTGGCGTGCGGCTTCCCGGCCCCGATTCTGCTGGCGCTGATGCTGAACGAGCTGACCTTTAAGCGCTTCAAGAAGGTCACCCAGACGGTGCTGTACATGCCCCACTTCCTGAGCTGGATCATCATCTCCGGCCTGGCGCTGAGGCTGCTGGCCAGCAACGACGGCCTGATCAACATACTGTACAAGCGCATGTCGGGCAACCCGGATGCCTCGATCCCCTTTATGAGCAGCAACAACTGGTGGGTGGCCACCTATGTGGTGCTGGGCATCTGGAAGGAAGCCGGCTGGGGCACGATCATCTACCTGGCGGCGCTCACGGGCATCAGCCCCGAGCTGTACGAGGCCGCCGCGGTGGACGGCGCGGGCCGCTTCAAGCGCATCTGGCATGTGACGCTGCCGGGCCTGAGGCCGACCATCATCACCCTGCTGATCATGAACCTGGGCCGCATACTGGGCTCGGAGTTCGACCGCCCGCTGGCATTGAGCAACAAGCTGGTCACGGACGTCAGCCAGGTCATTTCCATCTATGTGTACCAGAACGGCCTGAAGGCCAACAAGTTCGCGCTGACCACCGCCGTGGGCCTGTTCCAGAGCGTGGTGGGCGTCATCTTCCTGGTGGGTGCCAACGCCCTGGCCAAGCGCGCCGGCGAGCGCGGCATCATGTAAGGAGGTGCGCGACGAATGATTAAATCGAAGACTACCCGCGTGGGCGACTGGATCATCGCCGTCATCAGCTTTATCGTGATGTTCGTGTGCCTGGTGCCGCTGCTGAACGTGCTGGCGCGGTCCCTGTCCTCGGCGGAATACCTGATCCGCAACGAGGTGGTGCTGTGGCCCAAGGGCTGGAACGTCGATGCCTACACCACCGTGCTGAAGGACCCGAAGTACGTGCATTCGCTGTGGTACACCGGCCTTCTGACCGTGGGCTGCACGCTGCTTTCCCTGACGATGACCGTCATGTGCGCCTATCCGCTGACCTATAAGGAGCTGAAGGGCGGCAAGGTCATCAATGTGATCATACTGTTCACCATGTACTTCTCCGCCGGCATGATCCCCCATTACCTGTGGCTCAGGAACCTGGGCATGCTGGATACCATCTGGGTGCTGATCGTTCCCAGCTGCCTGTCGGTGTACAACATGATCATCATGCGGTCCTTCTTCTACGGCGTGCCCGAGAGCCTGCGCGAGGCCGCGGAGATCGACGGCGCGGGCCCGATCCGCACGCTGATCATGATCTACCTGCCGCTGTCCAAGGCGGTGCTGGCCACGCTGGCGCTGTTCTACGCGGTGGGCCGCTGGAACGGCTTCTCCGACGCGCTGCTGTACCTGAAGAAGCGCGAGGACCTGTACCCGATCCAGCTGCTCCTGTACAACATCCTGCAGAACTCCACCAACGTGGAGGTCGCCACGCAGGAGGGCTTCAGCACGCCCGGCCTTGGCGAGACGCTGAAGATGGCCACGGTCATGTTTGCCACCGTGCCGATCCTGCTGATCTATCCCTGGCTGCAGCGCTACTTCGTCACCGGCGTGACCCTGGGCGCTGTCAAGGGCTGATTTCGTACCCCAATGGGCACGGTTGCCCATCAATATATTCAAGGAGGAACCTGGACATGAAGAAGCTGTTGACCCTCGTACTGGCCCTGGCACTGGTGCTGTCCATGTGCGCGATCTCCGCTTCCGCGGAGGAGCTGGTGGACGGCAAGTTCGCCGAGACCAAGCACATCACCGTTGAGATCTACAACCGCAACAACGACGGCGGCACCGATCCCACCAACAACGTGTATACCGACTATATCAAGGCCGGCATGCTCGAGAAGCACAATGTGGAGGTGGAGTTTGTCTCCATCGGCCGCTGGACCGAGGTTGACGATATGAATACCGCGCTGGCCGCGGGCGACGCTCCCGACGTGTGCGTGACCTACTCCTATCCGACCATTCAGAGCTATGCCGGCATGGGCGGCATCATCAACCTGAATGACATCGGCGGCAAGAAGCTGGAGGAGTACAAGGACATCCTGCCCAACCTGTGGAACCTGCTGGGCGATTTCAACATCTACTATGATCAGGATCCCGAGAGCGGCGACCTGTGGGCCATCGAGGCGACCCTGGCCGACAACGCCCGCATCAACTGCTTCATCCGCAAGGATTGGCTGGACAAGCTGGGCTTGGCCCTGCCCACCACCGAGGAAGAGTTCCACAACTGCCTGGTGGCCTTCCGCGACAACGCCGAGACCCTGCTGGGCGCTGACGCCGACAAGATGGTGCCCTACAGCACCAGCTACGACGTGGCCTGGCGCAACGACCTGCTGTGCGTCAGCTACGTGCCCGACGAAGTCAAGGACGAGGACCTGTACATCAACGGCTTCGACGACCGTCATGTCCTCTATCCCGGCTACAAAGAGGGCGTCCGCGTGCTGAACAAGTGGTACAACGAGGGCCTGGTCTGGAAGGACTTCGCCGAGTATGCCTCTGATTCCACCCATGAGGACGACATGATGAAGGCCGGCTTCGTCGGCGCCTTCATGCACAACTGGGATTATCCCTATCGCGGCGGCGAGGATTCCATCCAGGCCAACCTGCAGCGCAACGTGGGCGAGGATGCCGCGTATATCGCCGTGGACAGCTTCGTGAACAACGCCGGCGTGCATCGCAAGTTCCTGGCGCCCCCCATCGACCGCAAGGTGTTCTTCCCGGCCACCAACGACGAGCCTCTGGCCTCCCTGCTGTACGTCGATTTCATCTCCGATCCGGAGACCATCGCGTTCCTGCAGCTGGGCAAGGAGGGCGAGACCTACAACGCGATCGAGGGCGGCTATGAGAAGATTGCCACCACCGGCGACTATCTGCAGAACAGCCTGAACAACATCGACTACACCATCACCGTGAACGGCCTGTACCTGGGCGACGCCACCGCCGTGACCACCGCCATGGGCTATGAGAAGGTCGATCCCGAGCTGATCAAGGTCGCGAACGCGGCTGCCAAGGCCGATGGCCGTGTGGTTGCCACCTTCAACTGCGGCGCCATCGAGGCCGAGCAGGAGTACGGCACCCGCCTGCCGGAGTTCCGCGATTCCATGCTGAACAAGGCCGTCACCGCTTCCGAGGCGGACTTCGACGCCGTGTACGATCAGGGCATGCAGGATTACCTGGACAACGGCGGCCAGGAGATCATCAACGAGCGCACCGAGAAGATCGCTCAGTTCTACGGCTACACCGCCGAATAAGCCGGACAAGGCTTGAATCACCCCTGGGGCTGTCCCGCGTCGCGGGGCAGCCCCGCTTTGTTAAATTCCACATATCCGAATAAAAACGCCCGTGTGCGGTATCCAATACAGGGGAAAGAGGTGATGGTGTGCGGCCAGACGGGAACCGGGAGGAGCGCGGCCCCTCCGAGCGGCTCATGGAGGAATGGATACAGCGCTACGGCGACGGGCTGCTGCGCCTGTGCCTGTTGCAGCTGGGGGATCATGCCCTGGCCGAGGATGCGCTGCAGGAGACGTTCCTGCGCGCCTGGCGCGGCTACGGGCGCTTCGAGGGCCGGTCTTCGGAAAAGACCTGGCTGACCGCTATCGCCGTGAACGTGTGCCGGGGCGCGAAGCGCAGCGCCTGGAGCCGCCGCACGGTCAGCCTGGAGCAGCTGGGCGAGCTGCCCGCGCCGGATGGCACGGAAAACAGCGACCATACCGTGACCGCGGCGGTGATGAAGCTGCCGCCCCAGCTGCGCGAGGTGGTGCTGATGCACGAGCTGCAGGGCCTGAAGCTGCGGGAGATCGCCGCGGCGCTTCACATGCCGCTGGCGACGGCGGGCTCGCGGCTGAGAAGGGCGAAGCAGCGCCTGCGCCGGGATTTGGAGGGGTGGTATTTCGATGAGCACTAAACTGGGACGCGCCATGCGCGAGGAGCTGCGCGGTATGCGCGTGGACGACGCGTTGAAGACGCGCATACTGGTCGCGACGCGACAGAGGCGAAGGCGACGCGTGCGCGTCGGCATGGTGGCGGCGGCCGCGGCGCTGCTGGTTATCGGCGTGGGCCTGGGGCTGATGCTGTCCCGCCCGCGGCCGGACGCCGTGCGGCAGGCGGTGCTTTCCCCGGGCGGAGGCGAAGCGTCCGGCGCTGTGGAACCCACGTACACGCCTGCCGTGGCGGTCACGCCCGAGCCCACGATTCCCCCGGAGCCCGACGATGAAGCGCTGGACAGGGCCAACCTGTACCTGTACGCCTCCGCCTTCGAGGGCGGCGTGCTGTGCGTGGAGAGCGCCTATGCCGGCGGCGATTCCGGGATCGCGCAGATCGATTCGGGGCTGGAGTGGCAGTGTGAGCCGGCGTTGGACCTGGCGGCGGCGGAACGGACCCTCGCGGGCCTGGTGGACGGGGAACTGATCGGTTCCTGGGAGGAAGCCTGGCTTCAGGACAACACGACCGGCATACAGTATGACGACGCGCGGGTGTACTGCATGGGGATCACCAACGCGCTGGCCACAAGTGCCGACGCCGTACAGCCCTCCCGCATTGTGGACGGACTGGAGTACCGTTTTGCCGAGCCCAACGCCCCGGAAAACACCATGGCGCTGTATCTGCTGGATCACGACTGGCCGGACGACGCGGTGGAGCTGCTGGTGATGGCCCGCCACGGGGAGTGGGGCTATGACGGCAGCGACGCGCTCAGCCGCGTGAGTCGCGTGCGCCAGAGCATCGAGCCGCTGTCGGACAACGCCTTCGCGCTGGAAGCCTGGGAGGAGACGAGGGAGTTGCCTGAAATTGAAACCGTGACCGTTCCCGTGGAGCGGGCGGGTGGCGCGACACTGTATGAGGGGGCCGCCGGCTGGGCGAACGCCGACACCGGCGGCGAGGACTTCGGCATGACCATGCGGGTGATCGTCTTCGACAGCGGGGCAACGGTGGTGCTGCTGGAGCCGCACGAGGGCCACGCGTTGACGGCCCGGATTCATGCGGTGAAGGCCCCGCGGATGGTGCTGGACCAGCAGGCCCATCCCGGCATGGCGGGCTGGGTGTTCGATGAGGGAATCGACGGCGGGGACGTGATCGACGTCATGGACGAGCACGGCGGCCTCGAGACGATCACCTGTACGGAGCTGCTGTCGATGGTCGGCGCGGCGGATCCGGAGGAGATGGCACCGGAAGCGCCGATGGAATGAGCGACAGGGCGCGCGGAACCCGCTGTCATGGCGGATTCCGCGCGTTTTCATGTGTTTTGCGTTCAAACGCTTGACAATCCACGCCGGGGCTTGATACAATAAGCTGATAGCTTGCCGCCATGGAGGAAACGGACATGTACGTGATCGTCGGCCTGGGCAATCCGGGCAAAAAGTATGAACACACCCGGCACAATGTGGGCTTCGATGTGGTGGACGTGCTCTCCCAGAAGTACGATATCCCCATCCACAGGCTGCGCTGCAAGGCCTCGGTGGGGGAGGGTGTGATCCGCGGCCAGAAGGTGGCGCTGTGCCTGCCCCAGACGTTCATGAACCTCTCCGGCGAGAGCGTGGTGCAGCTGGACCTGCCGGAGGGCAAGCTGCGCTTCCGCCCCAGCGGCAGCGCGGGCACCCACAATGGCATGCGCAACATCATCTACCTGCTGGGAAGGGACAATTTTCCACGGGTGCGGGTGGGCATCGGCCGCCCGCCCGAGGGCTGGGATATGAAGGACTGGGTGCTGGCGGGCTACAACACGCCCGAGCTGCGCCGGACCATGTTCGACGCCTATATGGGCGCGGCGGACGTGATCGCCGAGCTGATCGAAAAGGGCGTGGAGCCCGCGCGACAGCTGGTGGGGAAGCTGAACGGATAAGAGGGAATAGGGATTAGGGAATAGGGATTAGGAAGTAAGCGATTGGGAAGCGGGTATTGGGGGAGCAAGCGCCTTCCGATTCCGCATGAATGAGTGCGATGCAGGACACGAACTGGAAGCTGAATTGTCTGTTTGAACCGCTGGAGGGGCTTGAATCCTTCGGTGAGCTGACGCACGCGCTGGAAGGGCCGGGCGTCTGTTCGCTGTACGGTCCGGACGACGCCCAGCGGGCGCATCTGCTGGCCGCGGCGGCGCTGAAGCTGGACCGGCCCCTGGTGATCATATCGCCCAACGATGTAACCGCCGCCCGCATGGTGGAGGATATGAACGTGCTGCTCTCCGGCGCGGCGCGACAGCTGCCCTCCCGCGACATCACCTTCCTGAAGACCGCGGCCTCCAGCCGCGACCTTTCCATGCGCCGCATCGAGGCGCTGGGCGACTGCCTGACGGGCGAGGTCAAAGCGCTGGTGGTGGCGGCGGATGCCATGCTGTTCCGGCTGGCCCCGGCGGCGGAGTTCGCCTCCCGGATCATATCCATCGAGGAGGGCGCGCAGATCGAGCCCGCGGAGCTGATGGAGAAGCTGACGGCGTCGGGCTACGAGCGGGTGCACCTGGTGGAGGCCCGGGGCCAGTGCGCGCTGCGCGGCGGCATACTGGACGTGTACCCCGTGGGCAGCCCCAACGCCCTGCGCGTCGAGTTCTTTGACGACGAGATCGACTCCATACGCTCCTTCGACGTGATGACCCAGCGCTCCATCTCCCGGCGCAGCGCGGTGAAGCTGTACCCGGCCCAGGAGATCCTGCTGGACGACGACGCCCGCGCCCGCGCGGTGGAAGCGCTGAAGGCGCTGCTGGATGAGGCGGACCCTGCCGAGGCCGGCGCGGACCGCCAGTCGAAGATCGAGCAGGAGTTCGACCTGATTCCCTTCGAGGAGTTTTTGCGCCTCGCCTCCGAGGACGAGGAGGGCGGCGAAAAGCCGAAGAAGGGCAAGGCCGCCAAGGGCGCGATGAAGCTGCCCCAGCGGGTGACGGTGGGCTCCGCGCTGCACCGCAACTTTGAAGGCGTGCTGGAGGCGCTGCGCACGGGCCGCGTGCCCGACGGCGCGGATTCCCTGATTCCGGTGCTGCTGGGCTACGAGGGCCTTGCGCCGGACTACCTGGAGAACTCCATCGTGGTGTTCGACCAGCCGGACCGGCTGCGGGAGCGCTGCGAGAACCGCTTCCTGGAATTCAAGGAGCGCTTCCTCACCGCGCTGGAGCGCCAGGAGGCCCTGCCCTGCCAGGCGGAAATACTGCTGAGCTACGATGCGCTGCTGGCGCGGCTCAATAAGCACACCATACTGCTGACCAACCTGTTCATGCGCACCGAGCAGGATTTTGCGCCCACCGTGCTGATCAAGGTGGAGTGCCGAAATGCCGCCGCCTACCAGGGCAATGTGAAGGAGCTGGCCCGGGACCTGAATCATTGGAAGACCGAGGGCTGGAAGGTGGCGCTGCTGGCGGGCGGCACGGCCCGGGGCGAGCGCCTGCAGGGCGCGCTGGACACCCAGGGCAGCCCCGCGCCCTTCGTCACGGAGATCCCCCGGGCGCTGGAGGCCGGCGCGCCGCTGATCTTCCCGACCACGCTGAACCGGGGCTTTCTGTACCCGGAGATCAAATTTGCCGTGGTGGCGGAATCGGATATCTACGGCGTCAACCGCCAGAAGAGCCGCAGCCGCGCCAACCGGGGCGAGAAGATCGCCGCGTTCACCGACCTGAAGGTCGGGGATTATGTGGTGCACGAAAACCACGGCATCGGCCAGTACATGGGCATGGTGCGGCTGGCCAGCGACGGCACCTACCGGGATTTTCTGCACATCCGCTATCAGGGCAGCGACAAGCTGTACGTGCCCACCGACCAGCTGGACCGGGTGCAGAAGTACATCGGCAGCGAGGGTGAGGCCCCGAAGCTGAACCGCCTGTCCGGCGGGGAATGGCAGCGCCAGAAGAGCAAGGTGCGCCAGAGCATCCAGGCCATCGCGGGCGACCTGTTGAAGCTGTATGCCCAGCGCGAGTCCATCCCCGGCTATGCCTTTGAGCCGGATACCCCATGGCAGCGGGAATTCGAGGACGGCTTCCCATATGAGGAGACGCCGGACCAGCTGGCCGCCATCGAGGACATCAAGCGGGACATGGAAAAGCCCAAGATCATGGACCGCCTGCTGTGCGGCGACGTGGGCTACGGCAAGACCGAGGTGGCCCTGCGCGCCATCTTCAAGTGCGTGATGAGCGGCAAGCAGGCCGCCATGCTGGCCCCGACCACGATACTGGTGCAGCAGCACTACGCCACGATGACCAACCGCTTCGCCGGCTTCCCGATCCGGGTGGAGACGATCAGCCGCTTCAAGACCGCGGCGGAGCAAAAGAAGATACTGGAAAAGCTGGCCACCGGCGAGCTGGACGTGGTGGTGGGCACCCACCGGCTGCTGGCCAAGGACGTAAGGTTCAAGGACCTGGGCCTTCTGGTGGTGGACGAGGAGCAGCGCTTCGGCGTGACCCACAAGGAGGCCATCAAGCAGATGAAGCGCTCGGTGGACGTGTTGACGCTGACCGCCACGCCGATCCCCCGCACGCTGCACATGAGCATGGTAGGCATCCGGGACATGTCGCTGCTGCAATCCCCGCCGGAGGAGCGTTATCCGGTGCAGACCTATGTGGTGGAGTATTCCGACGGCCTGGTGCGCGACGCCATCCTGCGGGAGCTCAGCCGGGGCGGCCAGGTGTACGTGCTGCACAACCGGGTGCAGACCATCGAGGTCATGTACGCGCGGCTGAAGAAGCTGGTGCCGGAGGCGCGCATCGCCATCGGCCACGGCCAGATGCGGGAGCACGCCCTCGAGGACGTGATGCTGGATTTCTACGACGGCAAGTTTGATGTGCTGCTGTGCACCACGATCATCGAGGCGGGGCTGGACGTGCCCCGGGCCAACACGCTGATCGTCTGCGACGCGGACCGCTTCGGCCTGGCCCAGCTGTACCAGCTGCGGGGCCGCGTGGGCCGCAGCAACCGGCTGGCCTATGCCTATCTCACGGTGAATCCCAGCAAGGTGCTCACCGAATCCGCGGACAAACGGCTGGCCGCCATCCGGGAGTTTACCGAGTTCGGCTCCGGCTTCCGCGTGGCCATGCGGGATCTGGAGATCCGTGGCGCGGGCAACCTGCTGGGCAGCGAGCAGAGCGGCTTTATGGCCAGCGTGGGTTACGACCTGTATGTAAAGATGATCGAGGAGACCGTGCGGGAGATGCGCGGCGACGTGAACCAGGAGGACATCGAGACCCGGGTCGATCTGAAGATCGATGCCTACCTGCCCCAGGAGTACATCGCCAACGACCTGCTGCGCGTGGAGATGTACAAGAAGATCGCCTCCGTGCGCAACCGGGACAACGCCAACGACCTGGTGGACGAGCTGATCGACCGCTTCGGCGACCCGAACCGCCCGGTGATGAACCTGGTGGACGCGGCGCTGCTGAAGGCGTATTGCGCGCGGCTGGGCATCGACTACGTCACCTGCCGCGGCGACGAGCTGGTGATGCGCTTCTCCATGGCCGCGACCCTGCTGCGCGGTGCGGTGAAGGTGATGGAACAGGTGGTGGCCGGGTTTGACGCGCTGGCCCCTGTGACCGCGGAAGGAGAAGAGGCACAATGAAGACCATCCCCCAAATGATGGAGAAGATGATCGCCTTCTCCGGGGGCAACATCCACGATATCGACCACTTTGTGCGGGTGTGGAACTACGCCCGGACCATCGGCGCGCTGGAGGGGCTGGACGCCGATACGCAGTACGTGCTGGAGGTCGCGGCCATCGTGCACGATATCGCCTGCCCGCTGTGCCGGCAGAAGTACGGCAATACCAACGGCAAGCGCCAGGAGGCCGAGGGCGCGCCCATGGCGGCGGAATTCCTGAAGGATTCCGGCATGAGCGAAGCGCAGATCGCGCGGGTGGCGTACTTGGTGGGGCATCATCACACGTTCACGGACATCGACGGCATCGACTACCAGATATTAATCGAGGCCGACTACATCGCCAACGCCACCGAGAACGGTTGGTCCCGGGAGAACGTGCGCTCCTTCACGGAAAAGCTGTTCAGGACCGCGGCGGGGCGGCGGCTGGCCGCGTCGATCTTCGGGGTGTAGGGCATGGAGCGCATTGAGATCATCGGCGAGAACTATTCCGGGCATACAAGCCACACCCGGATCGGCTGCCGCGGCATCGTGCTGCGGGGGGATCAGATCCTGCTGACCCATCAGGCCGATAACGGCCAATACATGATCCCCGGTGGCGGGCTGGAGGGCGGCGAGAGCGAGGCCGAATGCTGCGCCCGCGAGGTGGCGGAGGAGACCGGCGTCGTCGTCGAGCCCGGCGAATGCGTGTTGGAGATCAACGAGTACTACGAGGACTGGAAATACGTCAGCTTCTTCTTCCTCTGCAAGCCGGTGGGGACCTGCGAGCGCCGTCCCACGGAATGGGAGCGGAAGTGGGGCATGGAGCCGCGGTGGGCGCCCGTTGACTTCGCCCTGCGGGAGTTTTCCCGCCATCGGGAATTCGCGGATACCGACGAAATGCGGCGGGGGCTGTACCTGCGGGAGTATACCGCGCTCAATGCGCTCCTGAAAGCATGACCGTCCACGAGGAGAGAAGAGAAGATATGAAGCACGTCATCAAACAGCTCAAGCGGGTGCCCTGGTGGGGCTGGGCCTTCGGATTTGGATACTTCGCGCTGCAATACGGCATGTACCGGCTTGGCGAGCTGCTCAGCCGCCTGCTGGGCACCACAGCCTGGGCCTTTGAATGCAAGATCCCCTTCCTGGACGACCTGTTCCCGCTGGTGCCGGCATTTTCGGTGATCTACGTCTTCGTGTCCTACTCCTTCTGGATCAGCGGGCCGGTGACGGCGTCGCTGACGAAGCGGCGGAACTTCGTCAACTACATCATAGGCCTGAGCCTGGCCTATGTCGTCGGCTTCCTGTTCTTCGTGTTCATGCCCACCTACATGGACCGGGCCAAGGAAGGGCTGATGAACGTGGGGCAGCAGACGGACTTCTTCAACAAGCTCCTGGCCTGGGTCTACGCCGCGGACGGCAGCCAGATCGCCTTCAACCTGCTGCCCTCCTACCATTGCCTGATCAGCGCCTACTGCTATCTGGGCATCCGCAGGCAGCCGGAGATCTCGAAGGGCTACAAGGTGTTCTCCTTCGCGCTGGTGATCGCCATCTGCCTGTCCACGCTGTACACCAAGCAGCACTACATCGTGGATGTGTTCGGCGGTGTGGGCATCGCGGTGGCCTGCTATGCCATCGTGGAGAAGCTGGATCCCGGCAGGCGCTGGGCGGAGGCGCGGGCATGAACCTCCGGCCGATGACCATCGCCGACTACGACCGGGTCTGGGCCCTGTGGATGTCCTGCAGGAACATGGGCTTCAACGACCTGGACGATTCCCGGGCCGGGATCGACAGGCTGCTGCGCCGCAACCCGGACACTTGCTTCGTGGCCGAGGAGGGCGGCGCACTGGCGGGGGTGATCCTCGCCGGGCAGGACGGACGCCGGGGCTACATCTACCACATGGCCGTGGCGGAGGGCTGGCGTCGGCGGGGCGTCGGCGCGGCGCTGGTGGAGAGGTGCCTCGCGGCGCTGAGGGCCGACGGCATCAACAAGGTGGCGCTTCTGGTGTTCAGGTACAACGACGCCGGGAACGCCTTCTGGGAGAAGCAGGGCTTCAGCCTGCGGGAGGACGTGAACTACCGCAACCGGGCGCTGGCGGCGCTGGTGCGCATCGACACGTGAGCTTCCCAAAGGGAAGACCGGACAATATGAGGTGTGTATCATGGGCTTGACCTTTGCTGAAATGCAGACGATGTACAGAACGACGGTCAACCGCTTCAAGACCATCGAAAACCGGGAGTGGAAAGCCGAAGGCGCTATGATCGAGCTTTCCAAGCAGGTGGGCGAGCTGGCAAAGCAGGTTATGCTCAAGGAGCGATACTACGCCTTCACCGAGGATGAGGCGGCGGTCGACGAACGCCTTGGCAACGAGATGGCGGACGTCATGGCGCAGATCATGCGCTTGGCCGAACACTACGACATCGACCTGGAGCGCGCGTTTATCGACGCCCGGAAGGACGAGGACGCCTATCTGAAATCGAGGGGCGTCTGATCACAAACGCAGTAATACTGCTCTCAGGTTAAGACAGCGAAAACAGCGGAGGGCATTTTCTGCTCTGGCAAGGCGAGGTCTCGCAGACTTGCTGGCGGCAAGTCAAGAGGGAAGCGCGGGCTCTGGGCTGGGATGCGCCGGACTTCGTGTACGTCACCGGCGACGCCTATGTGGATCATCCCTCCTTTGGACTGGCGATCATTTCACGGGTGTTGGAGGCGGCGGGCTATCGCGTGGCCATGCTGCCCCAGCCGGACTGGCACTCCTGTGAACCGTTCCGGGAGTACGGACGTCCAAGGATCGGCTTCCTGGTGACGGCGGGGGTCATCGATTCCATGGTGAACCACTACACCGCCGCCAAGAAGAAGCGCAGCGAGGACGCCTATTCACCGGGTGGAAAGGCGGGGCACCGGCCGGACCGCGCCACCATCGTGTACTGCAACCGCATCCGCGAGGCGTATGGGGATATCCCCATCGCCATCGGCGGGGTGGAGGCGTCGCTGCGGCGCTTCGCCCACTACGACTACTGGGACGACCGGGTGCGCAACTCCATGCTGGTGGATTCCGGCGCGGACGTGCTGATGTTCGGCATGGGCGAGCGCAGCGTGGTGAAGGTGGCCGAGTGGATGGCCTCGGGCCGGGATTTTTCCGAAATGCGCATCCCAGGCACCTGCGTGATGGCGGGGGAGGTGCCCGAGGGCTTCATAGAGATCCCCGCCTGGGAGGTCGTGGCGAAGGACAAGCGGGCCTACGCCGAGGCCTTCAAGGTGCAGTACGACCAGCAGGACCCGGTGCGCGGCAAGCCCATCGCCCAGAAGCACGGCAAAAGGTGGATGCTGCAAAACGTGCCGGACCTGCCCCTCTCGCAAAAGGAGCTGGATGCGGTGTACGCGCTGCCCTATCGGCGAACGTATCACCCGATGTACGAAAGGGACGGCGGCATTCCCGCCATCGAGGAGGTCAGGTTCTCCATCGCCTCGGTCCGGGGCTGCTTCGGCGCGTGCAGCTTCTGCGCGCTGACCTTTCACCAGGGGCGCATCGTCACCGCCCGCAGCAAGGATTCCATCGTGAACGAGGGGAGGCTCCTCACCAGGCAACCTGGCTTCAAGGGCTACATCCACGACGTGGGCGGTCCCACGGCCAACTTCCGGCGGCCCGCCTGCGACAAGCAGCTGAAATCCGGGGCCTGCGTTCACCGGCAGTGCCTGTTCCCGAAGCCCTGCCCGAACCTGGTGGCCGACCATCGGGAGTACATCGACATCCTGAAGACTCTGCGGGAGCTGCCCGGGGTCAAGAAGGTATTTGTGCGCTCGGGCATACGCTATGACTACGTGCTGGCGGACAAAAAGGGCAATTTCCTGAAGGAGCTGGCGAAGCACCACGTGTCCGGCCAGCTGAAGGTGGCCCCGGAGCACGTAAGCCCGCGGGTGCTGCACTACCTGGGCAAGCCGGACGTGGAGACCTACGACCGCTTTGTCCAGAAGTACAAACAGATCAACCAGCAGCTGGGGCTGAAGCAATACCTGGTGCCCTACTTCATGTCCAGCCATCCCGGCTGTACGCTGGACGACGCCATCGCCCTGGCGGTGTACATGAAGCGGACCGGCCAGCATCCGGACCAGGTGCAGGACTTCTACCCGACGCCGGGCACGCTGTCCACGGCCATGTTCTTCACCGGCCTGGATCCCCGGGACATGACGCCCGTCTATGTGCCCCGGGACCCGGAGGAGAAGGCCATGCAGCGGGCGCTGATGCACTACTTCAAGCCCTATAACCGCGCGCTGGTGCTGAAGGCGCTGCGCAAGGCCGGCCGGGAGGACCTGATCGGCTGGGGCGGGGAATGCCTGATCCCGCCCTACGAAAAGAAACCCAAGGCGGAGCCCGGGCAGGGTACAAGGCGACCGAAGGGCCGCAGCCAGGCGGAACCCAGGCAGGATACAAGGCGATCGAAGGAACGTTCACAGGCGGGATCCAGACAGGATACAACGCGTCCTCAGGGACGCGCACAGGCGAAACACGACGCGCGGAAAGCGCCGCGCGGGAACGGGAGGCACGGATCATGAAAAAGGGCGATATCAAGCGCACGCAGATACTGGACGCGGCGGAGGCGCTGTTCTTCGAGCGCGGCTACGACCGCACCTCGGTGCAGGACATACTGGACCAACTGGGCATGTCCAAGGGCGGTTTTTACCACTACTTTGACGCCAAGGACAGCGTGCTGCAGGCGGTGATGGAGCGCCGCATGCAGGGCCGCCTGGACCAGCTGAGCGCCGCGCTGTACGACAGCCGCCGGGGCTCTGTGGACCGACTGAACATGCTGCTGGCCATGGCGAACCTGTTCGAGGCAGAGGAAACGCCCTTCGCCGCGCTGCTGTTGAAGCTGTGCTATCAGGATAAAAACGCAGCCATGACCGCCCACCGCAGGCGGGTGCTGATCGACCGGCTGCTGCCCCGGGTGAACGATGTGATCGGCGAGGGCGTGACCGACGGCAGCTTCCATACCCGCCATCCCCAGGCGGTGGGCAGGCTGCTGCTGCTGCTGGCCTGCGACATCAACGATGAGGTCTGCACGCTGCTGGCGGAGCGCCCGGACAATCCGGATGTGATGCTGCGGATGCTGGAGCTGCTGAACGCCTATCGGGAGAGTGCCGAGCGACTGGCCGGCGCGCCCTACGGCGCCATCGTGCTGTTTGAGGTCACCCACCTGGTCACCGCCTGGCAGGCGGCGGCCGCCAAGCTGCGGGAACAGGAGGCGGAGGTCCGTTGAAACGCCGGATAGCCCTTTTGCTGGCGCTGTGCGTCGCTGGCCTGTCGGCTTTTGCGCTGGCCGAGACGACCGCGCAGCCCGATACAACCGTGGAAGCAGAGGCGACCGCCGAACCGGAGGCGACGGAGGCGGCCCTTCCCGTGATCGAATTCATAGACGCCGAACCGATTGAGGAGCCCACCGCGCAGCCGGATGGCAGCGCCCTGGTGCCCGAGAGTGGCGTGGTGCCCAGTGTGATCATCCCCATCGAACAGCAAAAGCTGCCGTTGACGGGCGTGAAGATCGGCATCGACCCCGGCCACCAGGCCCGTGGCAACAGCGAAAAGGAGACCGTGGCCCCGAACAGCAGCGAAAAGAAGGCCAAGGTGTCCTCCGGCACCAGCGGCGTGGCTACCGGCATCGCGGAGTATGTGACGGTGCTGGAGATCTCGTTGAAGCTGCGGGAAGCCCTCGAAAGTCAGGGGGCCGAGGTGTACATGACCCGGGAGACCCACGACGTGGATATCTCCAACCAGGAGCGGGCGAAGATGATGAACGAGCTCGGCGTGGATCTGGTGCTGCGCATCCATTGCGACGGCGCGGACAACCGCAAGAAGAACGGCATCGCGCTGTACTGCAGCCGCTCCAACAGCATCGCGGAGGAGAGCTACCGCGCCGCCGAGGCCATACTGCCCGCCGTGTGCGCGGCCACCGGCGCGAAGGAGAACGGCATCGTCTCAAACGACAACTACACCGGCCAGAACTGGTCGGAGGTGCCCTGCCTGATGGTGGAGTGCGGCTTCATGTCCAATCCCGACGAGGACCGCCTGCTCAACGACGAGGACTACCAGTGGAAGCTGGCGAAGGGCCTGACGGAGGGGATCATCGGTTATATTGAGGACAGGGATGGAGCGGAATAATTGAGAATTGAGAATTGATGCGCAAATCCGAAGGATTTGTGCCGCCATTCTCCATTCTCAATTCAAATTGTTATTTTTCCGCTACCCTTCCTTCTGTGATTGACATTCCCGCCCCGACCGTGTATAATTGTCCGGTAAGCCGCTCGAAACCGGCTTAAAATGTATGTTCGGAGGAACCTCCGGCTGCTGCCCAGTTTCGGCGAGATTTTTGTATAGGAGGTGCAACGCGTGTACGCAGTCATTAAGACCGGTGGCAAGCAGTACCGTGTTCAGCAGGGCGACGTTATCTTC
>CACYWI010000101.1 GCA_902778045.1 uncultured Eubacteriales bacterium
TCGCCGTTGGCGGTGTGGGCGCTGTCGGTAGGCTCGGCCATCGGCTGGGGCTCCCTGGTGGTCACCAGCAGCACCTATCTTTCCCAGGCGGGGCCGCTGGGCTCCATATTGGGGCTTTTGATCGGCTTTGTGATGATGCTGATGGTGGCCAGCCACTATCACATGCTGGCCAACCGTTACCCCGGCACGGGCGGGCTGTACAACTACGTGAAGTACATATTCGGCTATGATCGCGCCTTCCTGGTGTCCTGGTTCATGTTTCTGGTCTACATTGCCATATTCTGGGCCAATGCCACAAGCATTCCGCTGTTTACGCGCTATTTTCTGCATGGCGCGCTTCGCTTCGGATACCTGTATACCGTGTTTGGCTACGAGGTCTATCTGGGCGAGACCCTGTTGACGCTGGCGGTCATTGCGCTGGTGGGCCTGCTGTGCATGAAGAGCAAAAAGGCCACGGCCCGCTGTATGGAGGTGCTGGCGCTGGTGTTCACCGTGGGCATCACGATCTGCTTCGCGGCGGCCATGGTGGGCCATCGGGCGACGGGCATGACGATGGAGCCGGCCTTTCTGCCGGATAAGAGCGCCCTGCAACAGGTTTTGCGCATCGCGTTCATCTCCCCCTGGGCCTTTATAGGGTTCGAGAGCGTTTCCCACTCCGCGGCGGAGTATCGGTTCAAGCACAGCAATATGTTCAGGGTGCTGGTGATCTCCCTGGTGGTCACCACCGCGCTGTATATCTTCATACTGCTGATGAGCATCTCCGCCTATCCGGAGGGCTGTGCCAGCTGGCTGGATTATATCAGCCGCCTGGATGAGTTCGAGGGCATCGCGGGGCTGCCCGCGTTTTATGCCGCGCATTACTATCTCGGCGATACCGGCGTGTATATCCTGATGGCGTCGCTGATGGCGCTGGTGCTCACCAGCCTGATCGGCATGCTGCGCGCGGTCAGCCGCCTGTGCTACGTCGTGGCCCAGGATGGCATACTGCCGCAGCGGTTCGCCGGCCTGGACGACAGGCAGATCCCCGTCAAGGCCATACTGCTGGTGCTGCTGATCTCGCTGCCCGTGCCCTTCCTGGGCCGCTCGGCCATCGGCTGGATCGTGGATACCACCACCATCGGGGCCACCATCATCTATGGCTTCGCCTCGGCGGCGGTGTTCAAGATCGCCCGGAAGGAGAACCTGAAGCGGGATACGATCCTCTCCGGCATCTGCCTGGTGATACTGGTCGTCTTCCTGGTGCTTTTGCTGTTCCCCAGCTTCTTCTCCGATCACACCATCGAAACGGAGACCTACGCGCTGATGACGGTATGGTCGCTGCTGGGCCTGTTCTACTTCAACCGGGTCATCCGCAAGGACAGCACCCGGAACTTCGGCAAGGCCATCATCGTGTGGATCACGCTGCTGGTGTTCATCGTGCTGATGGCGATGACCTGGTCCCAGCGCGCCAGCGAGGCCAAGGACCAGGCCGTCGTGGACGAGATCGCCACCTATATGGACGGCCTGGCGGGCGGCGAGGCGCAGGCCATGGACCAGGACGCCTTCCTGGAGTACCAGCGGAACCAGCTGCACCGCACCGACAACGTCAGCAGCTTGATCATCATCGGGCTGTTCAGCCTGTCGCTGATCGTGATGTTCGTGAACTACACCTCCACGAAGAAGTGGGAGAAGCAGGCCTCCGAGGAGCGCGACCGGGCCCGCACCGTCGCCTTTACGGACCCGATGACCGGCGTCAAGAGCAAGCACGCCTTCCTGCTCAGCGAGAAGAAGTACGACGCCGACATTCAGGAGAAGAAGGCGCAGCCCTTCGCTATCGTGGTCTGCGACGTGAACGGCCTGAAGAAGATCAACGACACCCTGGGCCACAAGGCCGGCGACGAATACATCATCAAGGCCAGCCGCATGGTCTGCGATATCTTCCAGCACAGCCCGGTCTACAGGACCGGCGGCGACGAGTTCGTGGCGGTGCTCACGGGGCGCGACTACCTGATCCGCAAGGAGCTGGTGCTGGCCCTACACGACCGCTCGGTGGAGCATATCAGCACCGAGGACGTGGTGATCTCCGGCGGCCTGTCGGATTACAAGCCGGGGGAGGACGCCAGCTTCCACGATGTGTTTGAGCGCGCGGACGCGCTGATGTACGAGGAAAAGCAGCTGCTGAAGGGCATGGGTGCGGTCACGCGGGACGACGCCGAGAGCGCGGCCAAACCGATGTTCGCGATAAACGACGATTCGGATATCATGATGCTCAAGCGCCAGATCCTGATCGTGGAGGACGAGCAGATCAACCAGATGGTGCTGGGCAACATGCTGGAGGAGGGCTTCGAGCTGCTGTATGCCAGCGACGGCGTCGAGGCCCTGGAGCAGGTCAAGGCCCACAAGGACGACCTGGCCCTGGTGCTGCTGGATCTGCAGATGCCCCGCCTTAGCGGCATCGAGGTGCTGAAGGTGATGAAGGGGGAAAAGGAGCTGCAGGGCGTCCCGGTGATCGTGATGACCGCGGACCAGAGCGCCGAGGTCGAGTGCCTGAAGCTCGGCGCGATCGACTTCATCCCCAAGCCCTATCCCAGCTGGGAGATCGTGCAGGCGCGCGTCAACCGCTGCATTGAGCTTTCCGAAAAGCGGACCATCATCCAGACCACCGAGCGCGACGGCCTCACGAACCTGTTCAACCTGGATTACTTCCTGCGCTATGTGCGCATGTACGACCAGCACTACGCCGACATGTCGATGGACGCCATCGTGCTGGACATCAACCAGTTCCACGTGCTGAACGAGCGCTACGGCAAGCAGTACGGCGACAGCGTGCTGGCCCGCATGGGCAACCGCATCCGCCAGATCTCCCGGGAGGTAGGCGGCATCGGCTGCCGCCGCGGGGCAGACACCTTCCTCATCTACTGCCCCCACAGGGAGGATTACGAGGCCATACTGGACAAGGCCTCCGAGGGCCTGGCGGGTGAGGACGTCTCTGAGGACCGCGTGCGCATGCGCATGGGCGTGTACCGCAACGTGGACAAGACCCTGGAGATCGAGCGCCGCTTCGAATACGCCAGGACCGCGGCGAACAACGTCAAGAGCGGCTACCTGAAGGCCGTGGGCATCTACGACATGAAGATGCACGAGGAGGAGCTGCACAAGGCCCGCCTGCTGGAGGACTTCAAGCCCTCGCTGGAGAACCGGCGCTTCACGGTGTACTTCCAGCCCAAGTTCGACATCCGCCCCGACAGGCCCCTGCTGGCCAGCGCGGAGGCGCTGGTGCGCTGGAACCACCCGGAGATGGGCATGATCAGCCCGGGCGTGTTCATACCGCTGCTGGAGGACAACGGCCTGATCCTGGAGCTGGACAGGTTCGTGTGGCGCGAGGTCGCCGCCCGGATCCGGGAGTGGAAGGACCGGCTCGGCTTCTCTGTGCCGGTTTCGGTGAACGTCTCCCGCATCGACATGCTCACGCCCAACCTGAAGAACATCTTCAGGGACATCCTGGAGGAATATCGGCTCAGCGAGGAGGATCTGGTGCTGGAGATCACGGAATCGGCCTATACCGGCGATTCCGACCAGGTGATCACCATGGCCAAGGAGCTGCGCGGCATGGGCATGGGCTTCAGGATCGAGATGGACGATTTCGGCACCGGCTATTCCTCGCTGGGCATGCTGACGCACCTGCCCATCGACGCGCTGAAGCTGGATATGAGCTTTGTGCGCAACGCCTTTGACGAGAACCGGGACGTGCGCATGATCGAGTTGATCATCGATATCGCGGACTACCTGCACGTGCCCGTCGTGGCCGAGGGCGTGGAGACCGAGGAGCAGTACCTGACCCTGAAGGCCATGGGCTGCGACCTGGTGCAGGGCTATTACTTCTCCAAGCCCGTGCCGCCGGCGGAGTTTGACCGCTTCCTGGTGGAGCGCTCGGAGACCTCTGTCACGGTGACGCCGGAGGACAAGAAGACCTACATGAGCATCTCCAAGGCGCTGACCAGCGACTTCGAGAGCATCTACTATGTGGATGTGGTCACGGACTACTATCTCGAATTCTACACGGGCATGGGCGGCAAGCTGGAGATCCGCCCCGGCGGCACCGATTTCTTCGGCCAGGCCCGGGAGAAGCTGCTGGAGGACGTGTGCGCCGAGGACGTGGAAAAGGTCCGCGAGGCCACCGGCAAGGCCAATCTGCTGCGCTGGATCGGCCAGGACGAGGTGATGTCCCTGTCCTTCGGCAAGCGTTTGCAGGGCAGGACCGTGCCCTATATCCTGCAGACCATCAAGACCCGGGAGAGCGACGATCACCACATACTGATCGGCGTGAGAAGGGACGATTGACGCGGCATAAACGCGGCCCCCGCGTGACCGGCACCGGTCACGCGGGGGCTTCTTGTCGTTGTCGGGACGCCGCTTCGCGTCATGATTATAGCTGAAAGCTATTGCTGCAAATCGATCTTCCGTATTGGACAATAACAAATTAAAACGATAGAATATATAATAATATCCCGGGCGCCGGACCGAACGCGGTCCGGGCGCCTGAAGTATGAAATGCCTTGAAGGGGGAAAGCGCCATGCCGCGCATTGCGAAGATCGATCTTGAAACCGCGTCGACGGAGGTGCGCTCCGCGATCGACGCACACCTTGCCCAGGGCTACCGGCTGACGAACGAGAAGCTGACGCTGCTGCACAACGTGACGGCCTTCAACGCGCTGGAGGCCCAGTCCTACGCGCTGGACAGGGAGCTGCAGCGCCTGGTGGGCAAGAGGGCGGCGGACTTCTTTGAGTACGCCATATCCCTGCAGAACGAGTGCCTGGTGTGCAGCCGCTACTTCGCCTGCCTGCTGCGCGACAACGGCATCACCGATTTCGAGCACTTTGCCTTCACGGACGCGGAACAGCTGCTGATCGAATACGGCCGCGCCCTGGCGAAGGACCCCAAGCACATCCCGGAGGACCTGTTCGACCGGCTGCGCGCCGCGTTCTCTCAGGAGACGCTGGTGGTGGCGACCGCCATGGGCGTGTTCATGATCGCCAACAACGTGTTCAACGACGCCCTTCAGGTCGAGCCGGAGGGGCGGGGAGGGGATTGAGAATGAGGAATGGGGGATGAGAAATGGGGAATGGAGAATGGAGAATTATAGTGAGATAAGGGGACGGTTCCTTATCTCATTTTTTCCGTGAGAAAAGGGGACGTTCCTTCGATCACTTTGACCTGGTTATAGGAACTGTCCCCTCAACCACCGGACATTTTCCGGGCGCTTGATGCCACTGCGGTGGGGTGCCCTATCCCCCGCTGCGCGGGTACTTCCCCACTGCGGTGGGGAAGCTTTTGGGCTACGCGACATCGGCATCCTATGCTTCCCCACCGCAGTGGGGAAGTGGCCCGAAGGGCCGATAGGGCACTCCTGAGATAAGGGGACGGTTCCTTATCTCATTTTTTCCATGAGAAAAGGGGACGTTCCATCAATCGCTTTGACCTGGTTATTGGAACCGTCCTATCAACCACTGGACATTTTCCGGGCGCTCGTTGCCCCAGAGGGGAAGGCTTGGCGGGCGGCGCAACGCCGCCCCTACGGGCACGCGGCAGCCACTCTTCCTTAATCCCTATTCCCTAATCCCTATTCCCTCAGCTATTCCTATTGACTGCTCCCTGCTCCCTCCTTAGCTTTACATGCGCGCAAGGCGATTCAGCTCCCTCTCCGCCAGCGCAGCGAAGAACCGGGCCGCGGGCAGAAGCGCCGCGGGGTCGGCGATGAAGCGGGGATGGTGGTTGTCGTAGCCGCCGCCGGTGCCCACCCGGATGAACGCGCCGGGGGCCTTTTTCAGGTAGAAGCTGAAATCCTCCGCGCCCATCGAGGGCGGGTTCTGCTCTACCCGCAAGCCCAGCTCCCGGGCCAGTTCGGCGGCGCGGCGGCAGGCATCGGCGTCGTTGACCACCGGGCTCGGGCCGCGCTCGTAGTCGAAATCGGTCTCGCAGCCGTGGGCGCTGGCCGTGTCCCGGACCAGCCGCTCCAGGCGGCGCTGTATGTCGTCCCGCACGCCGTCGCTCATGGCGCGCACGGTGCCCTCCAGCTCTGCCGCGTCCGGCGTCACGTTCCAGGTGTTGCCCGCCGACACCCGGGTGATGGACACCACCGCGCAGTCGAAGGGGTTCACGCTGCGGCTGACGATGCTCTGCGCGTTGGTGATGACCGCCGCCAGCGCGGGGATCGGGTCGATGCCCAGGTCGGGATGGCCGGCGTGGCAGCCCTTGCCGATGATGCTGGCCCGGAAGTGGTCGGCGGAGGCCATCACCGGGCCCGGGCGCACGCCGATCGTGCCCGCCGGGTACCAGGGATAGCTGTGGGACGTGAAGAACAGGCCCACGTCGTCCAGCAGTCCGGTGGCGATCATCTTGATCGCGCCCTGGTTGACCTCTTCGGCGGGCTGGAAGATCACCTTCACGGTGCCGGGCAGCGCCGCCTCCCGCGCCTTCAGCAGCAGCGCCGCGCCGAGCATGGTCGCGGCGTGGAAGTCGTGGCCGCAGGCGTGCATCACCCCATGGCGCTGCGAGGCGTACGCCAGCCCCGTCTGCTCGCACACCGGCAGCGCGTCGATGTCCGCCCGCAGGGCCACGACCGGCCCTTTTCCGCTGCCCACCGCGGCGATCAGCCCGGTTTCGAGCCCCGTATCCAACATGCGTATCCCATGCTCCTGGAGCATACTCCGGATGAACGCCGTGGTTTCCCGCTCCTCCATGGCCAGCTCCGGGTGCCGGTGCAGCCACCGGAACGCCTCGATCAATCGCTTTTCCTCCATGCGCGAATCCCATTCCTTCCCTGTATTAAGGCTTTTGCCGCCTGATAAAACTGCCCCTTCACAACTGTTTCAGCGATGAAGGAGCAGACGGACAGCTATTGGTTTACAGTCATGTTAATCAACGCCTGTGATCTGCTATAACCATTTTACCACAAGAACGTTTGGAGGGCAAATCACGCAACATTTCCCTTCCTGCAACCAGATCCTGGAAACACTTGGGACGGACGCACAAACCGTCCCCACTGTCCCCATCCATGTCGCATATTCCAGCTTACTC
>CACYWI010000102.1 GCA_902778045.1 uncultured Eubacteriales bacterium
GTGACCTTCTTGACGAAGTCCTTCACCACCAGGAAGTTCACGTCGGCCTCCAGCAGCGCCATGCGCACCTCGCGCATCGCGGCCTTGACGTCGGCCTCGTTCAGCTTGCCCTTGCCGTTCAGCTTTTTGAAAGCGCCTTGCAGCTTGTCGGTCAATCCCTCAAATGCCATGGGATGTCCTCCATACCGTGATTATCGAATGATCTCTGAAAGGGCCTGCCGCGCCTCTGAGAGCGCCGGGGCGTCCTGGGCCGAGGGGGTCACCCTGTCCAGTGCCTCCAGGCACTTTTCCGCGGCCTGGGTCAGCGATAGGTGCCGCCGCACCAAACCCAGCTTTTCCTCGTATTCCGCCAGCTGCTTCTTCGCCCTGGCCAGCGCGTCGAACACGCCTTGGCGGGTGATGTTCAGCTGGTCGGCGATCTCCTGCTGGGAAAGGTCCTCCTCGCAGTACAGGCGCAGCACCTCCTGCCGGTGCTCGGTCAGCAGCGGGCCGTAGAAATCCAGCAGGTAGTTCAGCGTCACCCGCTCGTTCATGTCCGCCATGCGCACGCCCCCGCAAGTGAATTATCTTGACAGCTTTTTCATTATACCCAAAGCAAGGGCCCGTGTCAAGTAAAATGTATTGACATGGGCCCGAAGGGGTATCCGGAAGATTACTTCAGCGTGATCTTGATCTTGGCCGTCTTCTTGCCGCACTTGGCGGTGAGGGTGGCGGTGGAGCCCTTCTTTGCCTCGGGGTTGATCCAGAAGGACGAGCCGTCCTCGTCGCACTCCACGAAATCACTGTTGCTGCTGGAATACCTGATGGGGTACATGGTGCCGGCAGGCTCCAGCACCACGTAGATGCCCAGGTCGTACTCCAAATGACTGTTCAGCTGCTTCCTGGTCACGGAGACCTTGCTCTTCTTGAAGGCGATGGAGGTGGGCTTGCGGGTCCTGACCGCCAGCTTCTTGCCGTTGTACAGCTTGCAGCTGACGGCTATGCCGGGGCCGCCCTTGACCCGGCCGAAGCCGCCTTCGCCGTCATACTGGTTCAGCAGCTTCAGCAGCTTGGGGCAGCCGCTGATGTCCACCTTTTTGAGCTTGGTGTGGTTCAGCAACAGGTAGTCCAGGTACTTCTGCTTGCCCAGCTTCACGGTCTTCAGGGCCTCGTTCCAATCGCCGCACAGGCTGCGCAGCTTGGTATTCTTGCTCACGTCCAGCTTCTTGACGTTCTGGTAGTGAAAGTCCAGATCCTGCAGGTTGGTGAAGCGCTCTATGCCGGTCAGGTCCTTGATGGTGCCGGAGATGCCCAGATCGTAGTGCACGGTGTCGAAATACAGGTCCAGGCTCTTGACGGCCTTGATCTCCTTGTCGGACAGCTTGCCGTCCTTGTTCGTGTCGCAGACCTTCTTGATCACCTTTCGGAAGGTGCTGTCGGGAAAGTTCTTAGCGTTGATCTTCACGCTCTCTGCCAGCGCGGCCACGGCGCTCAGAGCCAGCACCAGAACCAGTACCAGGGACAGGATTTTCTTTGTCATGGGTTCCAACCTCACTTTCTTTGCTTCTTCCTAACCTTATTATAATCCGGGACTGTGGGTCTGTCAATCGTGCAAGGCGTTGCGCGGCGGGCGGCGCGTGTGCTATAATGCAAAAAAGCCGACCGATGGGAGGAACGGACCATGGACTACAAGCTGCTGTGCGCGCAGGTGAAGGGCCTGGCGGAGGCGGAGCGCTGGTACGTGCCGCTGCTGGCCAATGCCTCGGCGCTGATCTACGACAACCTGGAAGACCTGAACTGGGCGGGCTTTTACCTGCTGCGGGAGGGCCGGCTGGTGCTGGGGCCGTTCCAGGGCAAGCTGGCCTGCATCCACATCCCGGTGGGCAAGGGCGTGTGCGGCACGGCGGTGGCGCGGGACGAGACGCTGCTCGTGCCGGACGTGCATGCCTTCCCGGGCCACATCGCCTGCGACAGCGCCTCCAATTCGGAGATCGTGATCTTCGGCGTGCTGGACATCGACAGCCCGGTGCTGAATCGCTTTACGGAGGAAGACAGGACGGGTCTGGAGGCGTTTGTCCGTCAGATCGAGGCCGCGCTGCGCCCGGAGGACATGGCGGACGCCCTGTGCGTGCGGCCCATGGCGGAGAAGTACCGCTGCCCCGCGCTGGAGCTGGTGGAGGCGGTGTTTGCCGCGCACGATGGCCCGGAAGAGGGGCAGACCGTGCGCCGGCTGGTGGAGGAGATCCGGGCGAAGGCATACTATGTGCCCGAGCTGGAGCTGGTGATGACGGACGCCGCCGACGATGTGTCTCCCGCTTCCACCTCGAGGGGCGGTACGACCGGGAGCTGCTGTTGCTGTCCCCGGTGGCGGTGAAGACGGATATGCAGCGGCGGCACATCTCGAAAAGGCTGATCGAATACGGCTTTGAAAGGGCCCGCGAGCTGGGCTTCAGGGCCGTGATCGTGGAGGGCGATCCCCGCAACTACCGCGCCCGGGGCTTTGAGACCAGCGCCGACCACGGCATCGTGGCCGGGCCGTCGATCCATCTGCCCCACGTCAGCTGCCTGATGGTGCGCGAGCTCGTCCCCGGCGCGCTGGAGCACATCCGGGGACAGGTGGACTATTCGATGTACGAGGCGCTGCGACAGGGATAAGGAACGGACGTGGATTTGTCGCAAATCCACGTCCGTTCTTTGTCAGTATTCCAGTTGCCACACCG
This sequence comes from uncultured Eubacteriales bacterium, assembly GCA_902778045.1. Lineage (GTDB taxonomy): Bacteria > Bacillota > Clostridia > Christensenellales > Aristaeellaceae > UBA2862. Next base: position 2,700 of record CACYWI010000102.1, read on the forward strand.
CGCAGTCATGTGGCGTGAGCCTGACGCTCAGGCCCTTGCGGGGCTTCACGCCGGTCCACAGCTCGGTGGCGCGGGCATAGTCGCGCTCGATCAGCGCGGGATCTACGCTGATTTTTCGGGCCTTGTCCGACAGGTTGAAGGCGGCCACGTAGCAGCCCTTGCCGTCCTTGCGCGGGGCGAGATGGCCAGCACCGCGGTGTTGGTCAGCAGGGACAGGGTGAAATCGTCGTTCTTCGTCATCTCCGCGCCGATCATCAGCGGCGAGCGCAGCATGCACCACAGCGTCATCATCGTGCGCTGCTCGGCCTCGGTGAAGTTCGTCCAGCCATGATGGGCCCGCTCGCCGAAGAAGCCGCCGTCGTCGTCCTCTGCGTAGCACTGCCGGAGGGCTCCGACGGGCAGCATGTCCGCGTCCGGCCAGTGGCCGGGTCCGGCGTGGACGCACCATTTCTCCGCCCGCTCGAACATGCCCTTCAGCAGCCGCCACTCGTCCCAGAAGTCGTCGGTGATGCGCCACATGTTGGCGTATTTTTTCAGGTGCTCGGCCCGATCCAGGGGCGCGGGGCCGGGGGAGAGGCTGAGCACCATGTCCCGCCCGCAGCCCCGGCAGGCCTCGGAGATTAGCTCGATCTCCCGCTCGCAGTGGGGGTATTCCCGGGCGATGTCGTCGCACTTGACGAAGTCCACGCCCCATTCGGCGTACAGGCGGAAGATGCTGTCGTAGTAGTCCTTCGCGCCGGGATGGTCCTGGCGCAGGCCGTACATGTCCGGGTTCCAGGCGCAGATGGAGTTGGGGTTGGCCACCTGGGCGCAGGTGTATTCGCTGTCCAGGATCGGCAGGCGGCGGTGGGCCGCCATCCGGGGCATGCCCCGCATGATGTGGATGCCGAACTTGAGGTCCAGGGAGTGCACCCAGTCGGCAAGGGGCTTGAAGCCCGCGCCGCCAGCCGCGCTGGGGAAGCGGTTTACCGCGGGCACGAAGCGGCCGTATTCGTCCATGCACTCCTCGGAGAAGGGCTCGTATTCGTGGCTCGTGGCCGTGGGCTGGTACCACTGGATGTCCACCACCACGTATTCCCAGCCGCAGTCCTTCAGGTGCTCGGCCATGTATTCGGCGTTCTGGCGCACCTGGGCCTCGGTGACCGCTGCGCCGTAGCAATCCCAGCTGTTCCAGCCCATGGGGGGTGTCTTCGCAAGCATGTCTTTGACCTCCGTTTCTTTGATTCCTGTCCTATTGTAGCCTGTATCCGGCGCGGCGTCAAGAGACTTGTACTTTGGTACACTTCCATTTTCTTTCCAAATATGTTACAATCCTGATGGGTAAATCATACGGGGCGAGGAGGTGCGACATGGCACAGCAGCCGATCATCCGCAGAACGGAAAAACTGCATACGCTGACCGAGCTTCTGAAGCAGAGGCGGGCCGTGTACGTCTCCGCCTTTTTCTACAGCGGCAAGTCGGTGCTGCTGGACCAGCTGTGCGCCTCCTGGAGCGGCGACGTGCTGCGCTTCAACTCCGAACGGGACGACTGGGCGGATTTCAAGGCGCGGCTCGCGGAGGCGGGGGAGGCGCTGATCGTGATCGACAGCGTGGATCATCCCTCCGCCGCGATGTCGGAGGACCTGGCCGAGCTGCTGCCGGCGCTGCCCGAGGGCCGGTATGCCGTGCTGGCGGGCCGGGCCCAGCTGCCCGCGTCGCTGCGAAGGCTGTGCGCCGGCGGCTCGGTCGCCATGCTGGGCTGGGACTTCGTGATGTTCGACGGGGAGGAGATCGTCCAGCTGTGCCTGGAGTACGGCGTCGAGCTGGTGCCCTCGGACGTCCGGCTGATACTGGATCGGCTGTGGGGCTGGCCCTTCGGGCTGCACATGCTGGTCCGGCAGCTGCAAAGCGCCCCCGGCGCGCCGATGCAGGCGCAGATCGATGCCACCCGGGCGGAGATCAAGCGCCTGCTGGTGTCCGATGTGGTGCTGGCCTTTCCGGAACAGGAGCGCCAACTGCTGTACAACCTTTCGCCCTTTGAGCACTTTTCCGAGGACATGGCCCGCATGGTGACGGGCCGGAACGATGCCCCGCGCATCATGGAGCAGATCGCCCGGAAATCCTACATGCTGCTGCGGGAGGGGGAGGGCGAGTACACCTTCATTCCCATCGTCCGGCAGGCGCTGTTTTCCGAGATGCGCAACCTGTACAGCCAGGATTACATCAACGGCCAATACAAGCGGGCGGCCCTGTACTTCGAGCTGCAGAACAGGATCCCCGAGGCGATCTCCTACTACCGGCAGCTGGGCGACGTGGAGAAGATCCGGGAGATACTGATCCGCGATACCTTCAACCGCCCCGCCGACGGCGACTACGTGGACCTTCGGGAGGGTTACGCCCTTCTGAAGGAGGAGACGATCCTTTCCTATCCGGAGTTGATGAAGGGCAAGTGCGAGATCGAGTGCCTGCTGGGCCACGCCGAGGAGAGCGACCGGTGGTACGACGCGCTGTGTGATTTCATCCGCAGGACCCCCGCGCGGGACGCTCGCCGCCGCACCGCCGAGGAGGCGCGGGCCTACCTGGACCTGTGCCTTTCCCACCGGGGCAGCCGGCACACGCTGAAGCGGCTGGTGGCGGCGGCGAAATCGCCGGCGCTGCGGCAGTCGACGGCCTGGAGCGCCGGCTTCAACGTGTCGGGCAACAGCGTGAGCCTGCTGAACGGCGGGCTGGATTTCTGCCGCTGGGTGCCCCACGGCTGGAGCATCTACCGCCTGTTCAAGGGCCCCATCGAGCTGGCCCTGGGAAAGGGCAGCGGCGGCGTGGCGGATATCGCCATCGCCGAGCGGGAGCTGGAGGCCAACCCCGAGGGCGACTATTCGGTGGCCATGGCGAAGGTGCTGCAGGGCATGCAGCGCGCCGCGGGCAGCGTGGAGATGCACTATGCCGCCATCGGCATCCAGAGCCGCATAGAGGCCGCCCGGGGCAATGTGAACGAGGCGGTGCGCATGATCGGCAACGCCCTCTCCTCGCTGCGCGAGGCGCATCCCAGGCGGCTGGAGCAGAACCTGGCGGCATTTCGCCAGGGCCTTATGCTGCTGCAGGGCGATGTGAGCGAGGCGCGAAGCTGGCTGGAGGCCGGCGCGCCGGACGAGACGGGCGATTTCATCATCATGGACCGCTACCGCTACATGCTGAAGCTGCGGCTGTATATCATATTCTCCCAGCGCTCCAGGGTGCCGTTTCTGGCAGCGCTGCTGCGGCAGTACTTCGAGAGCTACGATCGGCCCTACATGCTTATCCAGCTTACCCTGCTGGAGGCGGTGTACCACTATCGCGGCGGCAGCGAGGCCTGGCGGGACTGCATGACGCGGGCGCTGGCGCTGGCGAAGCGCTACGGCCTGATCCGCGTGATCGCCGACGAGGGCATCGCCATCATCGACATGCTGAACGCGCTTTCGATGCCGGACGGGCCCTGGGAACGCAGCGTGCTGGCCCTGACCCGGCGGCAGGCGGCCTACTATCCCAACTATATGAAGCAGGCGGCGAACCGGCCCGTGTTCACCGACCGGGAGTACCAGGTGTATTCGCTGATGATCGCCGGGTACAAGAACGCGAAGATCGCCAGCGTGCTGAACATCACGGAGCGGACGGTCAAATACTTCTGCGGCATCATCTACAGGAAGCTGGGCGTGGCCACCCGGGCGGAGGCGCTGAACCGGGCAGCGGAATTGGGGGATATATGAAAAAGCTTGTGACGGCCCTGTCGGCCGTGCTGTTCATGCTGCTGGGCGTCGTGGCGCTGGCCGAGGCGGATTTCACGCTGCTGGTGTACATGTGCGGCGCGGACCTGCAGAGCAGCGCCTGCGAGGACATCGTCGAGATGGCCGAAGCTGAAAACGGCGATGACATGAACATCGTGGTGCTGGCCGGCGGCGCGGAGGAATGGGATTTCGAGGATCTCAGCGGGAACACGCGCAATCTGGCCGTGATCCGGGAGGGCGCCTTTGAATCCATCGAGGATTGGGGCTGGGCCTCCATGGGCAGCGGGGAGAGCTTATTGGAATTCATGGAATACGGCCTGACCCACTATCCGGCGAAGCGCACCGCGCTGGTGCTGTGGGACCACGGCGCGGGCTCGGAGGCGGGCGTGTGCTTCGATGATACCACCGAGGAACAGGACGGCCTTTCCCTGACCGAAATCAACGACGCGCTGTACGCGCTGGGTGAAAGATTGGGCGGGTTCCACATCGATATCCTCGGCTGCGACGCTTGCATGATGGCCACCTACGAGATGGCGGCGATGCTATCTTACTATGATATCGATTGGTATGTCGCCAGCGAGGAGCTGGAGCCGGGCAGCGGCTGGAGCTTCACCCCCTGGCTGAAGGCAGTCCGGGAGGAGCCCGGTATCACCACCCATGCGCTCTGCGAGAAGATCATCGACAGCTATATGGAGGACGCCCTTCTGGAGAACCCGGACGACGCCCTGACGCTGAGCGCCGTGGACCTGAAGCGGATCGACCCGCTGCAGCAGGCCATGGAGGGCATGGGCGCGGCGCTGCTGGAGCAGCTTTCCCAGGGAAACGTTGCCGATGTGCGCCGCGGCCGCAGCCGCATGTACACCTTCGGCTCCTTCGTGGACGGCAGCTGGGACATGGTAGACCTGGGCGCGATACTGGACGCCTACGCGGCGTTTGACCCGCAGAGCGCCGCCCGGGCCCGAAGGGCGCTGGAGGACGCCGTGCCGCTTCGGCGGCAGACCGACAACCTGGACGCCTGCTGCGGCCTGTCGGTGCTGATCCCCCAGGACACGGCAAACGAGTTTGCCGACTACAGCGACGGCATGGATCTGTCCTTCTACATGCCGAACTGGATCGGCTTCGTGCAAAGCTACGCGGAGCTGATCACCGGGGGAAGCTACAGCTTTTCCGCCACCGCGCCTCAGCAGACCACCGGCGGCAGCGTGCTTTCGCAGCTGGGCGAGGCCCTTGCCGCGGGCCAGGCGCAGCTGGACTGGAACGATGAGACCGGGGTCTATGAGGCGTCGAGCCAGCAGATCCCCGTAGAGGCGGGGGAGGGCGACTACGCCTTCACGGCTACGCTGACCCCGGAGGATATGCGATACCTGGACTACGTGGAAGGCATGCTGATGATCGACATCACCGACGAGGATATGACCGGCTATGTGGACATGGGCCTGATGCGCAACAACCTGATCGACTGGGAGGGCGGCGCGGTCTACAGCCTGTTCGACGGCACATGGCCGATCTTCGGCGACCAGCTGGTGCCGCTGTACGACCAGATAAGCAACGAATACGGCAGGCGCAGCCTGATCCCGGTGAAGCTGAACGGCGAATACACCTATCTGGTGGTGGAGTTCCCGGCGGGCAGCGGCGAGGGCCGGGTGATCGGCGCGAACGCGGGCTATGACGCCAACGGCCTGCCGATCCGAAGCACCGACCGCTTGCGGCCCGGGGACAGCATCGTGCCTGTTTACACGATGTACGTCTATGCCGACGGGGAGGACGAGCCCGAGGAATCCGAGTTTGAAGGCGACGAGATCACCTGGCAGGAGGGGATGACCGTCACCTGGCAGGACCTCGGGGATGACGGCGAGGATACGCTTCAAATGCTGTTCTGCTTCGTGCTGAACGACGTGTTCGGCGGGTATGACATGACCGAGGCCATTGCCTTCGAGGTTTAGAGTGTGTTTCCCAAATGCCTGAAGCGCATTTAGAAACACACTCTATAGAACCTGTACCAAAGGACAGTATACAGCCGGAAAGCCTTGCCTTATAATCTATGATAGCTTCAAAAGGAGCAAATCAGAAAGTGAGGTTAAACCCGATGAAGAAGTTTTTGGCTGTTGTGATGGCGCTGTGCCTGATGATGACCTGCGCGCTGGCCGAGGAAGCGCCCGCGCTGAACTGGGCGGATTTTGAGCCGATTCTCGAGGCCGCCGGCGTCACCGGCCAGTTCTACACCTTTGAGCAGATCGCCGTGCAGATCTGGATGCCCGAGGGCCTCAATCCCGTCGAACTGACCGAGGAAGACGTGGCGAACGGCTACATCGGCTACTTTGCGCCAGACGATCAGTCCGCCGCCGTGTCCATCGTGTATGTGGACGTGAACGGCATGACCCTGGAGGAGTACGGCGAGTACCTGGCCAACGAGGCCGGCGCCACCGAGATCGAGGTGGGCACCGTGAACGGCCTGCCCTGCGTGTCCTACAAGCTGCCCGAGCAGGACAGCGTGAGCGTCACCTTCACCACCGAGGCGGGCTACGCGCTGGAGGTCACCTGCGCGCCCCTGTCCGAGGAGAACGCCGAGCTGGTGTGGGGCGCGGTCGTCGGTTCCATCCAGCCCACGGCCTGATCGATGTGTCAGACTGACAGAAAGGGCCCCGTTTCGCGCCGCGAAACGGGGCCCTTTGTCGGTTCGGTTACACTTCCGGCGCCTCGCCGATCAGCTCCAGGCTGTGGGTCTGGTTCATTTGGTTGCACATTTTCACCAGCGTCTCAAGCGGCACGCCGTGCAGCTGCTGCTTCTGGCCGCGCACGGTGATGGACACGGTGCCCTCCTCGGCCTCCTTGTCGCCGACCACCACGATGTAGGGGTCCTTCATGGTCTTGAAGAACTTGATCTTGGTGTTCATGTTGATGTCGGCGTAGTCGGCCTCCACGCGGATGCCCTCGTCCTCCAGGCGCTCGACCACCTTGCGGGCGTAGTCGTTGTGCTCGGGGCGGATGGGCACCACGGCCACCTGGTAGGGGTTCAGCCAGAAGGGGAAGGCGCCCTTGAAGTTCTCGATGATGATGCCGATGAAGCGCTCCAGCGACCCGTAGATGGCGCGGTGGATCACCACGGGCATCTCCTGGCCGCCCTCGGCGTTGACGTAGGTCAGGCCGAAGTTGTGGGGCAGCTGGAAGTCCAGCTGGATGGTGCCGCACTGCCATTCGCGGCCCAGGGCGTCCTTGATCTGCAGGTCGATCTTCGGGCCGTAGAACGCGCCGTCGCCCTCGTTGATCTCGTAGCCGCCCTCGCCGTACTTGTCGCAGTGCGGCCTCGGCCCGGTTCCAGACCTCGATGTCGCCCATGAAGTCCTCGGGGCGGGTGGACAGCTCGGCGCGGTAGGTGACACCGAAGGTCGAGTAGATCTCGTCGGCGATGGAGATGATGTCGGCGATTTCCTCTTCAATCTGCGCTTCCGTTACGAAGGTATGGTCGTCATCCTGCCGGAACTCCTGCACGCGGAATAGGCCGTTCATCTGGCCGGACTTCTCCTTGCGGTGCAGCACGTCATATTCGCTGTAGCGGATGGGCAGCTCCTTGTAGCTGTGCAGGGTCCGCTTGTAGTGTAGGTCATCATGGCGTTGGGGCAGTTCATCGGCTTGGCACCCATGGTGTCGTCCAGGTCGCGGTTGAACACCGGCGCGCCCTTCGGAAGGGTCACCGTGGCCGTCTCGTCCAGGCCGTCCATCGGGTTGTCCAGCACGCCGGGGATCTCGGCGTCCGCGGACACGAAGCCCTCCAGGCCCGGCACCATGAACATGTTATTCTGGTAGTGGGCCCAGTGGCCGGAGATCACCCACAGCTTCTTCTTGTTGATCAGCGGCGCGGAGATCTCGGTGTAGCCGTGCTTCAGCTGCAGCTTGCGGGAATAGGCCAGCAGCGTCTGGTACAGCTTCCAGCCGCGGGGCAGCCAGTAGGGCATGCCGGGGGCCGTCTCGTCGAACATGAACAGGTCCAGCTCCTTGCCGATCTTCTTGTGGTCCCGCTCCTGGGCCTCCTTGATCATGGCCAGGTGGGCCTTCAGCTGCTGCTGGTCCGGGAAGGCGTACACGTACACGCGCTGCAGGGAATCCCGCTTCTCGTCGCCGCGCCAGTAGGCGCTGGATACGGCGCGGATCTTGTAGGCCACGCTCAGCAGCTCCGCCGAGTTTTCCACATGGGGGCCGCGGCACAGGTCCACGAAGTCGTCGCCGGTATAGTACACGGTGATCGTCTCGCCCTCGGGAAGGTCGTTGATCAGCTCTTCCTTGTACTTCTGGCCCTTGAAGATCTCCAGTGCTTCGGCCTTGGTGACCTCCTTGCGGGTCCAGGCCTCCTTGCGCTTCATGATCTCCTTCATCTTCGCCTCGATCTGGGGGAATTCCTCGGTGGAAATGCCCCGGGGCAGCAGGAAATCATAGTACATGCCGTCGGCGATCTGCGGCCCGATGGCGATCTGCACGTTCTCCCGGCCGAAGATCTCCATCACGGCCTTGGCCAGTATGTGGGCCAGGGAATGGCGATAGACCTCCAAAAACTGTTCGCGTTCCATGATTGTTACACTCCTTTTTGATAGGGATTAGGGATTAGGGGAGAACCGGGAGAAAGAAAAAAAGGCATTCGTCCCTCTGCCGGGACGAATGCCTTGCATCCGTGGTTCCACCCTGCTGACGGCCTGGGCCGTCGCT
>CACYWI010000103.1 GCA_902778045.1 uncultured Eubacteriales bacterium
CTGAACATGATGAACAAGAAGAGCGGCCTGCTGGGCCTGGCCGGCGATTCCGACATGCGCAACGTCACCGCCCGCTATGAGGCCGGCGAGCCCAACGCACAGCTGGCCATCGACATGTGGGGCTATGTGCTGCGCAAGTATATCGGCTCCTTCGCGGCGGCCATGGGCGGCGTGGACGCGCTGATCTTCACCGCCGGCATCGGCGAGAACGACGCCGCCGGCCGCGCCCGCGCGGTGGAGGGCCTGGAGTTCCTGGGCATCAAGCTGGATCCCGAGAAGAACGCGAAGACCCGCGGCGAGGAAGCGAAGATCTCCGCCGAGGACAGCAAGGTCCAGGTTTGGGTGATCCCCACCAACGAGGAGCTGGCCATCGCCCGCGACACGCTGGAGCTGGCCACGAAGTAAGTTTGGAGTTGGGAGTGTGGAGTGTGGAGTTTTGAAATGCCGCGCACCGGCGTTCATCCGCACTCAAGCGTACATCCCCGCGTTGAAGCGCTCTAAAGCAATCGGGAGGCGACCGTTGCCCGACCGACTTCAAGTTTATAATAGTTCGGGTTAGGGGGTATTGGGTTGGCACTGGATGTGGGCATGGCCCTGAAGAACCCCGGGCAGGTCTATCCCTTCCGGGAGACCGTGGCGCTGCCGGAGATCGAGGTGCTCAGCGATCCGATCCGCTTTGAGAAGATCGAGGTCGAAGGCGAGTTCTTCTGTACCGGCGACAACCGCATCAGCCTGCGCGGCCAGGCGACCGCCGATGCCGTGTCCCGCTGTTCCCGGTGTCTGGAGCCCGTTCAGGTATCCCTGAGCGCCGGAATCGACGCGCTGTATTCCAAGCAGCCCGATCCCGACGACCCGGATCTGTACAGCTTCGAGGGACACGCCGTTCAGCTGGAGGACGCCGCGCGCGACGCGCTGCTGCTGGAGCTGCCGCTGCAGTTCTTCTGCAAGCCGGATTGCAAAGGCCTGTGCCCCGTATGCGGCACCAACCTGAACCATGGTACCTGCACATGCCAGGAGGGCAACGTTGTTACCGGCCCCTTTTCGGCATTAAAGAATATTGTGCTAAATAATGAGGAGGTGTAACAATGGCCACTCCCAAGGGAAAAGTCTCCAAGGCAAGAAGGAATTCTCGCCGCAGCGCTCATTGGAAGCTGTCCGCGCCGGGCATCGTGAAGTGCCCCCGCTGCGCCAAGATGAAGCTGAGCCATCGCGTCTGCAAGTTCTGCGGCTACTATGACGGCCAGGAGATCATCAAGGTAGAAGCTGCGAAGTAAGCTGCCTTTCAAAACAGCCCGTCCGGCATTGCTGGGCGGGCTTTGTTCCATTCATGGCAACGGGGTTCGCTTGCCCTTCCCCATGGGAAAACGCATCGACCGAAGGTCGGGCTGATGTTTCCTCTGACATCACGTTCTGCTCCGATAAAGGCACGAAGCCAGGTATGAAGGACCTCATCCGCCCCCTTCGGGGGTGCCTTCCCCAAAGGGGAAGGCTTTGGGGAGCGGCAGCCGTTTTTACTATTGCCTGCTTTTGGCCTGCCGGCCCCATCTCGCTGAAAACAGTCCACTGGACTGTTTTCCGGGCGCTCGATGTCCCTATTGCCTATATTCATCATCGAGGTGATCTCATGTTCCAAGGGTTTTCCCAGGCCACCGGCGATTTCCTGTGGAGCCTGGCCATGAACAACGACCGCACCTGGTTCCTGGCCCACAAGCAGGAATTCGAGGACGTGCTGAACCAGCCCTTCAAGGCGCTGGCCACCGATGCGCTGAACGCGCTGCAAGAGCGCGTTCCCGAGGAGGAATTCCAGGTGCATACCTCCCGCATCTACCGGGACGCCCGCCGGCTGTTCGGCCGCGGGCCCTACAAGGACCACCTGTGGTTCGCCATCTACAGCGGCCAGCGGCACACCGTGGGGCCGATGTTCTGGTTTGAGATCGGCGGCATGAGCTGGTCCTGCGGCATGGGCATCTGGGAGGACGCCGCCGACGTGGCCGCTGCCTGGCGCGCCGCCATCGACGCCGATCCCGCCCGCTTCGAGGCCATTGTGAAGGGCATCGAAGCCCGCGGCCCCTACCGGCTGTGGGGCGATATGTACAAGCGCCCCAAGGGCGACAGGGGCGAGGTGATCAACCCCTGGTACAACCGCCGCCATTTCAGCGTGGGCTGGGAGCAGGGCTACGGCGGCCCGCTGTACACCGAAGCGCTGCCCGGCGTGCTGGCGGAGCGCTATGCCGCGCTGATGCCGATGTACACGTTCATGAAGGAAGTATACAACAACGTGCTGATCGAGCGGGCGGGAAGATAAAAGCCGGCGTTGCTGCTTCATGCCTTCAACGCCTTCATCCACGCCACCTGGCCCACGAAGCATTCCACCTGGGCGCTGCGCAGCATGCCGGACAGCGACGCCCCCGAAGCACGGACGCTGTCCGCCACGGCCTGCTGCATCTGCGACAGGGAGAGCAGCCTTTCGTACAGCCCCGCGCACAGGGCGTTGTCCCCCGCGCCGGGAATCGCGCCCAGCGCCTTGGCGGCATCGCCGGCCTCGGTGGCCGCGAGGGCACATAGCGCGCGGGCGGCGTCCGGGCCGATCTCGTCCCGGTCCAGCTGCAGCGCCACGCTGCCCAGCTGCTCCGCCTGACCGCGCAGCAGCGCGTCCGCAGCGGCAATGGCGTCGATCTGCGCCCCGGGTGCCGTGATGCGCAGCGTCAGCCCCTCCGTTTTCACGCACAGCGCGTCTGCGGTCAGGCCCTCTTCCTCCGAAAGCCGCCTGGCGATGCGCCGGGCATCCTTTTCCGAGGCGTACACCGCGCCGAGCACCGCCCAGCTGTCCTCCCATCTTGTCACATAGCCCGCCGCGCCGCGTCCGACCCAGGCCGAGGCCTGCAGGCGCGCCTCCTGCTCGGTTTCACACCGGGCCATGGCCACGCACCAGCCCGTCAGCGGCGCAAATTCGATCTGCCGCGTCACCCTCGGCGCGGCGGCCATGCTCTCCACCACGTCCGGCCCCTTCAAATTCAGCGTCAACACATACACCACCAGCATCGTCACGCACAGCGCCACCGCCACGGCCAACGCCGTGGGCCTGTCCCGGCGCACCCGCACCCGCGCCATGTTCAAAGCCGCCACCCCCTCCGGACATTCTATGCGCGGGTCGGCCCGATCATATCCAACTGTGACACCCATTCGCTTTTTTTATGAGAAAAACATGTGTTTCGGGGCAAATGCCCGGCGCGCATGGTATACTGTAGGCTGAAAGATTATAGGAATGGGAGGCACAACCCATGACAGAGCATAAAAGCAACCCCCGCCACCGCCGCCGCAAGCCCGGCGTGCCGGTGATGCTGACCATCGTGCTGCTGATCATCGCGCTGCTGATGGGCGCGATGGCCGGCTATGTGATCGCCCGCAGGACCGACACCCACGTGTACGCGCTGCAGGCCGCCAACGACCGCATCACCGAGCTGGAGAATACGCTGACGCTGATCGGCTATCCCCTGGACGACGAGGTGGACCCCCAGCAATGGCTGTATGACAACACGGTGAACGACACCGCGCTTCAGGACCTGACCGGCGCGGGCTGGGATGACGACGTGGACGAGCTGTGGAGCGACGAATCGCTGCTGGACGCCACGCTGCCCGAGGACGCGGAGCCTGTGGTGGTGGCCGAATTCGAGGGCGGCCAGCTGCTGAGCAGCGAGGTCATTCCAGAGTACAACGACCAGCTGACCACCCAGATCTTCGCCGGCCACGACGCCAACGAGGTGGCCGAGGAGACCCTGAACCGCGTGCTGGAGCAGCTGGCGGGCGACAAGATCATCGCCGCCCGGGCGAAGGAGCTGGGCATGACCGAGCTTTCCGACGCGGACCTGGCCGGCATCGAACAGCAGGCCGCCGCCAGCTATGAGGAGCAGCTTTCCGACTACATCACCTTTGTCGGCGACGGCAGCCAGACCCGCGAGGAGGCCGCACAGAGCCTGGCCGAGGAAAGCGGCGTGACGCTGGAATCGGTCACCGAGGCGCTGAAGCAGAGCTATTGGACCCAGAAGTTCTACGACCACATCGTGGCCGACGTCACCGTGTCCGACGAGGAGGTCCAGGCCCACTACGACGCGCTGCTGGCCCGCCAGAAGCAGACCTTCGCCACCTACCCGGAGGAGTTTGAATACGCCCACCAGAGCGGCGAGCTGATCGTGTACCGCCCCGAGGGCTATCGCGCCGTGCGCGACATACTGTTCGCCTTTGAGGGCGAGGACGCCCGTACCGCCGCCAGCCTGACCGAACAGCTGGAGCTGGGCGAGGCGGACGACGCCGCGCGGGAGCAGCTGGAGGCGCTGTACGCGCCGCTGGAGGCAAAGGCCCAGGAGGCCCAGAAAAAGCTGGCCGACGGCGCGGCTTTTGCGGACCTGATGGATGAATACGGCTGCGATGCCGTGCTGAAAGCCGAGCCGATGCGCTCCGAGGGCTATTATGTGTCCGACCACAGCTACGTCAATTCCGTGGAATACGTGGAGGGCAGCATGATGCTGGAGCAGCCCGGCCAGGTGTCCGCGCCGCTGCGCAGCGTGTTCGGCGTGCACCTGGTGGAGTATATCGGCGACGTCGCGCCCGGCGAGGTGCCGCTGGAGGACGTGGCCGACGCCGTGCGCGCCGAAGCGCTGAAGGCCAAGCAGTCTGAGTACTACAACCAGCAGCGCCAGGCGTTGCTCGAGGCCGCGCAGGTGAAGTACTATCCGGAGCGGCTGCACTGACATCGTCCCCCGTCACAGCATCGAATAAGGGTGGATCCCCATGATGAGAAAGCTCCTGCGCGTCCTGGGCGTCATTCTGATGGTCCTCAGCGGCCTCTTCGTACTCAGCTGCCTGATCACGGGATGGCTGCTGATCACCGGCACAGAAGGCTCGCGCCTTCTTAACGCCGTGACCCTGCTGATCATGCTGGCGGTCTGTGGCGGCCTGTTTGTCCTCGGCCATCGGCTGTACAAACGGAATAACGCGGATACGGCGCGGTATCGCGGGCGTTCGGCGCGGCCCGAAGCTGTTGTGCCTCGCCCCGAAGCCAAAACGCCCGCCCTGACGCTCCAGGAGCCCGGCGCAGTGCTCTTCAACGATCCCTACGCCAACCGTTCCCGGGAGTCGGCGCTGGAAAGCATATCCATATCCTTCGTTCAGGGCGTGCCCTGCGTGACCGTCAGTGTGGGCTGGAACGAGGGCTATCACGGTGGCGGCACGGGCGAGTGTGAGCCGATCCCGGAGGCGCTGTGGCCCGACCTGACCCCCGCCGCGCTGCGGAACTGGGTTCAAACGGCCTTTTCCGACGGCTATCTGAAGATCATCGAGTGGAGCGTGTTCGAACGCAATCCCGAATTGGAGGTATGGTGCCGCATGGTTCGCAACTGGTATGGGCTGCGTCTGCCCCCGGCGCTGCTGCCGGCGGAAAACCCGTTCAAGCCGCTGCTGGAAAATGTCGGCCCGGACGGGCTGGAGGATGCCTCCGGCGTGCGGCTCTGGCTGCGGCTGAAGGAAGGCGTGGAAATGACGGACGCGCTGCGGGCCCTCGCCGAATGGCTGAAGGCGCATCCCGCCCAGGGCGACGCACGCACTTGCTTCCTGCTCGTGGAGGACAGACGCCTGGCGGAGCCGCTTCCAAAGGATGTGATCGCGCTCTGCAACCGGTATGATATCCGCGTGGCCGCCGTGCAGCGGGATCGCCTGCGCGGCCTGACCGGCGCAAAGGATTATCAACTGGGCACCCGGGAATGGCCCGGCTCGGCGGACGACGCGGCCACCTACGGCGAATGGTGGCTCTCCGAAGTTCCTCGGCAGCAGGGCTGATCGCCGCCCGGCACGCGGTCCTGTGGGGTTTTATAGAACATATACATATAGCACACGTGAAGGGGCGCCGATACGGCACCCCTTCACGTCACTATTCCTATTGCCCTGGGCCTGCCGGCCCCACCTCACTGAAAACAGCACACTGTGCTGTTTTCCGGGCGCTCGGTGTCCCTGTTCTATCCCACGATCATCCGCAGCGCCGGCACGGCGTTCAGGTCCAGCGCGGCCACCTCCCCCGCCATCAGGCGGTAGAAGGCGGCGGAGCCGATCATCGCGGCGTTATCGGTGCAAAGCCCCTTGGGCGGGATGAATACCTCCAGGCCCGCCTTCTGTCCCTGCCTTTCCAGCTCGCTTCTCAAAAGGGAGTTGGCGGCCACACCCCCGGCCACGGCCACGCGCCTGGCGCCGGTGTCCTTCGCGGCCGCCAGGGTCTTGTCCACCAGCAGGTCCACCACGCTGCGGCGGAAGGAGGCGGCAAAGTTGGCGGCGTTGATCTCCACACCCTGCTGGCGCAGGTTGTGGGCCTGGTTGATCACCGCGGTCTTCAGCCCGCTGAAGGAAAAATCATACTTCCCCTGGGTGTGGGGGTGCGGGAATCTGTAGGCGTGATCGTCGCCCGTGTCGGCCAGCCTGTCCAGCAGCGGCCCGCCGGGATAGGGAATATCCAGCACCCGGGCCACCTTGTCAAAGGCCTCTCCCGCCGCGTCGTCGGTGGTCTGGCCCAGCAGCATGTACTCGCCGTAGCGGGTCACGTTCAGTATGTGGCTGTGCCCGCCGGAGGCCACCAGGCACACGAAGGGCGGCTCCAGCTGGGGATGGGCGATGTAGTTGGCGGACACGTGGCCCTCGATGTGGTTCACACCGATCAGCGGCACATCCATGGCGTAGGCCAGCGCCTTGGCCCAGCTGACCCCGGTCAGCAGCGCCCCCACCAGCCCCGGCCCATAGGTGACGCCCACGGCGTCGATGGCGTCCAGAGTGATATGGGCCTCGGCCAGCGCGGCGTCCAGCAGCGGGTCGATGGCCTCCACATGCATGCGGCTGGCGATCTCCGGCACCACGCCGCCGTACAGGGCGTGGGTGTCGATCTGGCTGGCGATGGCATTCGCCAGCACCTGCCGCCCATTTTTGACCACGGCCACGGCGGTCTCGTCGCAGCTGGATTCCACCGACAGGATCAGCGCTTCCCCTTTACGTCGAAGGTCTTCGGCCTGTAGGCGGCTCCTCTGCGCGTAGTTCGATTGGCGTTCCATGTATTTTCCTCTTTTTGCTTGGATTTGGGCCACACCAGGGTCAGCCCGACGGCCGCGGCGGGCACGCCGATGAGTATCGCCAGCCCCCGCAGCGCGATCATGCTGCCCATGGTCATGAACATGCTCTCCGGGCAGATGCGGATCAGCAGGTCGGTGCGCGGGTCCAGCAGCCACAGGTCGTTGCTGAACAGCACCCGGTGGAAGAAGGTGAACGCGCCGTCGAAGTCGATGACGGCCCACAGCGCGAACGCCCCCAGCGGCACCAGCAGGATCAGCGGCGACAGCAGCGCCGCCTTCCGCGCCGTCCTCCGGTTTTGCAGCAGGTACGCCCCGCCCACGACCAGCAGCACCACCCAGGGGATCAGCCGCCGCCGCACCTTGCGCAGCAGGTCGAACAGCGGTATACACGGTGTACTCCCCCGGCGCGTTGTCCAGCGGCAGCACCAATTCATTGGGCTGCCCGGCCAGGTACTTCGCCAGCTCGCCGTCGATGGCGCACAGCTCGGCGTCGGAAACGCCCGCCGACGGCAGTACGCCGGCCTCCGTCTGCAGCCTGTAATACAGTTCGCCGTCCGTGCCCACGTTGTTCAGCGCGGTCAGCATCAGCAGCAGCATCAGCGCGACCAGGCCCAGGGAAAGGGCGGTCGCGCCGACGGTGCTTCGGGTTTTTTCATTCATGGCTCAAGCCCCATGGGTTCCGGGTCAGTTCAGATGGATAAAGCCGACCGCGCCGCGCAGGCTGACGATGAGCCAATCGCCCTGGTTCGACAGGATGGGCAGCGTGATGTCCGAATCCAGCAGGGCGACCTTGTAGGACAGCGTGTTGTCCCAGGCGTAGACCGGCGTCTTCGCCTCGGTGCGGTACCATTCGGGATCGATTTTGATGTAGTCTCGCGGAAGCAGTGGGCCCAGCCGTCGGTCTCCCGATCCACGATGATGAGGTCCCCGTATTTCAGCTTCATCACGGTACCGGAAGCCGCGTTGGGCTCCGGGCGCAGCGTCAGCTCCTCGCACAGCACCACCGCCGTCAGGCCGATCTGCCCCTTGCCGTAGCGGGGAAGGACCTCCGCGTGAACAACTGCCACGCCGGCCAGCATCATCACCAGCGCCATCAAAACCGTCAGACAAACAAACCTCTTCATTTCCATTTCCTCCCGTTTTATCGCTGTCTATTGGACGAAGCGTCGCCGCCCAAGGTTCCTGTTTCTTCCCTGAATCACAGCTTCTGCAGGTAGCTGGTCACGAAGCCCTCCAGCTTGCCGTCCATCACGGCGGAGACATCGCCCATCTCGTAGCCGGTGCGATGATCCTTGACCATGGTGTAGGGCTGGAACACATAGGAGCGGATCTGGCTGCCCCATTCGATCTTCTTCAGCTCGCCCTTGATCTCGCCCATCTGTTCCTGGCGCTGCTGCTCCTTCAGCTCAGCCAGCCGCGCGCGCAGCCAGATAAAGCACATCTCCTTGTTCTGCACCTGGCTGCGCTCGTTCTGGCACTGCACCACGATCCCTGTGGGGATGTGGGTGATGCGCACGGCGGAGTCGGTTCGGTTGACGTGCTGGCCGCCCGCGCCGGAGGCGCGATAGGTGTCGATGCGCAGGTCCTCGGGCCGGATCTCGATCTCGCCGTCGTCCTCGATGATGGGGCTTACGTCCAGCGAGGCGAAGGACGTGTGCCGCCGGGCGTTGGCATCAAAGGGCGATATGCGCACCAGCCGGTGCACGCCGCGCTCGGACTTCAGATAGCCGTAGGCATAGTCGCCGGACACCTCAAACGTCACGGACTTGATGCCCGCCTCGTCGCCCTCCAGCAGGTCCAGCAGCTTCACATTGAAGCCCATCCGCTCGGCAAAGCGCGTGTACATGCGGTACAGCATCTGGGTCCAGTCCTGGGCCTCGGTGCCGCCCGCGCCCGCGTGCAGCGAGAGTATGCAGTTGCAGCCGTCGTATTCGCCGGTCAGCAGGGTCTGCAGCCGCAGCGTCTCCAAATCGGCCTTCAGGCTGGCGAACTCGCTGGTGATCTCCTCCACCATGCTCTCGTCGTCGGTCTCCTCGGCCAGCTCCATCAGCACCTCGATGTCGTCGGCCCGGCTGTTCAGGCTCTCGTAGTGCTTGATGCGGCTCTCCACGCCGCTGGCCTTGGCGGACACCTTCTGCGCCCGCTCCGTATCGTCCCAGAAGCCCGGGGAACCCATGTCCTCGTTGTATTCGATCAGCTGCTCGCGCAGGTGGTCGATCTGCAGGGATTGCCCTGCCTCCTCAAGCATCTTCCGGACCGCGATCAGGTCCTGCTTGAAAACGTCCATTTCCAACATAT
>CACYWI010000104.1 GCA_902778045.1 uncultured Eubacteriales bacterium
CCCAGCAGCTGCAGGGGCACCACGGCCAGGCTGGCCATGAAGTGGGGGTCGGCCTTGGGCACGTACACGGTGAAATCGCAGGTGTCCTCGGCGCTGTAGTGGCCGTAGCTGGTCAGGCCCATCAGGTAGGCGCCCCGGGCCTTGCACTCCACCATGTTGCTGACGGTCTTTTCAAACAGGTCGTTCTGGGTCAGCACGCCGATCACCAAAGTGCCCTGCTCCACCAGCGATATGGTGCCGTGCTTCAGCTCGCCCGCGGCGTAGGCCTCGGAGTGGATGTAGCTGATCTCCTTCATCTTCAGGCTGCCCTCCAGGCTGACGGCATAGTCGATGCCGCGGCCGATGAAGAAGATGTCGCGCGCGTTCGCAAACTTCGCGGCGAACCACTGGATGCGCTCCTTGTCCTCCAGCACCCGGCTGATCTTGTCCGGCAGGGCGGCAAGCTCCGCCGCGTAGCGGGCGCAGGCCTCCCCGTCCAGGCAGCCCTTCGCCCGGCCCAGCGCCACGGCCAGCGCGTCCATGGCGATCAGCTGGGCGGCGTAGGCCTTGGTGGTGGCCACGGCGATCTCCGGCCCCGCCAGCGTATACAGCACGCTGTCCGCCTCCCGGGCGATGGTGGAGCCCATCACGTTCACCACGGCCAGCGTGCGCACGCCGGCCTCCTTCACCGCCCGCAGGGCGGCCAGGCTGTCGGCGGTCTCGCCGGACTGGGAGATGACCACCACCAGCGCGTCCCTGTCCAGCAGCGGCCTTCTGTAGCGGAACTCAGAGGCCAGCTCCACCCGCACGGGCAGCCGGGCCAGGTCCTCGATCACGTACTGGGCCGCCATGCCCACGTGCCAGGCCGAGCCGCAGGCCACGATCTGCACCTGGCTGACGCCGGCGAGCGCCGCGTCGTCCAGCCCCGCGGCGGAGAGGTCGATCTGCCCGTCCGTGATCAGGCTGTTCAGCGTGTCGCGCACGGCGGCGGGCTCCTCGTGGATCTCCTTGATCATGAAGTGCTCGAAGCCGCCCTTCTCCGCGGCCTCGGCATCCCAGGTGATCTCCACCGGGTCCTTCTGCACGGTGTCGCCGTTCAGGTCGAAGAAGGTGACCTGGCCGGGCACGAGGCGCGCCGCCTCCAGGTTGCCGATGTAGTACACGCTGCGGGTGTGCTTGAGTATCGCGGGCACATCGGAGGCCAGGAAGGTCTCGCCGCCGGTGACGCCGATGATCATCGGGGAATCCTTGCGGGCGGCGTAGATCTCGCCGGGGTAGTCCCGGAACATCAGGGCCAGGGCATAGCTGCCCCGCACGCGCACCATCATGCGGTTGATGGCGTCCACGGGGCCGATCCTGTATTTCTTGTAGTAGTAGTCCACCAGCTTCACCACCACCTCGGTGTCGGTGTCGCTGTAGAACTGGTAGCCGTTTTTCAGCAGCTTCTCCTTCAGCTCGGCGAAGTTTTCGATGATGCCGTTGTGCACGCCCACCACCGCGGATTCCACCGGGCCGGAGCCCGTGCCCTGGCAGATGCCGCTGACATGGGGATGGGCGTTGGCCTGGCTGGGCTCGCCGTGGGTGGCCCAGCGGGTGTGCCCGATGCCGCAGCTGCCCGGCAGGGAGTTGCCGTTGTCCGTCTTGACGGCCAGGTTGCGCAGCTTGCCCTTGGCCTTCACGACCTCGGCCAGCCTTTCGCCGTCGCGCACCGCCAGCCCCGCGGAATCATAGCCGCGGTACTCCAGCTTTGAAAGCCCCTCCAGCAGGATCGGCGCGGCGGCCTTGTCGCCCGTATACCCAACGATTCCACACATGCTGAATGCCCTCCGATCCCTGCGAAAATGTGACCGCCGCCCGGTGGGCGGCGGTCATGCCGTTTTTGTTCCCCACGGCCATGGTGGTATTTTACCATGCCAATGGGCGTGACGCAAGAATTGACGTTCTGTTTTATACTGCTTTTAACCGCCTCTCAAAAAAACGGTCTCATTTTTGCGGCGCATAGTCTCCGATCACATAGCGCACGAAATCCACCGGCGCCGCCACGGCCCCGGCGATGCGGTCGAGCACCGCGTCGGTCATGCCGCTTCGGATCTGTTCCTTCTGCTCCTCAGCGTCGGGGTCCGCCGCCGGCGACAGGAACAGCGCGAGCACCCGCCGCGCCGCGTCCAGCCCCGCCACGGGCAGGCCGCTGAATTCGATGTCCGCTCGCAGGCAGTTGGCCATGGCGTCGTACCAGCGCCGCCGCGCGGCATCGGTATCCTCGTCAAACTCCGCCGCGAAGTGGGCAAGGTCCGCCTCGGTGATCTCCGCGAGGCGCGGATACACGCAGGCCAGCACCCGCTCCAGCACCGCGTCGTCGGGGTCGGCGGCATCGAAGCAGCCCATCATCACCATCTGCAAAAGCCGGCAGCCGGGCAGGTCCTCCCCGCAGGCGACGGGGCGGTCGGCGCTCCATTTTGCCCCCTCCGCCCATCCGGCGGCGGTCGACAGCGCGAGGGCCAGCAGCGCGGCCAGCGCGCGCAACCATCTGTTCATATCAGCCCTCCCCGCCGAATTGTGCGATAAACCGGCTGCCCTGGCCCGGGACGCTCTCCGCCCGCACGGTGCCGCCGGCGCCCTCCACCAGGGCCCGCACGATGCTCAGCCCCAGGCCGGTGCCGCCGGTATCTCCGGCGCCGCCGTCCCGGCCCGCGTCCACCCGGTAGAACTGCTCGAATATCCGCTGCAGCTGGCTCCCGTCGATGCCGATGCCGTCGTCGGCCACCTCCACCCTCGCGCCGCTCAGCCGCACCCACACATGGCCGCCCTCCCGGCCGTAGCGGACGGCGTTGTCCATCAGGTTATACATCAGCTCCCACAGCGCCTTCTCGCCCAGGGGCACGTCGGCCTCCCCCTCGATGCTGATATCGATGCGCCGCCTGGCGGTTCGGGGAAGGAGCGCCCGGGCGATCTCCAGCGCCACTGGCCGCGCCGGCCGCGGCGCTTCCGGCTCCGCGGGGCGCTCCGCCCGGCTGAGGCGCAATATGTCCTCGATGACCGCCAGCATGCGGTCGCACTCGCCCAGGATCGTATCCAGGCACAGCGCCCGCTCCTCGGGCGTATCCGCCATGCCCTGCTGCAGCAGCTCGGCGTAACCCCGCACCGAGGTCAGCGGGCTGCGCAGCTCGTGGCTGGCGTTGGCCACGAAATCGCTGCGAAGGCGCAGCGTGCGCTGGATCTCCTCATAGTCGTCCCGCAACCGCCGCGCCCGGTAGGCCACGGCATCCAGCGCGGGCTGGTATTCGGGGAACACGGCCACCGCCGCGTCCGCCTCGCCGTCCAGCAGCCGGCACACGTCCTCAAACTGGCGCTGCTGGTCCGCCGCCAGGCGCGCGATGGCCCTGCGCTCCAGCAGGTACAGCGCCAGGAACAGGAAAAGCAGCAGCGCGCCGTAGGTGAGCACCACCCGGGCGATGCCGAACACCGGGTAGCTGAGCCGCAGGATCAACTGGGGCGACAGCCGCCGGGCCATGTACATCACCAGCGCGTCTCTGGTGGCGGACACGCGCAGGCTGTGCCCGGTTTCGCCGCGCCGTGCGGCGGCGATCTCCGGGTCGGCATAGTGGTCTTGGTCGGCGATGTCTTCCCTGGCGCTGTCGGCCAGCACCAGGCCGGATCGCAGCATGAACGTGACCCGCACCTGGGGCGACACGCCGGATATGGCGTCCGCCAGTGATTGGAAGTCGTCGTTGGAATCCATCGTCCACTTGCCGGCGGCCGCGAGCAGCGAGGTCAGGTGGTCGCGGGTATCGTCCAGCTTCACCTTCGCCGTCACCGCCACGGCGGCCAGCGCCATCACCAGCGTCAGCAGGATCCCCCGCCAGTATATGCCCCGCAGCCTGCGCCTCATGCCCCATCCCCCGCGATCAACCGGTAGCCGACGCCCCGCACGGTCTGTATGAAGCGGGGCTCGCCGGCGGTGTCGCCCAGCTTCAGCCGCAGCGTCTTCACATGGGAATCCACGGTGCGGGAGGGATCGTCCCCGCCGCCGTAGCCCCAGACCTCCTTCAGCAGCGCCTGCCGTGGCACCGCCGCGCCTGCCCGGCGGGCCAGGTACAGCAGCAGGTCGTATTCCATGGCGGTCAACGCCACCCGCGCGCCGTCCACGAAAACCTCCCGGGAATCGAGGCGCAGCTCGATGGGCCCGCACCGCAGCAGCGCCGGCTTCGCCTCGACCCGGCGCAGCGCCGTCTGCACCCGCGCCTGCAGCTCCCGCACCCCGAAGGGCTTGGTGATGTAGTCCTCCGCGCCCAGCTCCAGGCCCGTCACCTTGTCCCGCTCGGCGGTCCGGGCGGAGATGATGATCACCGGGACGTCCTTCAGCGCCCGGTCCGCCTTCCACGCCCGCAATATGTCGAAGCCGCTGACGGCGCGCAGCATCACGTCCAGCAGCATCAGGTCGGGAAGCGCCCTGCCCGAGCGCACAGCCCTGTCCAGCGCGTCGGCGTCCGTCAGCCGCAGCGTGTCATGGCCCAGCTTCCTCACCGTCATCTCGATCAGCAGGCCGATCTTCTCGTCGTCCTCCACGATCCACAGTTCCGCCATGGTTCATCGCTCCAATCCGAAATAGCCGTCCAGCCGCGCGAGCGCGGCGCGCACATAGTCCCCAATGTCCCGGATGTTGGCGGCGCTGCCCTCGCCCATGCCGCACGCCGGCCAGCGAGTCGTATCCCGCAGGATCGCCGGGTACAGCGCCTTGAACAGCGCGTCGGCATGGGACATTATGTTCCGCTCCGTCACCGGACCCGAGCGCAGCGCCCGCCAGCGGGCGCGCAGCGCGTCCATGAAGGCCGCGTCCTCCGCCAGCAGCCGGACCGCGAGATCGTCCGGGGCGGCCTCGCCGATGGCGTAGGCCACATAGTTGGTCCGGGGGCTGTCCCCCGCCCACAGGTCGCCGAGCGTGTGGTTCAGGTCCCAGGGGATACGGTACAGCGCGTAGCCGCCCCCGGGCCGGGGCACGCAGTGGATGTACTGGTTCTTGAAGCGGCCGTCCCGGGCCTGCACCAGCATCGACCACAGCGCGTAGTCCGCGGCGTTGTCCGGGTCGACGCGGCTGTCCCCCGGCGCTTCCTCGCCCAGCAGGAGGGCCATGTAGTCCGCCGCGGGCGCCCAGGGCGAGGCCACCTCCGTCCCGGTAAAGGCCAGCTCGATGCCGCCGCAGGCGTCGCCCTCAGCATTCAGCAGCGCCTGGACCGTCGGCCTTTCGTTGGTCGCGACCTTGTACAGCAGGCCCGCGCGCTTGTCCGCGCCCACCTGCTTGCGGTCCACCCGCTCCTGCACGCCGTACAGGCCGTGGTATTCGCCGTTGAGCACCACCTCGGCATAGGCCATCCGGCTGGAGGCCGCCACCCTGCCGCAGGAATTGATCTCGTCCCACAGCCAGTAGCACAGCGCCTCCCGGAGCTTCGAGGTGTCGGAATACAGGGCGTTCAACACCCAGTCGTCGTCCGCCCGCAGCCCGCACAGCGGCAGGTCCCGCTTCTGGCCAGCGCCGTCCGCCAGCTCCAGGCGGAAGCACTTCTTCGGGAAGCGGCGGCTGGTATTGCCCCGGAGGCGCAGCGTCACGGGCGCCTGCACAGCGTTCGGGCTGCCGGGCTCCACATAGCGCAGCGTGCCGGAGACG
This sequence comes from uncultured Eubacteriales bacterium, assembly GCA_902778045.1. GTDB lineage: Bacteria > Bacillota > Clostridia > Christensenellales > Aristaeellaceae > UBA2862. The sequence goes on from CACYWI010000104.1 coordinate 5,642, forward strand.
GGCGCGTCCCCGGGCGCCGCGCCGCCGTCGAGGTCGATGTACAGCACCGGCAGCGATTCGCCCAGGCCCCCGGGCATGGCGAAGGCCCCGGCGGCTTCGCCGGGGGCTTCGGCCCGCACAGGCGCGAGGGCCGCGAGGGCCGCCAGCAGGACGGCCAGCGCCGCGCGCAGGGGCCTCATCAGTCGTCGCTGTCCCGGTCCGGGGTGTCGGGCGTATCGGGGGTGTCCGCCTTCTTCTTTTCGTCCGGCGTGTCCGGGGTATCCGGCTTTTTCTTTTCGTCCGGCGTGTCCGGGGTGTCCGCCCTTTTCCCTGTATCCGGGGTGTCGGGGTCGTCGGAATCGTAGAAGTCGTCGTCGTAGTCCCAGCGGGCCACGGCGTCCTCGGCCTGCAGCCTGCGTGCGCTGGCCTCGCCATAGCCGCCGGTGGCGGGCAGGCCGTTGGCCAGCTGGAACTCGATCAGCGCCGCCTGGGTGCGGGGGCCGAACACGCCGTCCGCCTTGCCCTTCAGGTAGCCCAGCGCGATCAGCGCCGCCTGCATGTCCGCGATGCGGCTCTCGCCCGGCGCGTCCCGGCTGCCCAGGGTGACGCCGTCGAAGTCGGCGGCCCAACCGTAGGCCTTCTGCCAGTCGGAATCGTTGCGCCAGTCGTCGTCGTCCCAATCGTCGCTCATGATCACGAAGTCCACGAAATCCTCGGGCAGCCGGCTCTGCTCGGCGATGCGGCGGCCGGATTCCGGGGACATGTCCGCGCGGATCGCCTGCTTTTCGGCTTCGTCCCCCTCCGGCTCCAGGAACAGCGCCAGGATGGCCAGGGCGTTCTCGTCCCGGTCCCGGTTGTCCGGGTTTGCGGCCAGCTCCGCGGAAAGCGCGGCGGCCAGGGCCTTGTACCAGGCGTTGCGCACCTGGGCCACCGACAGGCCCTTCTTCGCGGCGCAGGCGGCGAGGTCCCGGGCCGTGACCGAGGTCAGCGCCCGCAGGGCTTCGGCGACGGCCCCGGCGTCGTTCCCGTAGTCGGCATAGCGGCCCGCCAGCACGTCCTCCAGGCACGCCTCGCCGGCGGTCGTCTCCGCCGCGGGGGCGTCCTCCTCCGCCAGCAGGGCGTGAAAGGCGTCCAGCGCGGTGGCATGGGCCGCCACGGGCGCGGCCAGCAGCGCGAGGGCCAGGGCCAGGCTCAACAGCTTCTTCATGGGGGATCCTCCTCCCGCATATCGTGCCTTCATTATATCGGCTGGCCTGTGAAAAGGAAAGGGCGCGCCCCGGTTTTTCACTTTGTTTTCACGAAGCGGGATTTGTTCAAGCTTGGTTTAAGTTTCATGGGGTATAATGCGGAGCATCGAA
>CACYWI010000105.1 GCA_902778045.1 uncultured Eubacteriales bacterium
GGACGCGGCGGAGACGATCCTGCGCACCCACAGGGCCAAGGAATGCGACGACAAGTGCATGAGCATCAAGGACATCATCACCCTGATCCCGGAGGAATAAGCGATGAACCAGAGAATCATCACCGCTCAGGACAACTACGCCCAGCTGGACGCCTGGCTGAAGCAGAACGGCAAGGCGCTGTTGGTCTGCGACGATTCCATCAATTTCCAGAGGGACTTCACCGCCCACCTGGAGGCGCTGCGCAGCGCCGGCACCGAGATCCCGGAATTCCGCGATTTCCAGCCCAACCCGCTGTATGAATCGGTGGTCAAGGGCATCCAGCGCTTCCACGGCGAGGGCTGCAGGGCCATCATCGCGGTGGGCGGCGGCTCGGCCATGGACGTGGCCAAGTGCATCAAGCTGTACAGCAACATGGAGGGCGACGGCGCCGAGGGCGGCTACCTGAAGCAGGAGATCGTGCCCAACGACATCCCCTTCCTGGCCATGCCCACCACGGCGGGCACCGGCAGCGAAGCCACGCGCTACGCGGTGATCTACTACGACGGCAAAAAGCAGTCGGTGACCCACGTCAGCAGCATCCCGGAGACGGTGCTGCTGGACCCGAACAGCCTGAAGACCCTGCCGCTGTACCAGCGCAAGGCCACGATGATGGACGCGCTGTGCCACGCCATAGAGTCCTACTGGTCGGTGAACAGCACCGAGGAGAGCATGGGCTACAGCCGCGAGGCGATCCAGATGGTCATGGCCAACATGGACGGCTACCTGAGCAACACCGAGGCGGGCAACCGCGGCATGCTGCAGGCGGCCCACATGGCGGGCAAGGCCATCAACATCACCCAGACCACGGCGGGCCACGCCATGTGCTACAAGATCACCAGCCTGTTCCGGGCGGCCCACGGCCACGCGGCCATACTGTGCGACCGGGTACTGCTGCCCTGGATGATCGCCAACACGGCCAAGTGCACCGACCCCAGGGGCGAGGCGCACCTGGTTTCCGCGCTGCAGGGCATCGCCCGGGCCATGGGCTGCGAAACGCCCGAGGCCGCCGCGGCGAAGCTGAACGACATCTTTGAAAGGCTGGAGCTGCCCGTGCCCGAGGCCACCGAGGCGGACTACGCGGCGCTGAAGACCTCCGTGAACCCGGTGCGGCTGAAGAACCACCCCATCGCGTTGGATGAAGACACCATCGATTCCCTGTACCATCAAATCCTGAGGTGACATACTATGAAAGTGGATAAGCTCGTTGAGATCATCGGCGCGGATTTCTATACCGGCGTGCCGGATTCCCAGCTGAAGGCGCTGTGCAACTATCTGATGGCGACCTACGGCATCGACCCGAAGCACCACATCATCGCGGCCAACGAGGGCAACTGCACCGCGCTGGCGGCGGGCTATCACCTGGCCACCGGCAAGGTGCCGGTGGTGTACATGCAGAACAGCGGCGAGGGCAACATCATCAACCCCGTGGCGAGCCTGCTGAACGACAAGGTATACGCCATCCCGGTGCTGTTCATCGTAGGCTGGCGGGGCGAACCCGGCATCCATGACGAGCCCCAGCACATCTACCAGGGCGAGGTGACCGTGAAGCTGCTGGAGGACATGGGCATCGAAACCTTCATCATCGGCAAGGACACCACCAACGACGAGGTCGCCGCGGCGATGGAAGGCTTCAAAAAGGCCTTCGCCGAGGGCCGGGACGCGGCCTTCGTGATCCGCAAGGGCGCGCTGACGGACGCCCCGAAGGTGGAATACAGGAACGACAACGCCATGATCCGCGAGGAGATCATACAGCACATCGTGAAGGCCAGCGGCGAGGACCCGATCGTGTCCACCACCGGCAAGGCCAGCCGCGAGCTGTTCGAGACCCGCGTGGCCAACGGGCAGAGCCACAAGTATGATTTCCTGACCGTGGGCTCCATGGGCCACAGCAGCTCCATCGCCCTGGGCGTGGCGCTGAACAAGCCGGGCCAGCGCATCTGGTGCGTGGACGGCGACGGCGCGGTGCTGATGCACATGGGCGCGATGGCGCTGGTCGGCGCGAACAAGCCGGAGAACCTGGTGCACGTGGTGATCAACAACGGCGCGCACGAGACGGTGGGCGGCATGCCCACGGTGGCCGGCGGTATCGACCTGGTGGCCATCGCGAAGGCCTGCGGCTATCCCAACGCCGTATCCGTGGACAGCTTTGAGGCGCTGGACCGCGAGCTGGAGGCCGCCAAGGCCCGCAACGCGCTGAGCCTGATCGAGGTCAAGTGCTCCATCGGCGCGCGTGACGACCTGGGCCGCCCCACCACCACGGCCCTGGAGAACAAGCAGAACTTCATGGCCTACCTGGAAACGCTGTAAACCGGTCCAAAAGCATCGGGGAAGCGATCATCGGATCGCTTCCCCTTTTTGTGCTTTGATTTTGACTTATACTAGAGTGTGTTTCTAAATGCCGGGAGATGCAGTTTCGAGTGGATTTGACTGCATTTCAAGGCGATTTCCCGCAGGTTTACTGGCGGTAAATCAAGGAGAATAAAGACAATCCTACGGCATCCTTTCCGCTATGGCGGTGTTGAAGTCCCTTGACTTGCCGCCAGCAAGCCTGCGGAACTTTGCCTTGCCATAACGAAAAGTCTGCTCGTATGATTGTCCAGATCCTAATTGAGTTTAGTATTACTACGCGACGGTGAACGTCACGGAGGACGCCATCGGGCTCACAACGCCGTTCGCGGTGCGCGCGCGCACGTCCAGGCGATAGCTGCCCGCGGCCTCGGCCCTGTACTCGAAGCTCCAGGCCACCCAGCGATCCGCGGAAGCGCCGGTGGTGGGGCAGGTCGTCCAGGTCCTGCCGCCGTCCATCGAGAATTCCACCGCCGAGATGGCCGTGCCGCAATCGTCGGCATAGCCGGAGAACACCAGGGTGTCCCCCACCGCGTACACGTCGTCCATCTGGTTGCGGATCGTCACCTTTGCCTGCTGGTCGGCCGCCAGGCCCTTCACCTCGGGCAGCTCGTCCATGTGCAGCACCTCGATCTCGGCCACTTGGCGGGTGAAGTACCGGGCCACCGTGGAGGGCATCCATACCTGCAGGCCCACGGGGTTCTCGTCGTCCCCCACCTTCCAGACCAGCATGGCCTGCTTTTCCATGACGTACTTCAGCGGCATCGTGGTGGTAAAGCCGTCCTTCGCCCTGAAGGCGATGGCGTTGGCGTCGCCGGTCACCTCGGAAAGCGCCAGCAGGTCGTTCACGGCCACGCCGGTCACCTGGGCCTGGGCCAGCGCCGGACCCGTGGCGCAGGAGCAGACCATCACCCGCTGGGTGCCGCCCTGCTGCTTCAGCTCGGCCAGCGTATAGCTCTTTTCCTTCTTCAGCCTGCCGTGCACGTTCACATAGTAGTTCTCGGCCACGTCGGTATCCTGCATGGCGAAGGCGGGCTTGGCGCAAAGGGCGGTCGCCGCCGTGCCGAACAGCGAGAACACCTCGTCGCCGGGGGTCAGCACGTTCTGGTCAAAGCTGAACGCGCCCTGCACATTGGGCACCTGGGCGCAGGTCTGCCGCTCCGCGCCATCCACGGAATAGGCGACCTGGGCTGTCGCCACCTGGGCCGAGCCCAGCATGGCCAGGGAAGCGGTGCCGGAGAGGATTTTTTTCAGATTCTTCTTCATGCTCGTTCCCTCCTGTCACAGTACGGCGTTGACCATAGTGGTGGCTGGGGTCTCGCTGACCAAGCCGCCCTCGGTAACCGCGCGCACCTTCAGCACATAGGCGCCCTCTTCCTGGGGCGTAAAGGTGAAGTGCCAGTACACCCACACGCCGGCCTCGGCGCCCTGGGTCTCAAAGCGCTTCCAGGTCGCGCCGTTGTCCAGCGAGAACTCCAGCGCCACGATGGGATCATCATAGGCGTCGGCAAAGCCCTCGAAGGTGTAGGGCTGGCCAGCCTCGATGATCTGGCCCTCCTTGGTGTAGAAGATGGAGGCGTTCGGCTTGTTGAAATAGCGGCCCTCTTCCTCGCGCACCCAGCCCTGGTACAGGTACATCTCCTCCACGGGCTCGTCGGTCACGGTGAGCCACTTGCACTGCTTGGCGAAGTTCGGCGCGCCCATACCGGCCACCCACGCCTGCACCGGGAAGCCCTGGTAGTACCGCAGGTCGTGGCCGTTGATCTGATAGACCAGCAGCGCGTCATGCTCGGCCAGGTGCTCCATCGTGGCGGGATAGGAGCACTGGTCGTCCGCCGGGCGGGTGTAGACGCCCGTAGCGCCCTCCTGGACGCCCGCCTTGTTCACCAGCTCCATGATGGGCACGCCGGTGACCTCCCAGGTGGAGATCAGGCCGCCCGCGGCGGGATCGAGGGTGCAGTGGATGCTCATGGTCCGGGTCACCGAGGGGAACTGTTCGATGATCTCGGACATCTTCATCGTATAGGGCTCGTCCACCAGGCCGTCCACGGTGATCTCCCAATCCAGCATGTCCTGGTGGTCGGTCTTCAGGCCGTTGTTGTAGTCGTCGTAGATCATGTAGTCGCTGAAGCCGCACAGCCAGTTCAGCGAGAAGGAGCTCTCGTCGTCGGTCAGCGTGGTCTGGTCAAAGCTGAACTCGGCGTCATAATCCGCCTCGGCAATGGGTGTGATGCCGCGCATCAGCTCGTACTTCACGTCGTCCCACAGCCGCAGCGTGCCCGTGGATTCGTTGGCGTCATGGCAGGACATGCAGTCGCCGCCCATGGTCTTGAAGGTGCTGGACATGGTGTGCAGCCCGTGGATCAACGTACCGAAGTTGTAGAACTCCGGCACATAGTCGGGCGAATAGGTGTGGCAGCTGATGCAGTGATCGACGGTCACATCCACATCGCCGGTGAAGTTGATGTCCATGTGGCCCATGGGCAGGTGGTTCAGCGTGTCCCTCAGGTCCTTGTGGCAGGCCGCGCAGCCGCGGGAATCGGCCTTCAGCACATAGGTATTGTAGATGCCGTCGTCGCTGGGCGTGCGCTGGATCTGCACGCCGTTATCGAGGATGGTCACCTTCGGCGCGTATTTCAGCTGCTGCTCCGCGATGTTGGCGGCCAGCTCCTGCTCGATGTGGTAGGGATCGTAGTTCTCGTCCACCACGGTTCCGTCGGCGTTGTCCGCAGGGAGCGCCAGCGCCGTCGCCCCGATTGCCAGCAGAAGGCAGACAATCAGGAAAATGTGTCTTCCGGACATTTCCATTCCTCCTTTGCTTTTCCGCCCGCGCCGGGTCCCCCTGCCGGCAACGGGTTACGCCAAATTGTCATTTGGCCTGATTTATTATAGCATACGCATCGGATGGCGGCGTATCATTTCACACCAATTTTGTCACTCATATAGAAAATTCCCCCGGCATAACCGGGGGAGGCAGAAAGGTATTCCCTGTCTTACGGCTCAGAATCCGATCGGGTGCTCGATCAGCTCCTCGTCCTTCAGGATCCAGCTTTCCATCTTGGAGGCGTCGTACAACACCTCGTAGTGCAGCGCCTTATAGTCGATCCAGCCCACATCCCGACTGGCGATGGTGTGGGTGTGGTCGCGCACGATGGTCTCGTCGTCCGGCACCTCGTCCAGCGGCACGCCGTAGGCGGAATAATCCAGCCCGGCCTCCTTGATGATGGTGGGCGCCACGTTGCGCAGCGATACCGGCGCGTAGGTGCTATCGCAGGGGGTGCCCTCCACCCCCGCGGGCTTGTAGAACATGCAGATGCGGGTGGGCGCCTGCAGTGGCACGAAATCATCGTACATGTTGCCGTGGTCCGCGGTGATGATGATGGCGGTATCCTTGTACGCACCGGCCTCCTTCAGCTTGTCGAAGGCGCGGATCAGTATCTCGAAGCAGCCCTTGCTCTGGGTGACCACATCGGTGGTCTTCTTGGAATAGGTGCCGTCCGCCTTCATGTGATAGGGCTCGTGCGCCCCGGAAAATTCAAAGAACTTGAAGAACTTCGTATTGCCGGTCACGGTCATGCCCTTCTTCATGGCGGAATTGTACTTGCGGGCGTTGGTCGAATAGCCGTTGCTCTTGCTGACCACGCCGTTGAACCAGGTGTTGCTCTCCCGGAAGAAGGGCTTCATGGCCAGGGGCAGGTTCTTGTAGCAGCTGAGCGCCGTCATCCGCACGACCAGCTTCTTGTTGTCCACCACGCCCTTGCCCAGCTGCAGGTTGGACACATACTTTTGGAATTGAGGATAATCCGTACCCAGTATCGAGCGGATCACGCCGTACAGGTCCACGGTATAGCCCGCGGACTTCAGGTCCTGCAGCAGGTGGCGGTCGCCGCTGTCCCAGGTATGGCGGAAGAAGTCCTCCACGTCCTCCTGGTACAGGGTATCGTCATAGCCGGTGAGTATGAAGTTCATGCCCGGGCGGGTGTGGGCGTGCTGGGAGATGGCGTTGTCATACCGGGTAAAGCCATCCAGCCGGTCAAAGAAGGTCGGATCGTCCTTCAAGATCGCCTCGATGTTGTTATAGTCCATGCGGTCCAGCATGAACACCAGCGTGTTGCCCTTGGTGGAGTATTCCGTCATCTGCTCGGTGCTCAGGTAGCCGGAGGTATAGCTGGTGTCCTCGGGCTGGAGCAGCCCGGAAACGATGCCCGTAAGCTGCATCACGATCATCACCAGGGGCAGCAGCACCTTCGCGTGCTTCCATACGGCCCTGAAGTGCAATAGGACGAAGGGCACGGCGAACATCGCCAGCCAGATGGCCGTGTTGATGATCAATTCATGGCGCATGGTGCTCCATTCCACCGAATCGCCGTTCAGGGGCGGCGTGCTGCCCGCCAGGAACGTGCCCTGCACATACAGGCACAGGCCCAGGGCCATGCAGGCCGTCACCAGCGCCTCGTGCGCCTTGCCCCGGAAGGCCGCCAGCAGCGCCGCCAGCACCGCTACCAGGGGCAGCGAGACCGCGGCCATCACCGGCATCACCGCCGTGCGGGCGCTGAACTTGAAGGAGGAGGCGTTCAACATCACCGTTTCCACGGGGGTAAAGAACAGCAAGGTCAACACCAGGGCCGCCGCCGCGGGCAGCGCGGCCAGGAACCGGCGCAAATAGGTATCTTTCGTATTGGGTTGCATGGATTTCTCCTTTGGGCGCAGAGCCGTAAACTTTCCTTTTATCATTATAAAAACATCCCGTTTTTGTGTCAAGGCACAATATTGCGCCAAGGTTATTTTCCGGTGTCCGCGGGCGGATAAATTCCGACCAAAATCATATGATATTTTACACAAAGTTGATAGACTGCGCGCCCTTACAATGATAAAAAGAATGCATGGGGCAACGCTCGCAATTTTCGCCCCAAGGAGGTACACTTCCATGAAGAAGCTCGTATCAATCGCGCTGGCGCTGGCACTGATCTGCGCCGGCCTGCTGACCGCCTTTGCCGAGGAGCAGGACCTGCTGGACAAGGTTCTGGCCGCCGGCAAGCTGGTGGTGGGCAGCGAAGGCACCTACCCGCCCAACAGCTACTATGACGAAAACAACAACCTGACCGGCTTTGATGTCGAGGTGGGCCGCGCCATCGCCCAGAAGCTGGGCGTGGAATACGAGCCCTATGTGGCCGACTGGGCCTCCCTGATGACGGCGCTGGAGTTCGGCACCATCGACACCCTGATCGAGGAGCTGGAGCCCACCGAGGAGCGCGCCCAGAAGTACGACTTCTCCGTGCCCTACACCTACATCCACGGCGCGGCGCTGGTGGCCGGCGACAACGAGGAGATCACCTCCGCCGACGACCTGGCCGGCAAGAAGGCCGCCCAGAACGAGACCAGCCTGTGGGGCGAGCGCGCCCGCAATTACGGCATGGAGGTCGTGCCCGTGACCGACGACTACCAGACCTACCAGCTGATCACCACCGGCCGCGCCGACGTGACGCTGAACGCCGAGACCGCCTTCAACGACTACATGGCCCAGCACCCCGAGGCCAACGTGAAGATCGCCTTCTACACCGAAGACGCCTCCTCCTCCGTGGTGCCGGTGCGCAAGGGCAACGAGAAGTTCCTGGCCGCCGTGAACGAGGCCATCGACGCGCTGCGCGAGGAGGGCGTGCTCTCCGAGCTGTCCGTGCGCTTCTTCGGCTTCGACTACACCCAGGAATAACCGGGCCATAAGGCGAAGGCCGCCCCAAGGCATCGCGGGGCGGCCTTCATACATTCAACGATATTTCAAAGGAATGGATGAACCGAACCATGTTCAACGAACGGGTACTGAAGCTGCTTTGGGATTCCCTGTGGCCGCTGTTGAGCAAGGGCCTGACCGTCACCATCCCGCTGACGCTGGCCTCGTTTACGCTGGGTCTGGCGCTGGCGATGGTCACCGCCTTTGTGCAGGTGGCCAGGGTGCCTGTGCTGCGCCGGATCGCGCGGTTCTACATCTGGGTGTTCCGGGGCACGCCGATGATCGTACAGCTGTTCATCGTGTTCTACGGTCTGCCGGGGCTGGGCCTCACGCTGGACGCCATCCCCTCGGCCATCGTGGTTTTCTCGCTGAACACCGGCGCCTACGCCGCGGAGACGGTGCGCGCCGCCATCGAATCGGTGCCCGTGGGCCAGTTCGAGGCGGGCTACATGGTGGGCATGAGCTATCTGCAGATCATGGCACGCGTGGTGCTGCCCCAGGCCATGCGCACGGCCTTTCCCCCGCTGTTCAACACGCTGATCGGCCTGGTAAAGGATACCTCGCTGGCCGCCAACATCACGGTGGTGGAGATGTTCCGCGCCGCCCAGGTGATCGCGGCCCGCACCTACGATGTGTTCGCCATGTATTGCGAGGTGGCGCTGCTGTACCTGCTGTTCTGCACGTTCCTGACCTGGGTGCAGCACGTCTGCGAGCGCAAGCTCGAGGCCGGGAGGTGATCGCCGTGTTGAAGATCGAGCATCTGAAAAAGCAGTTTGACGGCCAGGCCGTGCTGCGCGACGTGTCGCTGGAGGTGAACGCCGGCGATGTGATCACGATCCTGGGGCCCAGCGGCTCGGGCAAGACCACGCTGCTGCGCTGTATCAGCTTCCTGGAGCGTGCCGACGCCGGCACGCTGGAATTCGACGACCTGCGCGCCAGCCTGAAGGACGCGGACCGCAAAACCGTGGCGGCTGTGCGCCGCAAGATGGGCTTCGTGTTCCAGAGCTACAACCTGTTCAGCAACATGACCGCGCTGCGCAACGTGACCGAGGGCTTGACCGTGGCCCGGAAGCTGCCGAAGAAGGAGGCCGAGGCGCGGGCCATGGCGGCGCTGGAAAAGGTGGGCCTGGCCCAGCGCGCCGACGCCTATCCCCGCCAGCTCTCCGGCGGCCAGCAGCAGCGCGTGGCCATCGCCCGGGCGATGGCGCTGCAGCCGGACGTGATACTGTTCGACGAGCCCACCTCCGCCCTGGACCCGGAGCTGGTCGGCGAGGTGCTGGCCGTGATGCGCCAGCTGGCCGAGGACGGCATGACCATGCTGGTGGTCACCCACGAGCTGAACTT
>CACYWI010000106.1 GCA_902778045.1 uncultured Eubacteriales bacterium
CCTATTCCCCGTACAGCAGGTACAGCAGCCAACGCACCAGCCGGCAGGGCAGCAGGCTGTCCAGCAGCACCAGCAGCTTATAGGAAAACCCGATGGCGTAGTAGGGCTTCACCCGGCGCTTTTGCAGCGCGACGCGCACGATGGTCTTCGCGGCGTCCTCGGGGCTCATGCCGGTCTGTTCGTCCTTTTCCATCTTCGCCACGGATTTGGAGATCCGCCCGCCATACTCGGCATCCCCCGCCGCGCTCTTCTTCCTGGCGGCGGTAAAGCCGGTTTTGATGTCGCCGGGCATCACGCTGGTCACCTGCACGCCATAGGGCGCGACTTCGTTGTACAGCGCCATGGTCAGCGAGCGCACCGCGGCCTTGGAGATGGAGTACCAGGCCTGGAAGGGTATGGCGAACACGCCGGCCACGCTGCTGATGTTCACGATGCGGCCCGAGCCGGCCTTCCTCATATAGGGCAGCGCGGCGCGGATGGCGTTGTCCATGCCGAACAGGTTGACCTCCATCAGCCGGTGGGCGTCGGCGGGATCGGTGAATTCCATCGCGCCGGAGATGCCGAAGCCGGCGTTGTTGATCAGGATGTCCACCCGGCCCTCCTTCTTTGCCACGGCGTCCACCGCGGCGCGGACGGCCCCGTCGTCGGTGATATCCACGCTGGTGTGGAAGGGATCTGCCGACGCGCGGCGGCTGAATTCGTACACGCGGCAGCCCTTTTCCCGAAGCTGCGATACCACGGCGCTGCCGATGCCGCTGGTGCCGCCGGTGAGTATGACGACCTTATCCATGCTGTATTCCTCCCGTTCAGGGCTTCTTTGGCTTGGTGGCGGCGCTCTCGGCAGAGCGGGTGGTTCCGCTGACGGCCACGACCTTGTAGCTGTACTTCTTGCCAGACTTCAGATTCCAGTCGTCAAAGCTGGTCGTTGGCGCATCGACCCGGGCGGCCAGCTTCCACTTGCCGCTTCCGATTTTGCGGTACACCCAGTAGCCGGCCGCGCCGGTCACCTTTTTCCACGATACGATCAGCTCGCCCCACTCCCGGGTGACCTTCACATTCGTAGGCGCAAGCAGCCGCAGAATGGGCTTGCCGGTGTTGTAGCCGGAAAGGGTCTTCCCCTTGTAGGCCCTTACGGTATAGTAGTATTCCTTGCCGCCCTTGGCGGTCTTGTCCACATAGCTGGTCTTGCCCTTCACGGTGGCCAGCTTTTCCCAGGTCTTGCCGGTGGTGCGGCGATACACCTTGTAGCCGGTCACGCCGCTGACCTTGCCCCATTTCAGCTTGATGCCCTTGGCGGTGTTGGTAAAGGATTGGAGCTCCGGCGCGTGCAGCGTATCATCCGCGGCGATGCCGGCCAGCAGGAAGCTCTTGCCATCGTTGTACAGCCACCTGACCTGGTTGCCGGATACCACGGGCCGGCCGCTGGTGACCATGTTGACGCTCTTGTAAACCGGCGAGGCCGCCTTGCCGGAGCTCTTCAGGAACACATAGCCGGTCCTTTCCCGGTTCTCGGTCCACAGCAGGAGCAGCGAGCTGTTGCTCAGCTTCACCAGCTTCGGCTTGGAAAGCTCCACACCGTCGCCGGCCTTGTAGCTGGTCAGCCAGCGCAGCTTCACGCCCTGTTCGGTAAAGTTGTCCTTGGGCACCGCCGCCACGAACACGTTCTGCGGCCCGGAGGGATTATCCCCCTTCTGGGAGACGGACACGCCCGCGGTAATGTAATACTTCTTCGTGGCCTCAAGGCCCGCCAGCGACACGCCGGTGTAGTTGTTGCCGATGGTACCCGCGATCTTCATCACCTGCAGGCCCTCGCCGTAGGTGCCGGACTTCACCGCGCTGCCCGCCAGGCCCTTGCGGCGGTACATCGCCACGGCGCGGGGGTAGGCGTCGCCCAGGTCCAGCTGGATCACATCGTCGCCATCCTGGATGATGTACTGGTCAAAGGAGTGGGACACATAGCCGGAGCCGAAGTTATCCACCTTGCCCTTGACCACGGTGGCCTTCATCGAAGGCACGTAGATATCGATATCCAGGTTGGCCTGGTGGTTGTACCCGTCGCTGGACTTGTACATGGCATGGCAGGTGTGCAGGTACAGCATGCTGCCGCTCTCCGCCATACTCAAATCGCCGTAGCTGAAGGGGCTCACCGTGTTCGCGCCCTTCACCTTGGCCGCGTCCACCCGGTTCCAGTTCTTGGTATAGCGCACCACGCGCACGACCTCGCGCTTGTCATTCTCCTCGATATTCCTCTGGCCGAACACCAGGAAGTTGTACTTTTTGCCGCTGTAGAAGCCGCCGAAATACTCCAGCTCCAGCTTCAGCGTCCGCTTCCAGAGCAGCTTGCCGGTGTTGGACTTGTAGATCTCCACCGCGACGCCGCTGTTCGTGGGGATCACCCGGGTATTGGTGCCGTCGCCGTTGTCCACAAGCCTGACATTGCCGTAGTCGTACTTTTCGGCCTTCAGCTTTTCGGTCTTGGCCCGCTTGTCCGCCGCCACGGCCTTGCCGTCGCTGTTGACCCAGGTGACCGTGCCGCCATACTGCTGGCGCGCCTCCTTGGTCCAGGCCTTGTCGCTGCCCGGATACAGCGCCACCACATTGGAATCCGCGAAGGTATTTTCCGCAAATTCCGGAACGCCGCCAAGGAACGTGACCTCCTGGAAGGTATCGAAGTAATTCATGAACAGGCGATCGCCCAGCTTCGGCGCGCCTTCGAACACCACGGTATGCAGGCTTTCCGCAAAGAAGGCGTTTTCACCCACCTCCCGCACCGTGGCCGGCACGCGCACCCGGGCCAGCGATGTCTGCGCCAGGGCCCCGTCGCCGATCTTCTTCAGGCCCTTGCCGAGGGTGATCTCCTCCAGCGCCGAACCGCAGAACGCGAAACTGCCCAGGCTCTCCAGGCTGTCCGGCAGTACAACCCGCTTCAGCGCCGTTCCGTAAAAGGCATAGCCGTCGATCTCCGTCAGGCCGTTGCCGGGCTCCAGGGCTTCGAGGGGCACGCCGGAAAACGCGCCGTCGCCCACCGACCGCACGCTGTCCGGCAGCGCGAGCCCGGTCAGCTTCGTGCCCGCAAAGGCGTGCGAGCCGATCTGCTTCACGCCATCTTCGACGGTGAGCCCGGTCACCGGCGCGTTCTGAAACGCGCTTTCCCCCACGGCTTCAAGGGACCCCGGCAGCGTTACCTGCGTCAATGCCGTGCCGTAAAAGGCCCTGTCCCCCAGGCCGACCAGCCCGGCGGGCAGCGGCGCGGAGGTCAGCGCGCCGCAGAGGTAGAACGCGTCGCCCTCCACGGTCGTCACGCTCGCCGGCAGCGCGATCCCGGTCAGCGCCGTGCAGCCGTAGAAGGCGCTCTTCCCGACGGTCGTCAGGCTTTCCGGCAGTGTCACTCCGGTCAGCGCCGTGCAACTGTGGAAGGCGGCCTCGCCGATGGCCGTGCCGCCGGCGATGGCGACCCGCTCCAGACTTTCACAGCCAAAGAAGCAGCCCTTGCTGATCTCCTCCAGCGTGGAGGGCAGCTGCGCCTCGGTCAGCGCCGCGCACCTGTAAAACGCGTAATCGGGCAGCGCGGTGATGCCTTCGCACACCACCACGCGGCGCACCCCGGCATCCCAGTATGCGGCCCACGGGGCGTTGGTCACCGCGCCTTCGCCGGACACCGTCAGCAGGCCGTCGGCATCCAGCGTCCAGTACGCCGTTTCGCCGATGCTGCCGCCCGGCTCCTCGCCGGCGGATACCGCGCATTCAAAAGCCCCGTCCTCCGGGGCGTATTCCGCGTCCTCGACCACGAGGCCCGTATCGCCGATCCACGCGCCGACGCCGTATTCCGGCAGGTCGTCCACAGGCGCGGCCTCGACGATCTGCTCCCCGTCGTCGTCCGCCCCGGGCAGCGCATCGTCCCACGCTCCGAGCTCCATATCCGGCGCCTCCTCCACCGGCGCTTCCACCGGCGCGCAGAACGCCTCGTCCACGGCCATGGGCGCGTCCGGCAGCGCCTCCGCGAACGCCGTGCCGCACAGCAGCGCCGCGCAGAGCATGAGCGCCGGCAGCCGTCTCCAATCCAACTTCATACCTATTCCCCCTTCTTTTTCAAAGTGAGTTACTTCGCGCATATCACATGAAAGCCCGAGCCACGGTCGATGATCTCCGCCTCGCCGTACAGCGTCTTCAGATATTTCAGCGCCGAGGGCGCGCCCTGCTGCTTGCGGATCACCAGGTACAGCGCGCCGCCGGGATTCAGGTGGTCCCTGGCCCCGGCAAACAGGCCGTAGATCACCGCCTTGCCCGCGCGGATGGGCGGATTGGTGACGATCGCGTCGAAGCCGCCGGTCACCGATTCAAAGCCGTCGCCCTGCACCACCTCGGCCCGCACGCCGTTTGCCTCCAGGTTGCGCCGGGCCAGCGCCACGGCCCGCTGGTTGATGTCGGTCATCACGATCTCAAGCTGCGGATAACGCTTCCCCAGGGCCACGCCCACCGGGCCCCAGCCGCAGCCCAGGTCCAGCACCCGGCCGGAAAGCGCCGGCAGCGCCTCCAGCAGCAGCTCCGTGCCCCGGTCCAGCCCGTCCCGGGAAAACACCCCCGCGTCGGTGATAAAGGTCAGCTCGTTCCCCAGCGCCTTCAGCGTTACCCGACGCTCGTCATGGGCGGAGGAGGGCGAAGCCGTGTAGTAATGTTCGGACATGGATTGCCTCGCTTTCATGTTTTAGAGTGTGTTTCTAAATGCCGGGAGATGCAGTTTCGAGTGGATTTGACTGCATTTCAAGGCGATTCCCCGCAGGTTTACTGGCGGTAAATCATTTGACATTCCTCTTTGAGCGCGTCGATCTCGCTATCCGTCAGCCGCCGCCACTGGCCCGGCTGCAGGTCTGGATCGAGGGCCAGGGGGCCGATGCGCAGGCGCTGCAGGGAGATCAGCGGATGGCCGATGGCGGCAAACATGCGCTTGACCTGGTGGAACTTGCCCTCGGTCAGCGTGACGTCGGCCAGCGAGCGGTCCTCCCCGGCCTGCAATATGGTCAGCCCCGCGGGGCGGGCGGTGAAGTCTGAAAGCGCGATGCCCCCGGCGAAGGCGCGGACATCGTCCTCCGTCAGCCGGCCCTCACAGGCGGCGCGGTACAGCTTTTCGGCCTTCCACCTGGGCGAGATCAGCCGATGCGCCAGTTGGCCGTCGTCGGTCAGCAGCACCAGGCCGGTCACATCCCGGTCCAGCCGTCCCACCGGGCCGAGCCCCCTGCGCCGCATGGAATCCGGCAGCAGATCCATCACCGTGGGCAGGCGGCGGTCCTCGGTGGCCGTCAGCACGCCCGCGGGCTTGTGCACCATGATGAAGGACGGGCCTGCGTCCACCGGCGCGCCGCCGTCCACGGACACCGAGGCGGGGTCCACCTGCATGGCCGGGTCCCGGGCGATCTGCCCGCTCACCCGCACGCGGCCCGCGGCGACGGCCTTCTTTGCCTCGCTTCGAGTCAGGCCCGCCAGCGAAGCCGCCCTGTCCAGCCGCATGGACGTCCACTCCCTTCAAATTTCCATATTTTTCCAATTTTGCCATGCCCCGCCTGGAACGTTTTGCCTCCCCGCCCGAGGCAACATTTCAGAATAATGTCACGTCTTATTAGCGCAAATCGGATGGATACACATCCCGTTTGCAGCTATAATGTATAGTATCAGCTCTGCTCCCGGCGCGGTCCTTACTATAGTATAGGACCAAATCCGCCGGACGTCAAGACAGGGGGAGGAATGACCATGAATCGCAATGTGAAGCAGGCCCCGAAGGCCCGCCACAACGCAAAGCACAGGAAGCGCCGTCGCTTGCGGCGCAACGTGATGCCCCTGGCGGTGGCGCTGACGCTGCTGGCGTGCGCCGTCGGCCTGGCGGTCATCGTGATGAAGCCACCCCGCAACGACGCGGTGCCCGCGGCCAACACGATGCAGCGCCTGCCCGGCCAGAACGCCGCGCCAGCCATCCCGGAGGCCTCCGTCGCGCCGGTGGTGACGCTGGTGCCCCAGAACACCCCGGAGCCCACGGCAGAGCCCACCCCGACGCCCACGCCCACGCCGGAGCCGACCCCCGAGCCCACGCCGGAGCCCACGCCCTTTGCCTATCTGCCGGTGGTGCACCACGCGGACATCGAGCAAAAGAAGATCGCCATCACCGTGGACGACTGCTACCAGCCCCGCAACCTGACGACCATCGTAAACCTCGCCGAGAAGAAGGGCGGCAAGCTGACGCTGTTCCCCATCGGGCAGAACGTGAGCATCGAGGGCATGCCGGAGCTGCTGCGCCATTGCGCCTTCGACCTGGGCTTTGAGATCGAGAACCACACCTACAGCCATGCCCGCATCTTCCGCCTGCCGGACGACGAGATGGCCGCGGAGATCTGGAAGCAGCACGCCGCGCTAAACAAGGCCCTGGGCGTGAACTACCAGCAGCACTTCCTGCGGCTGATGGGCGGCGACGGCGACACCGACCAGCGCATCCACAGCTATATTTCCAAGCTGGGCTACCTGGGCATCGCCAACTGGAGCGTATCCGGCTCCGATTCGGACCTGGCCCACATCAAGGCCTCCATCGCGCCCGGACAGGTGTACCTGTTCCACACCACCGATCCGGACACCGAGAAGCTGAAGGACTTCATCCCCTGGGCCGTCAAGCAGGGCTATCAGCTGGTGACGCTGAACGAGCTGTTCAACCTGCCGGACAACACCGCCACCGAGCTGACCGACGAGGTCATGCCCCAGCCGGACGCCCTGGTGGACAGCCACACGATCAAGGAGGGCGAATACACCTGGGTGGCCGTGCACCTGCAGGACAAGCTGCGCGCGCTGGGCTACCTGGATATCACCGGCCCCTCCACCGGCTACTACGGCGCGCAGACCGTGAAGGCCATCAAGCGCTTCCAGGAGGCCGCAGGCCTGCCCGTCACCGGCGAGGCGGACGAGGAGACACAGCGGATTTCAATCCATTGGATTGAAATCCGCGCCGTGCGAAGGTTCTTTTTTCTGCACAAAGGAAAACCGGATTGCCACGTCATCCCATGCTGGCGCATGGGCTTCCTCGCAATGACAGCGTTTGTGGCAGAGGCTTTCACCTCCCGCCCTGTTATTGCGCGGAGACCCGAAGGAGTCGACGTGGCAATCCGGTATTCCTGTTCCCTGATACCCCTCAACCGGTATACGTGGACCAGTCGATCTCGATCACCATATTCGCGGCATCGGTGTACACGTTCACGCAGGAATCGTGGCCGTTCTCATCGACATA
>CACYWI010000107.1 GCA_902778045.1 uncultured Eubacteriales bacterium
GGTATAATCCTTCGCGATGGAAGCGATCTCCCCAATGGGCGAATACTTCTTCAACACGACCTCGCCGTCGTGGTCTGTGAATATCTCAAGGGGGTCCCCCTCCCGAATGCGCAATGTGCGCCGGATCTCCTTGGGAATGACCACCCTTCCCAACTCGTCTATCCTTCTGACAATGCCCGTTGCTCGCATGATAAAAACGCCTCCGATTGTTCAAACTGACTGAAAACACTTTCAGCGCCGCATACTTCAAGTCGTGTGCGTAGTTTGCGCGAATCGGGGCGTTTTATGCGCCGCTTGGGTCGCCCAATGGTTCATGATCGCATATCGTGTTATAATTCCATGGGCAACGATTATCATTCCTGTGAGGTAATGACACATGAAGATCCGATATAACGAAAACCTGGAAATCGTCAGGGACATCAAGGAAGGGCTCGAGCGCACTGGCGGCTATTGCCCGTGCCGCCTGGCACGAACGCCGGAGAACAAATGCATGTGCAAGGAGTTCCGGGATCAGATCGCCGATCCGGCGTTCGAGGGCTACTGTCACTGCATGCTGTACTACAAGGAGAAGTGAATATCAACAAAGGGGACTTCCGTTGGGAGGTCCCCGCCTGTTTACAGTCTGATCGATATGTTCCTGTCCCGCATCCAGCGATTGACCTGCCACAGGAAGCCCAGCAGCTGCGCGCCGGACATCAGCTGGCCGTACCAGGGCGTATCCGCCGGGTTGAGCTCCGATTCCGACAAATCGACGAGTCGCTTGGGGTCCACGATCTCAAACAGAGGCGCGTTGTCATCCGCTGCCATGCGCAGGGCCATACCCCGAACGATGCGCCCATAGGCTGGGCTGCAGGTCTTGGGATAGGGGCTCTTGGTGCGCTTGAGCAGCTTCTCCGGCAGAAGGTCGCTCACAGCGGCGCGGAAAAGCCCCTTCTCCTGTCCGCCCATGAACTTCATCTCCCAGGGCACATTGTACACATATTGCACCAGTCTGTCATCGCACAGCGGCGTCAGCACATGGATCCCCGCGCCTTCGCACATTCGGGCGGCGCGCTCCTGCAGGTTGGCCATGAAATAGTCGAAGCACAGCCGCTGCATGGCGCGCAGACGGCGCTCCTTCGGTTCATACGATGGGCCTGGATCCGCGGCATGACGCTTGGTTTCGAAGGTGTCCCGCACGTATTCGGAAAGATTCAGCCGCTTCCCGATCTCCGGCCTGAGCAGGCTCTCCCGAAGCGCCAGTGAGCCGGACCATGGAAAGCCATCCAGCGGCGCTTCCCCGCGGAACCAGGGATAGCCGCCGAAGACCTCGTCGCCGCATTCGCCGGAGACGACATAGCGGCTATACCGGGCGATCTCCCGGGAGAACAGCAGCAGCGAGGTATCGATATCGGCCATGCCGGGAAAGCCGCGCAGTGAAACCGCCCTGTCCAGGGATTCCGCCAGGGAGGCCTGGTCCAATGTTACCGCGCGGTGCTGGGTCCCGAAGGCGCGCACGGCCTCGAGCACATAGGGCGCGTCCATCTCCGGTCTGAAGGCGTTCGCCCGGAAGTCCCGTGCGTTGTCCTGATAGTCCACCGAAAAGCTGCGCAGCTGGTTGTCGCGCCGCTTCAGCAGCGCCGTGAGCGCCGTGGAATCCAGGCCACCGGACAGCATCACCGCGGGCCTGAGCGAAGTAATGTCATCCACGCTTTGCTCCAGCATCCCGCGGACGCGGGCCGTCGTTTTCGGGGCGTCATCTTCGTGCGGCACATCCTCGATGCGGAAGTAGCGTTCGACGGCGGCGTGTCCGCCGCGCACTGCCAGCGCGCAGCCGGGTTCCAGGGCGCGTATGTCCCTGTAGAAGGTCCGCCCGGGGGTGCGCGCGGGGCCGAGGCCGAACAACTCCCGCGCGCCGCCCGCATCCATGACGGGCTCGGCATGGGCCGCCTTCAACAGCGCGTCGGGATGATCCGAAAAGGCGACGCGCTTTTCACCCTGAACGTAAAAAACGCTCTGCTCGCCCATCCTGTCGCGGCTGAGAACCAGCGTATCCTCCGCGGCGTCCAGCAGGCAGGTGACCACCGGGCCTTCAAAATGACGAGGATAGTCGCATCCCCAGCGCTCGTAGGCCAGCAGAACCATTCCCGCCGCGCTTGTCGAGGCGGCGCAGCCCAATTCCCCAGCGAGCGCAGCGCGATTGCGCAGCCTTCCGAATGCCGCGGCCAGCTTTCCGCCGGAGGATTCAACGCCATAGGCGCAAAGCGTCATGCGTCCCTTGGTGATGCAGGGCGCGTCGAATATGCCGCTGCCGGAGCGGGTATAGTCCGAATGGTATATGCCAAAGTAGTTCATGCCATCACTCCTTCGATCGAGCTGTTGCCATATTATGTAAAATCCAAAGCGCACATGACAGGATTCGCGCGACTGCTTGTCTTGGCGCCCGCTTTTTGCTATAATTTGAATGGAAGAAGCCACACAAAAGCGATGACGAGGTAGATGCACATGATTCTGAAGATACTCGGCAACAACGGCCCCTACCCGGCGCCAGGTGGCGCCTGCTCAGGCTATCTGCTGCAGAGCGACAGCGGCGATACCCGGATCCTGATCGATTGCGGTCCGGGCGTTCTCAGCAGGATGATGGCAGAGGATTGTCTGGATACGCTGGACGCTGTGGTGCTCAGCCATCTGCACTACGACCACATGTCGGACATGCTGCCGATGCAGTACGCGCTGCAGCTGAACCCGCGCAAGAAGCCCCTGCCGGTGTACGCGCCGGAAGAGCCGGAGCACGTGGCCGGGCTGCTGCGGTGCCCATACTACGATCTGTGGCCCGCAGAGGACGTGACCGTCGGCGAGATGCGGATCTCCTTTACCGCCGCGCGCCATCCCGTGCCGACCAACGCCGTAGGCGTGACATGCGACGGCAAGCGCTTTGTATTCACCGGCGACACCAACGAGGATACGATGGTGGAGCTGTTCTGCAACGGCGCGAGTCTGCTGCTGGCCGACAGCGGCTTTGCCAGGGCCGACCACAGCTTCACCAAGCCGCACATGTCGGCCGAGCTTTGCGGAAAGCTGGCTGCCAAGGCCGGCGCAAAGCGGCTGCTGCTGACCCACCTGAACCCGAAGTATGATCCCAAGGCACTGCTTGCCGAGGCGCAGGAGCATTTCCCCGCCTCCGAGCTTGCGGAGCTGGGCGGGATATACTACATCTGATGTCGATGCGCGCCGCCTTCAGCTTCCTGCCGCGCCAGCTCCGGGCAAGGCCGCTGGCCTGCTTTGCCGTGGCGTTTTTGCTGGGGCTGTTGGCTGCGGCGCGCCTTGCTGTGCCGCCCTGGGCCACGGGCGTCGCGCTTTTATCGGCATCGGCCCTGGGCATCGCGCTGCGCAGTCGACGGGCTGCCGCCGGTGCGCTGCTGTTGATCGTGGGGCTGTTGGCCGGCATGCTGCGCATGTCGCTGGCAATGGAGGCGACCCACATCGAGCCGACGCGCTATTCCGCGGTCATGACCGGGCACGTTGCCTCGGACCCATTCATCAAACAGGATACGGGCCGCCTGATATTCCGGTTTGATGTGCTGGATGTCGACGGCGAGGCTTCAGACCTGCCTTTGCGCCTGTATGTCCGCAGCGACGACAGGGCCGCGCTGGAGCGCATATCCTTTGGCCAGCAGTTGAAGCTTACCGGACATATTTGGCAGCCGGATCCGGTAACAAACGCCCACGAGTTCGATTTCGGCGCGTGGCTGGTCAGGAATGGCTTCAACGGCTATGCCACCGCGAAGCTCGAGGATGTTGAGGTGATTGGACAGACCAGGAACCTTCAATCCGCGATCATCGCCGTCCGCAGAGTCGTCGGCGCGCGCATCGACGCCCTGTTCCCCCGCTGCGCGGGATTGATGCGGGCATTGGTTCTCGGTGACCGTTCGCAGCTCAGCGACGAGTTGAGGGAGTCGATGAGCCTGTCCGGCACAGCGCACCTGATCAGCATCTCAGGCCTGCATGTAACGGTGCTGGCCGCGCTGTTGGCCTACGCGCTGAGTCGCGTCATGGCCCGGCGCTGGGCCAATGTGATCGCCGCAGTGCTGCTGATCCCCTACGGCGCTATGATCGGCTTCACCGCATCCTTTACCCGTGCGCTGGTGATGTTCGCGCTGCTGTGCTTCGCGCCCATCGCCGGCTGTCCATCCGATTCGGTGACGCGCCTGTGCGCGGCGATGCTCCTGTGGCTGCTGGTGAAACCGCTGTCCGTCGGCGACGCGGGCTTCGTGCTCTCCTACACGGCCTCGGCGGGCATCATGCTGCTGATGCCGCCGCTCAACCGGCTGATGGGCCTGGAGGCGCTGCAAAGGCGCAAGCCCAGCCCAAAGCGTTCTGTGAGACTGCTGCGGCGCCTGGCGCTGTATGTGCCCTCGCTGCTCAGCGCTTCCCTGGCCGCGCAGTTGGCCACGCTGCCCGCCGTGATCGCGTTCTTCGGCGTGCAGTCGGTGGTGTCGCTGCCGTTCAATCTGGTCTGCGTGCCGCTGTGCATGCTGGGCTACATCATCGGACTGGCCGGACTGCTGCTTTCGCCGGTATTCATACCGGCAGCGGCGCTTGTGGCCGGCATAGCGGACAGGCTGTTCCTCGCGTTGATCAACGTCACCCGCTACAGCGCCCGCCTGCCGGCGACCAGCGTGCGCGTGGGCCGCTATCCCGTCGCGCTGATCCTCGTTCATTGCGCGATCACGCTGGCGGCTTCGGACCTCAGCCGGCTGCGCGAAGGACTGCGCCGCTTTCTGCCGTTCGCGCTGGTGCTTGTGGCGGCGACCTCGTCGCTGCTGATCCTCGCGCGGACGTGGAGCTACAGCGTGGTGTTCCTGGACGCGGGACAGGCGGATTGCGCCGTGGTGCGCACGAGGGGCCACACCTATATGATGGATATCGGCGATACCTACACCCCCGCCGCGGATTACCTGAACGCCACCTGTCTGCACCTGGACGGCGTGCTGTTGACCCATCCCCACCAGGACCACGCGGGCGGGCTGAAGAGCGTGCTGACCAGCTTCAGGCCCGACGTGATACTGGTGCCCAAGGGCTGGTTTGAGGTGGAGGAGGTCTCCCCCGCCGTGACCGAAGGCATCGAAATGGCGAAATCGATGGGCGTCGAGATCCGGGAGATGTCCGCCGGAGACGCGATGGACCTGTCCGCCACCGCGAAGCTGGAGATATTCGCCCCGACGGGAGACACGCTGCCGGCGGAGGTGAACGACATGTCGCTGCTGGCGCTTGTGACCTGCGAAGGACAGCGCGCGATGTTCACTGGCGATCTCAGCGAAAACGCGGAGCCCGACTCGGTTCCCGAAACCGATATTCTGAAGGTCGCCCATCACGGCTCGGCCAAGGCCAGCAGCGAGCGCTTCCTGCAGGCCTGCACGCCGGAGATCGCCGTGATCTGCGTCGGCGAGAACAACTATGGCCATCCCTCCGAGGAGACGCTGGAAAAGCTGGAGCGCGCGAGAGCCCAGGTCTACCTGACCCGGGACAGCGGCACCGTTTCCCTGACCTGGCGGGGCGGTAAATGGCATGTAAAAACCTACCTGGAGGCAAAGAAGCATGACCTGGAATGAGTTTTACCAGCAGCTGAACGCCGGCGTGATCCATCCGGTATACCTGTTCACAGGGCCCGAGGAGTATGTGAAGCGGGAAGCCATGGATGCGCTCAGAAGCAAGCTGCTGCCCCCCGGGCTGGAAACGCTGAACGACGCCACGCTGGAGGGCGTGACCGCCCAGCAGATCACCGACGCCGCCGAAACCATGCCCATGATGTGCCAGCGGCGCATCGTGACCGTGCGGGACTGGGCGCCGCTGCTGCCCGCGAAATCCAGGAACGAGGAGGACGAGGTCGCCTGGATGGACAAGTGGCTGGACAACCCGCCGGACAGCTGCGCTTTGGTATTCTACATGCGCCAGGAGCCGGACGGCCGGAAGAAGATGAGCGGGCTTTTGAAGAAGAAGGCCCAGACCGTCACATTTGACCTGCTCAGCGATTCCGAGCTCTCCCGCTGGTGCGCGGGCCGCCTGAAGAAGCGCGGCAAGCGCATCTCCGCCAAGGCGCTGAACACGCTGACCTACATGGCCGGGCGGGAGCTGACCCGCCTGTGCGGCGAGCTGGACAAGCTGTGCGCCTATGTGGGTGAGGATCGGCCGGAGATCGGCGAAGACGACGTGCGGGCCATCGTGTCCGCTTCGCTGGAATACAATGTGTTCGAGCTGCTGAACAGCCTGCTCTCCGGCGACGTCAAAACCGGCCAGCAGACCGTGAACAGCCTGCTGCAGGGTGGACAGACGCCCATCGGTATACTGGCGATGCTGACGCGCCAGGTGCGCCAGCTGGCCCATATGAAGTGCGCGCTGGACGCCGGCGATACCGCGGCGAGGGTACAGGAGCAGCTGAAGCTGCACCCCTATGCCGCCAGGCAGACGGCAAAGCAGTGCGCGCGCCTGTCCGCTGCGTGGCTGACAGACCTGTACACCCGCTGCGTGGAGTCGGATTACGCGGTGAAGAGCGGCCAGCTGCGAGACCGGGAGGCGTTGGACGCGATCGTGCTCAGAATCGGCCTTGCGGCCAATAAAAAACAGTGATATAATGAAGCTGTGGCGGAACTTTTCGCTTTTCATTTGCATCTAATAAACAAACCGATGGATATCCATACGGGGGTGATATGCGTGAAAAAGGCGTTGTGCCTGATACTGATCGGCCTGTTGATCGGCGCCGTGGCCCTTGCGGACGTGCCGCAGCTTTCCGACAATCTGTTCGCCAGCGCGAAGCAGGCGGTCGGCTATCTGGCCTCCGGCGAATATGAGCGGATGGTGACCCTGCTGCCCTTCTCCGACGTCGCGCCCAGCGCGCAGGAGTGGGAAAACTTTTCCTCGAACTACGCAAACCTGGAAAACGTCCAATCCGATTATGCCGTGGGCTTCTGGACCGGCGGCATGTGGGTGGTCGCGGTGCCGATACAGGTGCCAGAAAACGGCGATGTGGAGGTGCTTGCCCTGTCCAGCGAAGACGGAGCCAGCTTTACCGGCTATCGGTACGCCACCTGGGCACAGGTGGAATCGGCCTGCAACAGCAGCGACCGCGTGGTGTGGAACGTGGAATACATCGA
>CACYWI010000108.1 GCA_902778045.1 uncultured Eubacteriales bacterium
GATACGATACCGCTGCTGCTTTCCATGCTGATCGCGCTGGCCGTAGGCACGGCGCTGGCGCTGATCCAGCCCCGGCGGGACACGCTGCGCGCCCGGGAAGGCTTCGCCATCGTGGCCTTCAGCTGGATCATCGTGTCCTTCCTGGGCGGGCTGCCCTTCTACTTCAGCGGCTATGTGCCCTCGCTGGTGGATTGCTTCTTCGAGACCGTTTCCGGCTTCACCACCACCGGCGCCACGATCCTCACCGACGTGGAGGCGCTGCCCAAGGGCCTGCTGTTCTGGCGCAGCTTCACCCACTGGGCCGGCGGCATGGGCGTGCTGGTGCTGTCGCTGGCGCTGATCCCCAAGATGGGCGCGCGCTCGATCCACCTGATGCGCGCCGAATCCCCCGGCCCCAGCACCGACAAGCTGGTGCCCCGGGTGGCCAACAACGCCAAGATACTGTACGAGCTGTACGTGGCCCTGTCGCTGTTGATGGTCGCAGCGCTGCTGTTCTGCGGGCTGAACCTGTACGACGCGCTGACGCACATGTTCGGCGCGGCGGGCACCGGCGGCTTCGGCACCTACGCCACCAGCATCGCCCACTTCGACAGCGCGGCGGTGGACATCGTGGTGGGCGTGTTCATGGCGCTGTTCGGCGTGAACTTTTCGATCTACTACTACATGCTCCACCGGAACTGGAAGGCGGCCCTGGGCAACAGCGAGCTGCACTGGTATGCGGGCATATTGCTGGCCGTCAGCGTCGTCATCGCCGTAAACATCATGCCGCTGTACGGCAATCGATTCTTCACGGCGCTGCGGTACAGCTTCTTCCAGGCCTCCTCGATCATGACCACTACCGGCTACGCCACCGCCGATTTCGACCTGTGGCCCCAGCTGAGCCGCGTGCTGCTGGTGGTGCTGATGTTCATCGGCGCCAGCGCCGGCTCCACCGGCGGCGGCATCAAGGTAATCCGCCTGCAGCTGCTGGTGAAGAGCATGGTGCGCGACATCCGCCGCACGGTGCACCCGAAGTCCGTCAACACCGTGAAGCTGGACGGCCATACCGTAGACGAGGGTATCCTCAGCGGCGTGCAGGGCTTCTTCTTCGCCTACTTCCTGATCCTGATCCTGGCCACGGTGATCGTGTCGCTGGACGGCTTCTCCTTTGAGACCAACTTCACCGCTGTGATCGCCACGCTGTCCAACATCGGCCCCGGCCTGGGCATGGTCGGCCCCACCGGCAACTTCGCCGCCTACAGCGACCTGAGCAAGATCGTGCTGAGCCTGTGCATGCTGATCGGCAGGCTGGAGATCTTCCCCGTGCTGATGCTGGTCAGCCCCAGCGCGTGGAGGAAGTAATTCAGGCAATAGGGACATCGAGCGCCCGGAAAACAGTCCGGTGGACTGTTTTCAGCAAGATGGGGGCGGCAGCCCCTGGCAATAGGCAATAGAAATGGCCAAGGGAACAGGGATTAGGGAACAGGGATTAGGGATTAGGGAACAGGAATAGCGGCTACCGCTGCCAAAAGCCTTCCCCTATGGGGAAGGTGGCATTTGCGGAGCCTGCGGAGCAAATGACGGATGAGGTCGCCCTCGCACGACCTCCCGCCAAAAGCCTTCCCCCTATGGGGCATCGAGCGCACGGAAAACGGCACATTGCACCGTTTTCCACGAGAACGAGATGGCAGGCCCCCGTCGAACGGACCCGTCCGTGCGCGATGGGACCCAATGCGCAGCATTGGGCGCTCGCGTTTGTCAGGCCCAATTCAGGAAACAGGCAATAGACAATAGGAATAACCGAGGGAACGCCGGTTCCCCCTTACACAACGCGAAGATCCTTCGCTGTGCTCAGGATGACAGGCTTGCGTCGTTGTCATCCTGAGCGCAGCGAAGGATCTTCGCGTTATGTTGGAGAGAAAGGCTTCTGGTCGCGGCAGCCACAATTCCTATTGCCTGTTGCCTATTCCCTCATCCCTGTTGCATATCAATGGGAATGGTGCGTCAATCCCGCTCCCAGGCCTTCTCCTTCAGGTTGGTGTAGATGTACACGATGGCGGAGATGGAGGAGAACAGGAAGATCAGGCACGACACCGCGGCGGCCAGCTCGTACTTGCGGCTGGAGAACTGCTTGCGCAGATAGACGCCCAGCATCATCGGGTGGTTCGCGCCGATCAGGTAAGGCGTGGTGAACGAGGAGACGTTGCTCATGAACACGAACGTCGCCGCGATCATGACGTCGCTGATGGACAGCGGCAGTATCATCTTGAAGAAGATGCGGATCTTGCCCGCGCCGACATCCTGGGCGCTCTCCACAATACTGCTGGAGATGCCGGACAGCGCGGCGGAGATGATCATCGTGGCGAAGGGGATGTTGAACCACAGGTTCGCCAATATGATGCCCTTCGCGTTGTACAGCAGTCCCGGCTTGAAGTTATGCAGCGCCCAGCTCTCCGGCAGCAGCATCGAAAGCCGGTTGATCAGGCCTGAATCGCTGAGCACCATCTTCAGCGCGTACACCGCCACCAGCACCGGCACGAACCGGGGCAGCAGGTACAGCGAGCGGATCACGCTGGCGATCCTGCTGTTGGAGAAGCGCAGGTACAGCGCCAGCAGGTAGCTGAAGAAGATGGCCAGCACCACCGTCAGCACCGTCACCCAGATGGTGTACCAGATGTGGGCCCGCGCCAGCTTGTTGGTGAACAGATAGCTGTAGTTCTCCAGGGTAAAAGCGCCGGTCGACGGGTCCTGGAAGCTCTTGATGATGGTATTGATGATGGGATAGATGACGATGCCCAGCGCCACGATCAGCGCGGGCGCCAAAAAGCCCACGATCAGCATTGCCGACTTCCATTTACTCTTGTTCTTGACCATACGTCCACACCCTTTCTACAGCCGGGAAAATCCCTGCGGGGGATTTGGACCCCCGCAGGTCAGGTAACCGTCGTCCGGATTACAGCGGCAGAATGGTCTCCTGCCACAGCGGATAGATGTCTTCCTTCCACAGGTTGCCGTTGGAGATGAAGCTGTAATCGCCCAGGGAGGCGACCAGGTCCTTCTCGGCGGAGTCGATCAGATCGGGGCTGATGACCGGGATGGCCTTCATGTTCTCCAGGCAGATCTTCTGGCCCTCGGGGCTGATGACGAAGGCGATGAACTCATGCGCGCCATCGGGATTGGAGCCGATGGAGGTGATGCCCAGGGACACGTCGCTGCCGGTCAGGGCCATGTCGTCCAGCTGGTACATACGGGTGGTCTCCGGCAGGGTGCCGTTGGCGATGTTGGTCAGGATCTGGTCCGCCCAGGCGGGGATCATGTCCACTTCCTTGTTGATCAGCAGATCCAGGGTGCCCTGGTTCTTGGCGGGATACAGCACGCTGCCGCCGGTGCTGTACAGGAACGGATGGATCTTCACCAGCCAGTCGAAGCCGGGCTGCATGTAATCCAGCCACTTCTTGTCGGTGGACAGCCTCGCGGACTCGTCGTCGATCAGGCGATAGATCGCAGACTGCACGAAGCCGCTGCCGGCGCCGCCGGTGTCGGGATCGTTGTAGGCGAAGCGGCCGGGATGGGCCTCAATCCACTCGGCAAGCTGATCCCAGGTGTGGGGCAGCTCTTCCTCGGGGATGCGCTCGGAGTCATAGGCGAACACGACGGTGGTGGCGCGATAGGGCACCAGCTTGGTCGGGAAGATGACGGGGGTCAGGCCCACGTTCTCCAGGCCCGGGATCTTGGCGGGATCGTAGTCGATGAACAGATCCTCGCTGCCGGCCTCGTCCACGTAGGACTGGAAGCTGGCGGTATTCTCGGCGATCACGTCGAAGTCGGTGCCGGTCTGGCCGGTCTGGAAGGCAGCGCCGATACGGGAGTTCAGGGCCTCGTCGCCGGTGCCGCTGGCAATGAACTGCAGCTTGGCGGTATAGTTGGAATCCTCCTTGGCATTGTACGCATCGCACAGCGCCGTGAACAGGTCGGCCACGTTCTGGGAGCCGGTGGACCAGATGGTCACGGTCGGCTTCTCCTCCGCCATCGCGAAGCCGGCGCAGGTGGCCAGCAGCATGACGGCCAGTACGAGAGACAGTAGCTTCTTCATGCGGGTTTCCTCCTTTTATTTTATGGCACTTGCCATAGATACAGATTGGGATGCCGCCTCTGGTTCGGGTGAAGATCCCTCGCTTTGCTCAGGATGACGATGTCTGGACGCGGACTGTCATTCTGAGCGGAAGCGACGCCGGAATCGAAGGATCCTCTCTTCGCTCGCCCCGAGAACAGTGGAAAACGCGATCAATACTCGAAGGACTTGGAGAAGTCCATGGCCACCGGATCGCCCTTGTGATACTCGCGGGCCTCCTCCTCGGAGATGAAGGTCTTCACGATGCCGTAGTCGGTATCCATGGTCATCTCCACATAGTGGCCCAGCATCATCACCGTGCGCACGAAGCCGTCCAGCTCGCCGCCGGTGCCCTTGCGCACGCGCACGTGCTCCGGGCGGACGGCCAGCGTCTTGCCGTTGATCTGCAGGAAGTTCATCTCGCCGATGAAGTCCGCCACGTAGCGGCTGACGGGCCGGTCATAGATCTCCGCCGGCGCGCCGCACTGCTCGATGGTGCCCTTGTTCATCACGATGACCCGGTCGGAAAGGGCCATGGCCTCCTCCTGGTCGTGGGTGACGAACACCACGGTGATGTTCAGGTCGGTCTGGATCTTGCGCAGCTCTTCGCGCATCTGCTGGCGGATCTTCGCGTCCAGCGCGGAGAAGGGCTCGTCCAGCAGCAGCACCTCCGGCCTCAGCAGCAGGCTGCGGGCGATGGCGATGCGCTGCTGCTGGCCGCCGGACATCTGCCCGGGGTATTTTTTCTCCACGCCGGGCATCTTCACCAGCTCCAGCATCTCGGTGATGCGCTGCTTGCGCTCGGCCTTGGGCACCTTGCGCAGCTTCAGGCCGAATTCCATGTTGTCGTACACCGACATGTGCGGCCACAGGTTGTAGCTCTGGAACACCATGGCGGTGGGGCGCTTTTCCGGCGCCATATTGATGATGGACCTGCCGTCGATCAGTATATCGCCGCTCTGGATGTCATTGAAGCCGCCGATAGCGCGCAGGATCGTGGTCTTGCCGCAACCGGAGGGACCCAGCAGCGTGATCAGCTCGCCCTCTTCCACACTGATATTGATGTTCTTGACGCCGTCGCCGTTGTTGTACAGCTTTGTCATGTTGACGATTTCAAGTTTTGCGTTCGCCAAGAGATCCAGCCTCCTTCATATCGAATCGCGCGCAGCGCTCAGCCCATCTTGAAGCCCTTTGCCAGGGTATCGCCGCCGATGTAGTTGCGCATCAGGAACAGCAGCACTATGTTCGGAATGATGATGATCAGCGCGAACACCGCGCCGGCTGTCGCCGGGAAGTCCAGTATGACGCCGTACATCTCGGTCATCATCGTGCGGTACTTGGGCAGGCCGACCATCAGCGTGCCGACGCTCTCGCCCAGGGACCCGATAAAGGCGTACATCGCCGCCACGGCGATGCCCGGCCAGGCGATGGGCAGCGTCACATGGAAGAACGTGCGCACGGGCCCCGCGCCGGCATCCCGGGCCGCCTCCTCCTGGTGGCGCGGCACGCTTCTGAAGGCGCCGGCCGGCAGCCAGATCATCTGCATCATCGTGCCCAGCATGTGAATCAGCAGCACGCCCAGGAAGGTGCCCATCAGGCCGATCTTGTAGTAGATGATACCGATGGACGTGTACATGCCGATCTTCGGGAAGGCGTTGCCGATCAGGAAGAGCAGCATGATGAACTTCCGCCCCCTGAAGCGGAACCGGGCCAGCGCGTAGGCCGCCGGGATGCATATGATCAGCGCCAGCACCGTGGAACAGATCGCGAACAGGAACGAGTTCACGATGGCCTCCACCACCGTGGGCTGGTCCAGCACGTACTTCCACCACTGGAAGCCATAGGAAGTGGGCACCAGCGCCGGGTACTCATACTTGTTAGCGAAGGCCAGCGGCAGCATGTACAGCAAGGGCCCATAGAAGAACAGCATGAACACAAGCAGGACGATAACGCCCCCTGCCCGCTTCTTTCCCAGCGCTCGCACCATGTTTTTCGGCTTCATCGCCTGTACCATAGACAACCGCCTCACCTCCACAGAGCCCTCGTCATTAAATGCTTTCTTTAACAATCCTGTCATTATATGTATTGATTATACGCTCCAGAGCACAGTTTGTCAACAATTATTACGCAGATTGTAAAAAAAGGCCATGTACTTGCCGATGTATCTGAACGCCGCGCACCTATTGTACATTTTACATGGAAATGCTACAATGAACGCGATAACAGGACCGCTGAAGTACAGGAGGCTGCAAATATGTCTGTAACGCGTATTCACACGATGATCACCGCCCACGCCGGCGCGGAGAACACCCCGGCCAACACGCTGGAAAGCCTGCGCGCACTGGCCGTCTGCGGGGCGGACGCCCTGGAGATGGACGTGCGCGCCGGGGAGGACGGGCCGGTGCTCTCCCACAACCCGCTGGAAGTCGGCGTGGCGTATACCCGCCTTGAGGACGCGCTGAGCCTGGTACGCGAATTGAACGACAGCATCATGGTGAACATCGACCTGAAGGAGGAGGCCCTCACCCAGCAGGTCTGGGCCGTGGCCGAGCGCTGCGGCATGGCCGGCAGGCTGCTGTTCACCGGAAGCGTGTGCCCCGTGGACGAGCGCTTCCTGAGGGACAGGCCCGCCGAGATCTGGTACAACGAATTCCTGCTGCAGCCCGACGAGCGGCAGCAGCCCCTGGAGGCCGTGCTGCGCCGCGGTCATCCGGCCATCAACATCCACTACCCCAGGGTGGACCCCGGTTCCCTGACCCCGGAAACCGCCCGCCACTACTCCTGCTGGACTCCTGCGCGCCGGCGTGCTGAACATCACCACCCGCATGCCGATAAGGGCGCTGGAAATGCGGAAGGAAATACAGGGCTGAGAGATGCAAGAAAGGATGTCCCCCATGCGTTCTTCCCCCTTCCCCTGGCGCGACTTCCTGAGGAAGGTCGCCGTCATCGCCGTGCCTGTGGCGCTGCAGAACCTGCTGACCACCACGGGCTCGATGGTGGACACGATGATGATCGCCTCGCTGGGCACCCAGCAGGTGGGCGCGGTGGGCCTGTGCGCCCAGTTTTCCTCGCTGATGTTCTCCGGCTACTGGGGCTTTGTGGGCGGCGGCATGCTGTTCTTCTCCCAGTACTTCGGCGCGAAGGACGACGAGGGCATCAACCGCTCCTACGGCCTGACGCTGACCTGCATGATGGCGGTGGGGCTGCTGTTCGGCGCGCTGGCCGTGCTGTGCCCCGGCGCGGTGATGCGGCTGTACACCGACAAGCCCGCGATCCAGGCCATCGGCGTGGAGTATCTGCGCATCGTGGGCTTTGGCTATCCGCTGATGGTGCTGTCCATGGCCATGGCTTCGCTGCTGCGCTGCACCGGCCAGGTGCGGCTGCCGCTGTACGGCTCCATATCGGCGGTGGCGGTGAACATCGCGCTGAACTGGGTGCTGATCTTCGGGCACCTGGGCCTGCCCGCCATGGGCGTGCGCGGCGCGGCGCTGGCCACGGTGATCGCCCAGGTGGTGAACCTGGCCGTCGTGGTGGCGCTGGCCCGGCGCAGGAAGCACCCCTACCTGCTGGCCGTAAAGCGCCACTTCGGCTGGGACGGCGCGCTGGTGCGGGCCTACTTTAAAAAGTGCTTTCCGATACTGTGCAACGAGATCCTGATCGGCGTGGGCAACATGGTGATCAACATCGTGCTGGGCCGCCAGAGCGAGCAGGCCATCGCCGCCATCGCCGTGTTCCGCACGCTGGAGGGCCTGGTGATCGGCTTCTTCGCCGGCTTCTCCAACGCCTCGTCGGTGCTGATCGGCACCAAGGTCGGCGCGGGCGAGATCGACACCGCCTACAAGCGGGCCTGGCGGCTGGTATACCTGTGCCAGGGCTTCATCAGCCTGCTGTGCCTTGCGATGGTGGCGCTGCACACGCCGATACTTACCATGATGGGCATGCGGGGCGAGAGCTTCGCCATCGCCTTCGGGCTGATCTGCGTGTACGCCGTCGCCGCGCTGATCCGCATGGGCAACTGGACCCAGAACGACACCTTCCGCGCCGCCGGCGACGCCACCTACGGCACGGTGCTGGAGATCGTGTTCATGTGGGCCATGGTGCTGCCCTGCGTGTGGCTGACCGGCATGGTATTCCACGCCCCCACGCTCATTGTATTCGCCTGCTGTTATGTCGACGAGCCCATCCGCTACCTGCTGATGCAGCGCCACCTGTACGGCGGCAAATGGATCAAGCCCGTCACCCCCGAGGGCCGCACCGCGCTGGCGGGGTGGAAGCCGGAAAGATAGCGGGGTTGATGATCTGAATGAAAAATGGTATACTGTGTATGAAAGGGAGGTCGCTGCAATGCCGGAGATAGCCTTGTTTTTCGGGATACGGGTCACCTTGTACTATGACGATCATATGCCGCCTCATTTTCATGCCGAATATAACAGGCAAAAGGCAAGCATAGATATTCAGATATTCTGAACGCGCGTCTCAAAAGGCGCGCTCCCCGCCCGACAGCTCAAGCTGGTGCTGGCATGGGCGGTCATACACCAGGACGAGCTGATGCAGAACTGGGAGCTTGCCAAGGACCACGAGCCGCTCAACAGGATCGCCCCGCTGATGTAGGAGGCCGATTATGCAGATGACATATTACCCGGAGGTCGTACAGGTTCTTCCACGCGAGGATTACACCGTGGCCGTCTACTTCTCCGACGGCAAGATCGTATCCTACGATGTCAAGCCTCTGCTTGACAAGGGGGTGTTCCGCGCACTGCAAAGCATGGACACCTTCATGAATTGCTGCTGCATCATGAACGATACGCTGGCCTGGGATATAGAGCGCAACGGCGATCCCTATGCATGCATCGACATCGATCCCGACGCATTGTACGCATTGGATGCGGTCAAGGACAGTCTTGAAGCGTCGTGAGCATAACAAAAATGCGGCTTCCCGCGCACGCGGGAAGCCGCACTCTTTTGCCTCGCATCAGCCCAGCGAGCGGACGGACGTGATCTCGTGATACATGGGGGCGAAGCCCTGGAGCGCGGTGGCCAGCAGCGCCTCCTTGGAGGGAAAGTAGTTGTACACCGTGCCCACCGCCGTATGGCAGTCCGTCGCCACCTCGCGGACCGTCGCGTCGCGCTGAGGTGAGAGTGCCGTTTTTCTTGTCGCTCTTACGCCTGGGGCACGGCCACCAGGAAGCACATGTCGTTCAGTTCGTCGCCTTCAAAGAAGTTGTAGAAGGTGAAGTTGTAAAGGAAGCGCTCCGCGCCATAGACGCCATAGCCATCCTGGTTGTGGTCAGTGGTATCGTAGGGATCGGCCACGATGATCACATCGTCCTGCGTGGTCTCGGTGCCCATATTGTCATAGCCGATCAGCACCTGCCAGTGCCCGCCCCAATCGTTCCAGCCGATCATGATGGGGTTGCCCGCGGCGAGGGTTTCTTGGATGTAGTCGAAGGTAAAGATGTCGTGCACCGCCTCGCCGGCGTCGATGGCGGAATAGCAGTCGAAGCCGCCGACACCGTCGAACATAGCGATCATCTGGCTCAGGCTGGTCGCGCCGGGCTCTGCGCCCTGGGGCCGCAGCTCAGCCAGAGTCTGCTCGTTATACTCGCCCAGCTTGCCGTACCAGTTGAGCACCATCAGCGCGCTGGCCACGCCGCAGCTCCACTCGCTGGTCTGCTGGTACGTCTTAAAGTGCGGCAGCAGGGTGAGCGTGTCGGTGGATTCCATGTTGTAGAAATCAAGGCGGCTGAAGTAGGGGCTGTCCGCATGGTCGCCCAGGCGCTCCACGCTGTCCGAGCCGTCCTCGGGGCTCAG